>JAZQPR010000186.1:0-61358 GCA_045628605.1 Oscillospiraceae bacterium
GTCTGCTCATCTTCATCCGTCTTTCCGGATTCTGACTGCTCTGTCTGCTCATCTTCATCCGTCTTTCCGGATTCTGACTGCTCTGTCTGTTCATCTTCATCCGTCTTTCCGGATGGATCTGCTGAAGCCTGTTCTATTTTATCTTCTGCATCTTTCAGAGTTGTATAATTCGCTACAAACACTGTTTCTGTATCTTTCAGATCACCGTATGCTGTGCTTGCTGCTTCTATTTTTTTCTTGCATTCATCTGTAAACTCCACAGTTCCTATTGCATCTATCTTTGACATTACATCATAGATTCTGTTTGCCTTTTCAAGTGCTGCGTAATTTGTTACAAGTGGTTTTTCTGTTTCGCTCAAATTACTGCATGATGTGTTTGCCGCTTCAATTTTTCCCTTACATTCATCTGTACATTCCACTGTTCCTATTGCATCTATCTTTGACATTGCCTCAAGGAGCGCATAAGCACTTTCTGCCTCTGTAAGGGTTTCTAAATTAGGCACAAGAGTTTTTTCCTCATTTTCCAATTCGTCATAATTATTTCTTGCAGTATCAATTTTATCCCTGCAGATATCTGTAAACTCAACATCACCAATTTCAGATATTGAATCAACTGCTCTTTGTGCTCTGAGAGAAAACGGCGAACTTTTTCCTTCACCCATGCATATCTTACTTGCAGAATTTGCAGTTATAAACGCATAATAAACACCTTTATCATCAATTGTCGGGAATACTGCAGAAGTATCACTTTCAGTTTTACCGTATACTGCAGAATACTCTGTTTCCGAAATGTGTACGCTGTCAACCTCAACTTTAACATTTCCATTACTGAAATCAACTGTTACAGCTGCATTGGAAAGATCATATAAGTTTAATAATTCCGGATATTCACCTGCTTCGGCATACCATTCACTCCACTCTGTTTCACTTTGAGATCTTTCTTTGTTGTATTTGCTGACATTTTTATCGAGTATTTGACACAAGCTTCCTTCTGCGCTGCCAATGCATAAGTCATGATCCAATCCGGTCATTCCATCCACAGGATAAACATCTTCAGCGTTTTCATTATCATAATAGCAATTTTCAACATTACCGCTATCACCGGATATGATCGGAGATCTTTCATAATTTCCTGAATTATAGCAGTTCACAACCTTGTTTCGAACACCTGTTCCGACAATTCCTGCTATTCCTGTTATTTTTTCACTCTCACTTATGCTTCCATCAGAAGTGCTATAGCAGTTAAATATTTTAGTGTCGACTGCTTTTCCTACTATTCCGCCCGTCTGCTCTTTGCAAGTAATAATTTCTCTGTTTCCGCAGTTAATAATTTCAGAATCAGTTGCTTGTCCGACAATTCCGCCCGCACAACTATCATAACTTTTAATAACTCCTTGGTTTATACAGTTATATATTTTACTATCGGAGGCAACTCCGGATATCCCGCCGGCCGAATAGTCAGTACTGATTTCTCCTTCGTTTCTACAGTTTGCTATTATCGTATTGCATGGATCCGCGCAAATGCCGCCGGCAATTGCGAAATCAGCCCTGACTTTTGCTTTGTTTATACAATTTTCTATAGTACTGTCTGAGGCACGAGCACAAATACCGCCAACATACCTATCAGCGTGTACATCACCTTCAACTACAATATTTTTTATAACTGCATTGTTTATATAACTAAACAATGCAAAATACTCAACCTCATCATCCTCCAAACTGCACCCAACAATATCATAATATATAACATGTCCCTGACCATCAAATGTCCCGTTAAAACTGATGTTTAAATCTTTATTTCCAACTACACTGTAAGCATCATAAATATCAGAGTTCAGCAAAACAGTCTTCCCTGCAAAATTTAAGCCGCTGTTTACCAATTTTGAAAAAGCTGCAAAGTCTGATCTGTTACAGAGTTCAAATACCTGTTGATTATCATAATTGGTAAATAATTCAGTTCCAACATTTATATAGGTTAAAGATACAGGATCATTATTTTCAGAATCCCATTCTTTCCACATTATATCATCATCATTCCATATAGAAGAAACATTGTGATTATTAACATTACTGTTGAGCGTTAAGCAAAGACTTCCCTCTCCGCGGCCTTTACATTCTGAACTTTCAATTCCTGTTATTCCATTACTTTCAGGCACTCCGGTATCACCACTGTCATAATAACATTCTTCATATCTGCTTCCGGAATTAACGCCAACAAATGCGTTACTGCTGCACAGTCCACTGTTAAAGCAGTTTTTAATTTCAGAGGTTACAGCCTTTCCGACTAATCCGCCGCTTTCCTCTGTTCCTTTAATTTCGCCTGCATTGACGCAGTTATATATTTTACCGTCCTTAAAGCATCCGGTTATTCCTCCGCTTTTTTTACCGGAAGAATTGATCTCAGCATTATTGGTACAGTTTATAAGTTTACCTGAAGAGTCTGCCTCGGCACATATACCGCCGACTACATTTTTTCCTGTTACAGCTGCTTCATTCTGACAATTCAGTATTACAGAATTGTCAACTATCAATCCGCAAATACCGCCGACCAGATGTTTACCTTTTACAGAACCTGTTACTGCAACATTTTTAACTGTTGCATCTTTCAATGCGCTGAACAAACCAACATCGTTACTTTCCGGCTTGTTGATATTAAGCTTAATGGTATGGAACCGACCGTCAAACGTTCCTTTAAATGCAGCATTTGTATTACTGTAATCTCCAATTGAATGGGTTAATCCATCTGTAATATCTGTTTCAAGCAGCACTATTTTATTTTCAAAATCAATACCACGGCTTACAGCTTCAGCAAACATATCAAGTTCATCGATCGTACTGATTTTAAATCTCAGTTTATTATTGTAATCATCGATCCAGTCATATATTTCATCTGCCTTATCCGGTGTCGGATAACTGCCGGTATTAGTTTTCCATTTTTTCCAGACAGATTCATCACTTTGTAAAACTTCTTTATTGTGTACTTCAACATTTGAGTTAAGTATTGCATAAAGGCTGTTTTCACCGCTGCCGATACAAGCTGAATGCTCAAGTTCTGTCATTTCAGGACTTAAGTTCTCTAAACTGACAGCTTTATCATAATAACAGTTTTTTACAGAACTGTATGATTCCGGTGCTTTTTTTGTCCAGAAACAGTTCAAAAATTCAGCGTCTGAACCGCCCTTTGATATATCATATTCCTGATTATTTCCTGTATTTATACAGTTGTATATTTTAGAAACTCCGGCTGCTTTAAAACATATTCCGGCACTGTTTGTCTGCTGTAAAGATCCGTTATTTACACAGTTTACTATTGTTGTATCAGCTGCTGAAGCACATATGCCGCCGCTTGCTGCAGTTCCTGTTATTTCTGCATTGCTGGTACAATAGTTTATAATTGTCTTTTCAGCACGTCCGCATATTCCGGCAGCATAATTAATGTCATCTCCGGCTTTAACAAAACCTGTCACTGTGATATTTTTGATCACTGCACCTTGTGCACTGCCAAACAGACCGATCTCGCCTCTCTGATATTCAGGATCGTCAATTGCAAGATTTACTGTATGTCCCTGACCGTCGAAATATCCCTTAAAACTTCTGCTGCTGTTTCCTATAACGTAGTTGAAATCCTGAGGAATATCTACATCAAGATATATCTTTTTATTTTCAAAGCTATAACCAGCATTAACAAAAAACGCCAGTGCTTTAAATTCACCATATGTAGTAATATGGAATTCAGTATTTTCTGAATAATTTCTGAAAAGTTCGTAGCTTGATTTACATAATTCAGGATAATCACCTTCACATGCTATCCATGATTTATAACTGTTTGGAAGCTTCGTATTCAGTTCAAAAGTAAGTGATTTTGGTACAAAACTATCAAGTGATGTGTGTCCTATACAATATTGGTGTGGCATTCCGGTTGCCTCATAATCTTCATAAAAAGAATACTTTCCATCAAAATAACAATTTCTCATATATCCATCGTCATCTGCGCAAATTTTGGAATCGATATTAAAGCAGTCAAAAATATTTCCAAAGTTGTTTCCTGCCAAACCACCGCCGCAGTTTTTCGACAAGTTGTAACTGTTTGACAATGTACTGCCGTTACATAAATAGCCAACAAGTCCTCCTCCGCCATAGTACTCAGTAAATGTAACATCAGCCCGGTTGCCGCAGTTAATAACCTTACCACCATACACTTTCCCCGCAATACCGCCGTTTATATCACGTCCGCTTACAGCTGCTGATGTATTGAAGCATCCTGTTATAACACCACGTTTCATATAACCGCAAATACCGCCAACATATTTTTTACCTTTTACTGAACCGGTAACAATAACATCCTTTATAGTCGCTTCTTCTGCATACCCAAACAAACCAACACATTTACTGTTTTGTTCTATCCCTAGCTTTATTGTACAATCCTGTCCGTCAAACGTACCCTTGAACGGCAGGTTCTCTGTATCTGATACAAATTTACCGATTGGAGTTTTAAATGGTTCTGTGATGTCATTGGTCAGTTTTACTGTTTTGCCTGCAAAATCTTTTCCGCTGTTTACAGCTGCTGCAAAAGCATTAAGGTCATCAAGTGAGTTTACCTCAAACACTGTGCTGCTGTTGTAATTATCATCATAAAAGATCTCCGTTCCTTTTAAAGGACCGGCTGATACAGTAACAACGTTTGAAAACAAATTATTGAAGCACCTCTCATACGGTAAACTTCCTGCCACTATAAGAAATGCTGATACTGCTGCGACTGTTCGTTTAAAAAATACTTTTCTTTTCATATTTACTTCTCCTTTTCTAAATTAGGTTAAATATCCCATATTATCATTTTCAAAGTTCTGCGCTGTTTTAAAATGTGTTTATTGTCGTATTTTAACAATAAGCATATTTCTAAAACATTATGAAATGCGATATATTATTTTAAAAAATCGCAAAACATTTTGTGCAAATAAATAAAATATAATGGTTTCATTATATCAAAAGCTGTATTTTTTGTCAACTTGCTTTGCAAGGCATACTTTCCGATCTTCTGATTCAAATTTTACTGCTTCTCCTTTTCATAAAAAACAGATGCCCGCATCTTATTTTTTTGCGGGCATCCGTTCTTATTTTACTAATATCATAACCTGATTCAAAGCTCTGCGCTGTATATCATTTTACATCATCCGAAAGCGGTATTCCGAGATTTTTTATTGCTCCTGCAACGAGTCCTGCAACCTTGTCGGCACCGGCTTCTGAGAAATGTGTCATGTCAGTCGAACCGTTCACAACTCCTGCCAAATGATAGAGCTTTGCATTGTCATAGCCTATGGAATTGTAGTGATCGACCATCAGACCGTTAAGATCTATAAACGGTACCTGATACTTTGATGATATCTGCTTCAGGGCGTCTGTATACTCTGTATACGAAGCGTTGAATCTTCCGTTTGAATATGCCTTAAGTCCGAGTGTAGGTGACATGAGTATCGGTGTTGCACCTTTTTCAAGTGTACTCTCAACATATTTGTTTATATAGTACTCATATGAGCCGTCAGTCGGATACTGTGCGTTTCCGCAGACAGGTGCGTAACGCTCTGCGTTTGTATAGCCTGCGTCATTTATGGCGAATGAAACAAGGAGATAGTCGCCTTCCTTAATGGTGCCGAGTATCCTGTCAAGTCTTCCCTCATCATAGAACTTCTTTGAACTTCTTCCTGCTATGGAGTTATTTGCAACTGAAACGTTGGAGTTGAAGTAGTTTGAGAGATAATATCCCCAGCCCTGCTGCGGCTTGTAGCTGTCGTTGTAGCTCTGTGCTGTTGAATCTGATGCGATATACAGAACAGGGTTTGCTGAAACAGGTGTCTGCTGGTACTGATCCTGTGAATAAACGAGAGCATAAGGTTCATCAGTCTTTTCAAGTCTGATATAGTCGATATTCGGTCCGCCCTCGCTCATGTTGGATATTGCAGTGAGTGTATTTATTCCTTTTTTGAACGGAAGAACTATTCCTCTGTCCTCCCAGGCAGTCCATGAACCTGTTGAGTTAAACGGCTGAACCCAGAAGTTCTCCGTATCACCGTTTACGACAAGCTTCATTTCGCGGTTTGACTCACTCTGATTTGCTATACGGAAGGTAACCATGTAGTTTCCGTCTTCAGGGATCTCTATATTGTTCCAGGTGAGTGAGCTTCCCTGAACATTGTCGAGATTTACATAAGCTTCGCCTTCAAAGCCTGCGTTTGTGGTTTCAGTCATTCCCTGATATATTTCACCTTCGAGAGCATAGTACTTGCTCTTGAAGCTGTAGACAGGAACCTCTTCATACTCAGTTTCTGTATATTCTGTACCTATCTTTTTGACATTATCCTTGCAGACATACTGCTTGAGCATCGCAAGATCGGCTATGCTGACTTCACCGTCATCGTCAAAATCCATTCGTCTTTCAACTACATCATCAGAAAACGGCTGTTTCTTCATCAGTCTTATCGATAAAAGTGTCAGATCGGTAAGATCTGCTGTTCCATCGTTATTTGCATCTCCGTAGATGCCTTTTGCAACAGTAACCGGCACCTTTTCTGTCTTTATTTCAGTCTGTGCAGTTGTCTGAACCGTCTGCTTCTGTGTTGTAACAGTTGTCACTGTGCTTTCTGTTTTCTGACCGTCTGATTTGAAATCAATGTTTTCACTGACAAGCCTTGCAAGGACCTTTGCACCGTCTCTGTTAAAGTGAAGAGTGTCACCGGAATCATACAGAGCATATGTTCTGTCCTGTCCTATGGAGAAGAAGTAGTCCTGTGCAAGATTGAAAAGGTCAAGCACCTGAACGTTCTGCTCGGCACCTATCTTGTCAAGTGTGCTTCCGAACCATCTTCCCGTCAGCTTCTGGCTTCTTGAAATATCGTCCGCTCTTCCCTGCTGTTTTACCAGAACAACAGTCATGCCTTTTTCTTTTGCTTTTTTCGTCATATCGGTTACTGTCTGATAATATTCAGACTCCGTTGAATTTTTAGTGTTTGTGTCATTTATTCCGATGGAGATGATATAGAAATCTCCGGGTTTTCCGTATTTTAAAACAGTATCGAACTGACCGGAATTAACAAAGCCTGCTGCATACTGTCCGCTCGCAGCAAGGTTTCTTATCATCAGATCACTGCTCACATACTGGTCAAAAACCTGTCCCCAGCCGACTCTCTGAGCTGTGTCCTTCGGATAGTAGTTGCATACGGTCGAGTCTCCGCAGATCCATACTGTCTTCGGGGTATCTGTACTGTCTGATATCTTGTCTATCTCAAGGGCACTGAGTGAAAATACTGTATTTTCTTTTCCCTCTGTAACTCTGAGATTGAGCTGTCCGTCTGTAACAGGGATGATAAACGAATCCTCCGCACCGTTTCCGGTCAGATTTATAAGCTGAAGGACATCCTCTGCCACAACGCTCGCTCTTGTCGTATTTCCAAGATGAACGGTTATCTTATACAAACCTTTTTCAAGGTCTGCGTTAAAAGTATTTCCCTTGTCAAGGCTTTTGAAAACAACAGCGTCACTGAGAACACCCTGTCCTGAGGCTGATGAATCCTGCATATTCCATGTCTGTGCAAATCCGTATCCTCTTGAATAATCGTATCCTGTTGATGCAGATACACCTGTATATCCCCATTCAACTCCGCCGTTTCCAAAGTCAAAACGATAGGAAGAAGCTGCAGCATGGGCAGATTTTTCTTTTTTGACCGGAACATCTGTTATTACTGAAGCCGTCAGCGCAAACGCCGCGGCTGCAGCAAATATTTTTTTAAAATAATTTTTCATTCAATCCTTCCTCTCAAAAAAACTTTCCCAATATTAATACACCAATATTAACTATTATATTTAGAGTGTACATATTTGTCAACTCAATTATTAAAGATTTAGTGGATAATGTATATAAAAATGAATAAAAAAACAGAGAAACCAACCATGATTTCTCTGTTTTTTTATTTATAAATCTGAGTGGCCTGACTTGAACAGGCGACCTCTACCACCCCAAGGCAGCGCGCTGCAAACTGCGCCATAAGAGGTCAAAAAAATATATTGACATTTATATAGATATGAATTAAAATATCTATATAAATGTCAACTGAATTGGAGCTGATAAACATGATAATTAATAAAATACTGCTGAATGAATTACATAATAACAAAAATATAATCACAACTGCACGAGCAGCTGAACTTGGTTTTTCCAGAACACTTCTTTCAAATTATGTAAAAAATGGTCTGCTTGAAAGAATCAAACAAGGAACCTACATAATGCCTGATGATATTCAGGATGATATGTATATAATGATGATGAGATCAAAAAATATTATTTTTTCTCATGAAACTGCTTTATTTCTTAATAGTCTTTCTGAAAGAACGCCATTTGAATACAGCCTGACAATACCAAGCAACACATGTCTGCCTGCAACTTTAAAAAATGAATGTGTCTGTTATTATATAAAGCCTGAATTTCACAAAATTGGTTTGGCACTTAAAAATACAACGTTCGGAAATGAAGTCAGATGCTACAACGCCGAACGTACCATCTGTGATATTTTACGTTCACGAAACAGAATTGATGAAGAAACAGTTATCGGCGCCATAAAAAATTATGCATCATCGAAAGATAAAAATCTAAATTTGATTTCCGAGTATGCTCAGATATTTAAGGTTTCTGATACTTTAAAAAAATACATGGAGGTTCTTTTATGACATCAAAAGCTATGAGTTTTAAAGCAAAAATCAAAAACTATGCAAAGGAAAAAAACATCACTGCTCAGGTCGTACTTCAAAACTATATGTTCGAACGATTTCTCGCAAGACTGGCAGTATCAGAGTACAGTGATAAATTTGTAATCAAGGGAGGAATGCTTATATCTTCGATAGTTGGTCTTGATACACGTTCAACCATGGATCTTGATACAACATTACGAAACCTTCCGCTTACAGTTGAAAAAATATCTGAAGCAATAAAACATATTTGCAGTATTAATCTTAACGATGATATCACTTTTGAAATATCATCCCTCGCACCTATCAGAAAAGACGATATTTATGGAGGATTCTGTGCCAGATTTAATGCAGTATTTGATACAATTATAACTCCTCTGTCAGTTGATATATCAACAGGTGATGTTATTACTCCGGCAGCTGTAAAATATGAATTCAGCAGTTTATTTGATGAAGACTTTCACATTAGTTTATGGGGATATAATATTGAAACTGTACTGGCAGAGAAAACCGAAACTGTCCTGAATCGTGGAATTCTAAACACAAGGCCAAGAGATTATTATGATATTTATATTCTCGGAACAACACAAAAATTTGATTATAATACATTCAGAGATGCACTTAAGGCAACTGCAAACCACAGGGGAAGCATTGAAAGTATTTCAGATTTCAGTTCTATACTAAATACTTTATCTACGAGCAATATTTTAATTGACCAATGGAAAAAATATCAGAAGAAATTTAAATTTGCAAATGATATATCCTGGGAAATGATTATAAGTGTATTAACTAAGCTTACAGAAGGCTTACAGCTATAATAATAAAAAAACAGAGAAACCAACCATGATTTCTCTGTTTTTTTATTTATAAATCTGAGTGACCTGACTTGAACAGGCGACCTCTACCACCCCAAGGTAGCGCGCTACCATCTGCGCCACACCCAGAACTCCAAAAATTATTTTACCACACTCGTGTATAAAAGTCAATTACTTTTTTCGGTTTTTATACAGAAGGGTCAAAAATAATTCGGAAAGACTTTTTCTGTCATTTTTTCTGGAAAGGACCTTGATCGCATATTTTGGATCGTCTGTGATTATACTGTCCACGTCAAATCCTTTCATTCTGTTGATAAGATATTTTGAATTTACCGTCCAGACATGGACTTCCTTTCCGGCATCATGTGCTTCCTTTACAAAAGCTTCTGATACTATTACATATTTTACACTGAAAAAATCAGCATATTCCATTGAGCCGGTCTCGCCGAACAGCATATTTGCTATATACCCTGTTCTGATATCAGGTGCCTGCTTTTTGGCATATCTGAGAAAGGCATATGACGTTGAAGTCAGCACACACTGATTTCTCATATCATATTTGTCGATGAGTGCAATAACCTCGTCGACCAGTTTGTTTCCTTTATTTCCACTTTTTTTCAGTTCAATGTTGAGATTAATTTTTCCCTTGCAGAAAGAAAGAACCTCATCAAGTGTAGGAATATATGAATTTGCAAATTTTCCTGAAAAGAGGCTTCCTGCATCATACTTTGCTATCTCCTCATAATCAAGAGCGTATGCTTTTTTGTTTACTCCCGTAGTTCTTTTCAGACTGTCATCGTGAAGAAGGAAAACAACGTCGTCCTTTGACAGCTGAACATCTATCTCAACATAATCAGCACCGCTTGATACTGCATAGCTGATCGAATCCATCGTATTTTCAGGTGCAAATTTTGCACCGCCTCTGTGGGCTGTAACTGTAGTACTTATAACAAGATCCTCCAAAAACTTTGAACCGTTTTTCGCATATCCATACACTATACTGATATCCTCAAACAATATCATCAGAACTACAGAAGTTGCAATAACGGTCTTAACAAGATTTTTACCACGGACTGCCTTTTCAATATTCATATGATAACTGCAGTCCTTAACATCATTCTTTGTCCTGTGTTCAACAGAATAAACCAGAACATTGTTTATAATAACGCTGACAGCTGCTGCCAGAAAAGCCATAACATATTCTATAACACTTTCCATGGCAAGCATTCTCGCAAACGCTGTGGACGATTTACCGAAAAATCTGACTGTAACGGCAGCCAGAAACAGCAGCAGCAGATATACAGCAGCAACAGACACTGCAGTAACTATATTTACAAAAGCCACATCTGCCAGACACTTAAAAAAATATCTTTTCTTTTTTCTCTTTTCATCCTTGCATTTTATGTCACTTCTGACAAACATCACAGCTGAACATGCCACCAGTGAAATAAACGCTGTAATTATCACTATTACAAGATCCGGAAGCTGAAAAAACGTATAATGGATCACTGTCTTCAGCAGCTCGATCTTCCTGCACAGAATAAACAGCGCCGTATAATTTGACACCGGAATCAGCATTGAAGCAAACAGGACCTTTTTTACTGAAATCGACTTATCATTTTTTATTTCACTGATTCCTGCAAAAAAAACATCCGGAAACTTCATTCGCCTGCCGTTTACCGAATAATCAAGGCAAAGACGTATGCATACAGTTTCATAATATGAAATCATCATCCATATTATTATCCCTGTTAAAAACAAAATATATGTAAACGGATTTTTAAACAGAGATACTATATTTTTTCCGGTGATAAACATGATCTTTTTACTGTCCAGAATTTTGTTCAGAGCCTTGATGCCCAGAGGAAGGATAAATGCCCATGCAGTTATTTTTACAATGAACTCAAGCATGAGTACGACAAAGAAATTTTTTTTCAAAAGCTTAAAAGTATTTTTCAAAAAATCACCTCTGTTTCCCCGGATATGTAATATTATATCATAGGATAAAAATATTTTCTATGTTTTTAACATAAAAAAAAGCACATATTTTATACAATATATATTGTTATTTTTTTTATAATATGCTACAATAGAGATATGTATATGATATTCAATTGTAACTTTTATTTACTTTTTTGCATGAATACAGCATATTTATGAAAGGATCAGAAAAATATGAAAAAAATTCTTTTCGCAGCATCTGAATGCGTTCCATTTGTAAAAACAGGCGGACTCGCTGATGTTGCAGGAACTCTTCCAAAAACATTTGACAAGTCAAAATATGAAGCTGCTGTTATTCTTCCTTACTATACCTGCATCCCGCAGGAATATCGAAACAGCTTTCAGTATATTCACCATTTTTACATGGATTTCGGTAAAAGAAAAGGAAACTTTCATGTAGGAATAATGAAATATGAAATAGACGGAATTACCTATTACTTTGTAGACAACGAATATTATTTCGGAGGAGACCGTCCTTATTCTGATGCCAAATTTGACATAGAAAGATTCACTTTTTTCTGCAAGGCTGTATTGGCAATTATGCCGGTCATTAATTTCAAGCCGGATATTATTCACTGTCACGACTGGCAGACCGGTCTCATTCCTGTATTTCTAAAAACGATCTATGCAGAAAATCCGTTCTACTTCGGAACCAAAACAATAATGACCATTCACAATCTGCGTTTCCAGGGAATATGGGACATTAAAACTTTTGAATACAACACGGACCTTCCAAGCTATATGTTTACTCCTGACAAGCTTGAATTCAACAAGGATGCAAACATGCTCAAGGGCGGACTTGTTTATGCTGACTATATCACTACAGTAAGTGAAACATATGCAAACGAAATACAGAACGATTATTACGGAGAAGGTCTTGACGGTCTTTTAAGAGCAAAAAACAATTCGCTTTGCGGTATCATAAACGGAATAGACTATGACATCTACGATCCTGCAAAGGACAAGGAGATCTATAAAAACTATACTTCCGCAAACTTTGAACTTGGAAAGCTTGCCAACAAACAGGAGCTTCAGAGAGAACTCGGTCTTCCTGTTGACAGAGACAAGTTTATGATATGAATCATATCAAGACTTACAGACCAGAAGGGTCTTGACCTTATAAACTGGGTACTTGACAAAATACTTGACAACAACACGCAGCTTGTTGTTTTAGGAACCGGAGAACAGCGTTATGAAAATACTTTCAGACGCTATCAGGAGCAGTATCCGAACAAGGTATCAGCAAACATTTTCTTTTCTGAAAACAGAGCACATAAAATATACGCAGCTTCTGATGTTATGCTTATGCCTTCAAGATTTGAACCGTGCGGTCTGACACAGCTTATCTCATTAAAATACGGCACCGTTCCGATAGTCAGAGAAACCGGAGGCTTAAAGGACAGCGTAGAACCGTACAACGAGTACTACAACACAGGAACAGGATTTTCATTTGCAAACTACAATGCAGATGAAATGCTCGGGATCATCAACTACGCAAAGCATGTCTACTATGATTTTCGACAGGGCTGGAATGCGATCGTGGAAAGAGGCATGAAAGCAAACTTCTCATGGGAAAGCTCAGCTAAAAAATATGAACAGCTTTATGACAAAGTTCTGGGATGGTAATAAATATCCCATTAAAAATAGAGTAGGGGGAGGTTAAACCTCCCCCTACTCTATTTTATCCGGAATATTTATCCGGAATATTTTTTCAGAAGCTCGTCAGATGAAACATCACAGCCCTCAAGCAGTTTGCCGCGGGGAGTGTAATTTTCATCAATGGTCTGAGAAACAAGCCCGTTTACAAGCTCGCCGTTTTCATCAACTGTAAGATGAGTAACTGTATATACTGTTTTAAAAGCGTTGTTTAAGTATACTTCGCTTTCCTTTACTGAAAGTACACCGCTGTCCTGATACTGAACAGAGCCGCACAGCGATACTTCACCTGTTTCTTCATCGATCGTATAGACATCCAGCTGTTTCTTTTCATTTTCGATCTTTTCAAGAAACAGCTCTCTGATTCCGTCTTTTACATTGTTCTTTTTGATATCATAAAGAAAATACTTCAGTTCCTTGTCTTTTTCAGAACTCTCAAGATATCCGTTATATGCTGAAAGATAATCATATATTCTCTCTTCTGAAGTAACAACAGCATCAGCAGGCTGACCTGCATTTATACTGCTGCCTGCAGAATCTGATGAAACTGTATTATTATTTACCGTTGTTTTATTGTTTTTTTCTGATTTGCATGAAGTTGTACATAAAATCATGCCTGCCAGAATCAAAACCGATACTGTTTTTCCAAATGATCTCATTAAATATCCATCCTCCGAAAATAAGATTTTTTTCTAGTCGGATCATGATAAAAAATGCTCTGATCCATGCAACCGTAATAATTATAGCATAAAAAAACGATTTTTACAATGATAAAATCACATATCCTGTTCGTTTTCTGTTTCTTTATTTTCTAATTTTTCAGGGAAAAACACTGTAAAACTGGTTCCGATATCTTCAAAGCTGGTTATTTTAAAATATCCTTCATGCTTGTCGACGATCCATTTTGCAATTGAAAGGCCCAGTCCGGTACCGCCGGTTTTTCTGTTTCTCGCATCATCCGCTCTGAAAAATCTTTCAAATACCTTAGGGATATCTTCACTTCTGATCCCGATTCCGGAATCCTGAACTTCAAATGCAGGTATTCCCTCATCATCCTTTACAGTAAAAATGATCTCTCCGCCTTCAGGCGTATACTTAACTGCATTGTCAGCAAGTATTCTCACAGTCTGCTTAATAAGGTCATAATCTCCTGAAATTTCTACGCTGCTGTCCTCTCTGAAAACAAATTTATGTGTACTGTCAACCATAACATATTCCTCATAAATTGCCTTCATCATTTCATTAAGATCTATTTTTACAATTTGCAGCTGCGTCCTTCCGTTATCACCTCTCGCAAGAAAAAGCAGCTGCTCAATAAGACGTTTCATTCCTTCAGATTCTGATTTTATCGCATTTATCGCTTCTTCAAGGATCTTAGGATCATCCTTTCCCCATCGGTCAAGCATGTTTGTATATCCGGTGATCACCGAAAGCGGAGTCCTCAGCTCATGCGAAGCATCTGATACGAATCGGGCCTGCTGCTCATATGAATTTTTCATTCTTTTGATAAGACTGTTTATTGCATTTTCAAGTCCCTCTAATTCCGTATTTCCGGTAGAAATATCGTCTGTACTGTCCGTATCGATCTCGTCCAGAGCTTTTTCAAGATCGACAAATTTATCTGTTTTAAAATCAGACTCGCTGATCATCTTTGTCGTCATGGCAAGCTGATTTAAAGGCAAAAGCTTTTCTCTGACCGTTTTTCCACCCCTGGCAAATCCGTTCAGAGTTACCATCAGTTCAAAAAGCAGCAGGATCAGCAGCAAAATAAAAGTCTCTCCGGCCATATTTCCGGCAAATATTTTTTCACTGTATCCGGGTATCTCATAAAATATTTTGCTGAAAAACTGTTCTATATCATTTGCCTTTTCATATGAAAATTTTCCTTTTACAAACAGATTTGAAAAGGAAAAAAGCTTTTTATTAAAAACACCGGCCTCTGTAAAAACCATCCAGAGATATATTTTTCCAACAGCAAAAACAAGATCCAGGAACAAAAAATCACGCATCTGCTTAATATTCCAGTGAAGTGAAATTTTTCGGGCTATTGATTTCATCCTGTTTTGTTTCTTTTTTTTGCTTTTGTTAGTTTCACTCATATTATTATTTCCTTATAACATATCCGACGCCTCTGACGGTATTTATTATTTTATCGTCATATACATCGTCGATTTTGCTTCTGATATAACGAATATAAACGTCAACAATATTTGTTTCGCCAAAATAATCAAATCCCCACACAGTTTCAAGAAGCTTCTCTCTTGAAAGTACGACTGATTTGTTTTCCATAAGCTTCTGCAAAAGGTTGAATTCCTTGTTCGTCAGCTCAATAATGTCATTTTCATATTTAACAATATGTGAATCCGGATCAAGAGTTAATTTGCCTGCACTCAGAATATCTGTTTTATTTTCTTCATGAGGTACCGCTGTTTTTTTACGGAAAGCTGCTCTTATTCTTGCAAGAAGCTCTTCTATTTCAAATGGTTTGGTTATATAGTCATCTGCACCCATGTCCAGTCCGGAAACCTTATCATTTACGGAATCACGTGCAGTCAGAAGTATTATCGGAACATCACTTGTTTTTCTTATCCTTCTGAGCACTTCAATTCCATTGATTCCCGGAAGCATAATATCAAGCAGTATAAGATCCGGATGGTTTTCTTCCGCCAGACGAAGACCTTCACGGCCGTCAAAAGCTTTCCAGACTTCATATCCTTCATGAAAAAGCTCAAGTTCGATAAAACGTGCCAGTTTTTCTTCATCTTCTACAATTAAAACAGTCATTATATTCTCCTTTGCAAGTTTTATTTCAAAAACAGTGTCAAATTAAAAACTCTGCATTTTTTCGCAGAGAATTTTAATGTTAATCTTTTTTTTCATCGTTTGACTGAAGCTGTATTTTTTCAAGGAAGCTGTTATATTTGTCTTTTCCGAGATCATCTCCTGAAAAAGAAAAGCTGCAGCCGCAAAAAATCGCACAGATAAAAAGAACGAGGACAACTATCGGAATAAAACACAGAAAAATTATCGGAATAATTACGGGAACATTAACTATTTCCTCTTCATTCTTTTTCACGTGCAAATTATTTTTCATGCTCTTTTTAAAAATACCGGTGATAAAATTCCATATCTTCTCAGGTGTTGATTTCTGATCATCATTTTCATATTTGCAGTCATCAAATTGATCCTCACGTTTGGTTGAATAGATAACACCTGATTTTTCCTTTATGATTCCTTCCTTTTCAAGAGCAGCAACTGCATCAAGAAAATTCCAGTTAACGCTTTCCAGAACATTATACGCATCTTCATAGCTAAGATCTGCTTTTTCTTTTAATTTTTCGATCATTTCATTATTATCCACATACACAACCTCTTTTCTGAATAAAATAATAGTAATCTCTATTATATATAATAATTTATTTGTCTTAAAACCTAATATAAAGTTTATTAAAAAAAGATTAAAAGAAGAAGCAGCAAAATTTTCCGGGTTTTGTCAGAACGCCGCTGCTGCTGAAATATATCCCGGTCACAGCGATCCCGGCAATGATCCGTTATTTTTACAGAAATGAATATTGAACTGAAATAAAAATTATGATATAATAAAAGATAATATTTATCAGCATTATTTTTTTATGAAAGAGGAAAAAAATGAGCAGTGATACTCTTATTTCATGTAAAAATGTCTCTGTTATTTATGACAGACAGATAGCCGTAGACAATGTAAACTTTGAAGTCAGATCAGGTGAATATCTGTGCATTGTCGGTGAGAACGGATCAGGAAAAAGTACTCTGATGAAAGGTCTTTTAGGTCTTGTCAAAATTAATTCGGGAAGTATCGATTTTCAGGGCATCAGTCAAAGTGAGCTCGGTTATCTTCCGCAGCAGACTGTTGTTCAGAAGGATTTTCCGGCAAGTGTTCTAGAAGTAGTAAAATCCGGTTGTCTGAATCAGACAGGTTTCAGACCGTTCTATTCGAAAAAAGAAAAAGAAAAAGTCAGAAAAAATATGGAACTTTTAGGGATCACAGAAATCGCTAAAAAATCATACAGGGATCTATCAGGAGGTCAGCAGCAAAGAGTTCTGCTTGCAAGGGCTCTCTGTTCAGCGAGTAAAGTGCTCATTCTTGATGAGCCTGTTACAGGACTTGATCCGGTAGTAACTTCAGAAATGTATGAGATCAT
The DNA here is from genome assembly GCA_045628605.1 of Oscillospiraceae bacterium. GTDB lineage: Bacteria > Bacillota > Clostridia > Oscillospirales > Ruminococcaceae > HUN007. Next base: position 17,387 of record JAZQPR010000186.1, read on the forward strand.
AAAAAAACTGAACAACAGCGGAATAACCATAATTATGATCTCTCACGATATTCCGAGTGCCGTAAAATACGGAACTCAAATTCTTCATATGGGAACACAGCTGGAGTTTTTCGGAACTGTTGAAGAATATATCAATACCGATATTTATAAAAAAATGACCGGTGCGGTCTGAACATGATCAAAAAAATATATATGCAAATAAGCGGCCTGAATAACAGCCGCTTATTTTTATCTGCCGAAAATGATCTGAACGTCAAATTCTATTCTTCCGATCTTCAAAACAGAACCTGTCATGATCTCAGTCTCATCTTTTATCTCTTCTCCGTTTACAAAAGTATGGTTCAGCGAATTCAGATCCTCAACAAACACTCTGTTTTCTCTTGTGTAGATCCTGCAATGCTTCTGTGAAACGCTTCTTTCATCATATATTACTTCATCAGCCTGATACTGATTTCTTCCGATCACAGTTTCTTTTGATGAAACCAGTACAATATTTCTGTTGTTTTCCCCCTTGCCCGACAGTACAATTCTGAATTCACCGGTATCTTCAAAAAGCATCTTGGTCCCTGCTGCAGAAACAAGTGTTCCCTTCCCTTTTTTAGGCAAAGCAGCAGTTGATTCTGAAACATTAAGAGTAATTGACGGGGAATTTTGTTTTGCTTTATTTTTTTTCCTTACTGAAATAACAGCTGCCGATGAAACCAGCAGAAGTATAATAAACCCTGACAGTGATAAAACTAAAATAATCTTATTTTTGCTTTCAGAATTATCCTCAGAAACAAATGAATGTATCAATACTTTCTGAGAAACAGAGTACTCCGTATTATCAGAACTCAGTTCGAGTACTACAGTTCTTTCCGAATCAGACTTAAGAAATTTATCCGGGATCACTGCTCCGAATCTGCATATTTTGCTGTTTTTTATTATAAAATCTGAAATACTGTCAGGATCAGTTTTGCCTATACATCTGCAATACCTGAAAAATATTCCTGATTTTTCAAATTCTGATATTTCCGGTGAAAAATTCTCCTCAGGATCGTCGATCAAAACAGCATACAAAGGGTATTTGTATTTTTCATAGGATTTAAAGCTCTTCAGATTCTCGGTTTTTGTAAATAAAATTATCCTGCAGAAGCTTTCATCTGTATTTTCAAACATATTTTCCGCAAAGCTTACAGGCTGATTTAAACTCATGGAGCTGTCAGCATATGTCAGTTTTTCTGACGCACTGAGAATATCAAGCTGTTTTCCTGTAAAATCAACATCCTTAATTATTTCTTCATCATCAAAAGAAACAAAACTCAGCTTATCATTTTCTTCATCTGCTTCAAGAATATTTCTGATAATTCTGCAGTATTCTTCATGACTTTCTTTTGTTACAGCCGAGCGGTCTGTCAGAAAAACTGTATTTACCGCAGGCAGAGCAGAAAATGAAGAAACCTCAGCAATTTCATCATCTATCAATAATCTTTCGCAGTTTACAGAGCTGTCGGAAAGTTCTGTAAAAATATTGATCGTATTGCCGTTTATTTCAGAGTAAATTATCTCTCCGGCATTAACCGGCTGTACACCGGAAAAGCTTAACAATACAAATGTTAAAATCAGAATAACGAACTTTTTCATTTTATATCCAGCTCTCCCTGTGCATCTTTTATCATCATCTCTTCCATCATCGGACTGTGATCAAGAAGGTGCGAAAAAAGAACAGAACTTTCAGACGGATCTGCAGCTCTTTCAATTATCAGAGATGTACCCGTGCCGAGTGAATTTACAAATAATTTTCTTCGGATAATAACAGCAGTTTCTTCTTCGTTTCGACTGTATTCATCTGCCGCTTTTCTAATGCACAAAGACAAATTTTCAAGTTCATCTGTCTTTTTTTCCAGTTTTTTTATCAGCATCTCTGCCTTTTCATTGTTTTTATTGCTTGATCCTTCAGATGATACTTTCAGTTTTTGGATCAGTTCACGCAGGATGTTCACTGTTCCGGCATAGTCCAAAGAACACTCTCTTAGTTCTTCAGAATCAACATAAATATTATTCATTGTTTTCCGTCCTCATTACTCAAAAAAGAAAAAAGATCATCATCGGTGTTGTCATACCCTGTTAAATAATGATTTTTGTGATCTTCCACCAGTTTTTTTATAAAATGAATTGATTCTTCAACAGAATCTGTCAGTATTTTTCCGTTGGAGGTTGAAAAACTGTCCGCGATTTTATCATTTTCAGCAAGCAGTTTATTCAGTATATTCTCCAGCTTTTCATATTCTGAACTCAGTAACTGATATCTTTCTTCTGTCATACCGCATCACCGCTCATCATAGATATTTTTTTTTCATTATTTTCATATTTTTCGACTATCTCATTGATCAACTCCGAATATTCCCTGATCAGATCTGCACACTCTGCAAGTCCGGCTGTATCAGAGTTTTCTCCTGTTATTTCTGAAATTTCAGAAACAGTATTTTTCCACTCTGTACTCAGTCTCTCAAGAACACATGCTGATTCTGCCAAAGAAACAAGTCTGACATCTATATTCACTTTTCATCATCCTCCAAAGCAGCGATTTTCATAAGTTCATCTGCTATATTCTGAAGATCCGAACTAATCTTTCCGGCCTTCATTTCTATTATTTCACCCGAATCAGTTTTCCATTCATCTGACAGTCTGCAGGTGGTCTTTTTTATTTTTGCACTGCATTCCTCAAGTATATGAACAGCATTTTTCAGTTCATCGTTCATTAGTATTCTCCTTTATTTCAAACAAACATAAGTCTGCTTCCGCTGACAATGCCGTATTCCTTCAAAGAAGTATTTTCTTCAAGTGCATTATCTGCACCGCTTACAAAAAGTCTGTATTCAGACAAATTATCAAGCAAAGCGTCATTTTTTTCAAAATCCATTATTTCTCTGCTTATTTCTTCTTTTGCTTCCTTTACCGTCAGATCATAACTTATAAGAAAATCATACTTTTGGGACAGTAACGGAAAAATAACCTGAACTAGTATTTTATCTGTATTTTTCATATTTTTCCTCCAGGAGCTCTCTTGCTTTTTTTATGTCATATGTTCCTGTTATTCCCTTATAAAAAACAACATTTGCTGATTTTTCTTCAGTCATATCATCAAAAAGCTCATCCGGATCAAAATAAGGTTCAAGAAGATATTCACCCGGACAGTTCCTGCTTGTCCGTATCACTGTGATCATTTCACCGGTACAGTATATCCAGCGTTCAAGCTCTGAATCAGCAAATACAGTATCTGCCGCATAAGTATTTTTCAGAAGCATGGCTATACCGCGTTCCACAAACACATTTTTTCCTGAAAGAGTCACCATTCCTTTTCTGTTCAGTTCCTCTGCGATCTTAAGATATTCATTTTTATCTATATAAATATGTCCGAATCCCTGTGAAAAAGAGCATGGATCACCAAAAATATCAAAAAGAAAAATCAGTTCTTTTGTTTTCAGTCTATATGAAATCGTCATCAGAAAAAACTCTCCTTAAGTGAATTTTTAAAATTTTCCTTAATATTTGAGTAAAACGATCTGGAATAATACAGCATCGTTCCGTCTGAAAGCTCAACTGCACGGTCTCTGTGAAAAACATTTTTTACAAAATATTTGTTCACCACCGTACTTCTGTGAATTCTCATGAAATAATCCGGAATGTCACCAATTATGCTCTCCATCGTTCCATAATATGTGTATTCCTGCGTTTCTGTGTGAACTGTGATTTTCTTCATCTGAACATCAACATATACTATTCGGCAGTAAGGTATCGCATAATCTATTCCATGAAGCTTAAATCTGAAACTTTCTTCATCTGTACCTTCTTCATTTCTGAGACTGTCAGCCCAGATCTCATCCATTACCCTGCCGAGATGCTCATTTTCAGGTTCTTCCGGAAGTATTCCCGAAGGTCTGATCCACGGTGCTGAAATATCATACATTTCTTCCGGTGAACCGATCATAAGAACTATATATGAAGAGTCACCGTTTATCCTTATATGTTCTGCGATAGTTCTGAGCTTCAGATCCTTTTTCAGAAAAAATACCGCTTTTTTGTCATACGATTTCAAAAATGAACAGATTTCAGAAGATTCGCAGAAGCTTTTGTTCTCCTCAAATTTTTTTCCTGTCATCTCAGCATATAATGTACACCTGTTGTTAAGAAGCTCTGCTTTTTTTCGGTCTTTATTGTAAACAAATAAACTTAACATATTATTCTCCTGATGTATACGAAATAAAATATCTGTACGCCTTTTGCTGCATGCAGCTGTTTTCTGATTTTTCATAAGCATAAAAATAAATATTCAGACCGCTGCCTTTTTTAAAATACATTTCTGTTGTTGTTCTCATACTCTCTTCTTCATTTTCGTCATACACTCTGTTCAGAAAATCTTCAATATCATCGATAACTACCGTGATTTTTTCAGCTGAACATATTCCCTGGATTTTTCTCTCTTCCAGTCTTTTCATATATTCATTTTTCAGTTTTAAAAGCAGATCAAAAATTCCATGCGTTCCAAAGAATGCTTCTGAACATTCCTCAGGCAGCTGATTTTCTGTTTCTGCCCAGTAATATACAGTCTGACGGTTTTCATATCTGCGTCTGATAATATTTTCAAATTTTGATCTCTCAGAAGAACTGAAAAGCCTGCAGAAAACGTCATCATTAAGATCACCGGGATCAGCCTCTGATATTTCATTATCCGGACTGCTGTATTTTTTTTCAAAAAGACCGGACAGATATTCATTTTTTTCACGTCCCGATCCGCAAAAACATACTGCACTTTGAAATTCAAGGATCTTTCCGCAGTATTTAACAGGCGCTCTTCCCGGAAGCTTTGAGATATCATATTCTGTTTTAACACCGAAAATCTCAGTATATTCCGTTCTGTCACTCATTCTGAAAGGTATGCATGTTCTGAAATTCTGCCTGGTTCTGAATTTCATATCCGCCAGCTGTCTGACCGAGACAACAAAATAAATGCCGTATTTTGTACATTCTCTGACAATATTTGAAAAGGTTTCCTCTAATTCTGCAAATGATTCTTTAAAATTATAGTATCCGTCCAGAAATATGATCCATGTTTTAAATTTCTGCTCCATTTCAAGATACTCTTTGAAATCAAAAGCACCAAGTCTGCAGAAATGCTGCTTTCTTATACTGATTTCCTTTTTTATATTTTCAAAAAAACCGGTCACTGAATATTCATCCGAGTTTGAATAAATATCTCTGCAATGAGGAAGTTTCCCGAAAACTTCATACAATCCGCCTGAAAAATCAAAAATACTGATCATTACCCTATCCGGTCCGAATCCGTCAGCAGCTGAAAAAATAAGTGTCTGCATAAATGTAGTCTTTCCGCTTCCGGCATCTCCTGCTGTCAGAATATTTCCCGTCTCAGAAAGAACAAGTTCATACGGCATTTCTTTCTGATTTTCAGGATCATCGACCATTCCCGCTGTCAGTATTATTTCCGGAGTATTTTCTCTATTAACTTTGTTTTTGATCTGATCATATTCTATTACTTTTTCCAGAGGCGGCAGCCACAGCTTTTTGGCTTTTCTGATATTGTTTTTCTCACAGACATCTGCTATTTTTCTTAAAAGAACAACAAGCTGACTTTCATTTTCTTTTTCATCATATGCTGAAGATCTCACCACAGCAGGCATACCTTCATCATCTATCATAACGGCGCTCTGACCGCTTCTGCAATTGTCCGGTGCCCCTGTATATCCTGTCTGGATCATGTCAAATATCTCATTGTTTCCGATCTGAACATATGCACGTCCGGTTGCTGTAAGGTTCTGAGCTTCCGGACGTCTCAGCATTTCAATGCTGTCAGTTTTGTCCTGAACCTTCAGACAGACTCTGAATCTTGCATTTCCCCAGATCTCATCATCAATTACTCCGGCAGGCTTCTGGGTTGCAAGAATAAGGTGCATTCCCAGACTTCTTCCTATTCGTGAAATACTGATAAGCTGACTGATAAAATCAGGCTGTTCTGATTTCAGTTCAGCAAATTCGTCAACTATAATAATAATATGCGGCAGAGGTTCTTTAACTTTTCCTTCCTTGAAAAGCTTAATATATGTATCTGCGCTGTTTATTTTTTGTTCTCTGAAAATTTTCTGTCTTCTTGTAATTTCACTTTTCAGTGAAATTACTGCTCGTCTTGCAAGATTGATACCGTTTTCCAGAGAATCAGTCAGATTTGTTACAATTCCTGCGGTATGGCAAAGATCCTCAAAAACGTCCGCCATTCCGCCGCCCTTATAATCTATAAAAATAAATGCCAGTTCATCAGGCGTATATCTGAGTGCAAGTGAAAGTATCAGCGTTCTCAGCATTTCAGATTTTCCTGAGCCTGTTGTTCCTGCCACAAGACCGTGAGGTCCGTGTTTTTTCTCGTGAAGATCAAGAACAAACTTTTCACCGCTGCTTCGAATGCCGATGCTTGCTTTGATTTCCTCAGCTGCAGTATATGTTTTATAATTTTCCGTTATGTCAAAATCATCTGCAGATGATACATCAGACATTTCATAAAAGCTTAACTGATCAGGCAATGTACCGTTTCTTAAAAATGAATCCTCTATTTTCAGGAGCTGACCGGAAAGCAATTCTGCTGTGTCGACTGACACATTTTCCAGCTCGACTTTGAACTGCTCTGTATTTCCTGTATTTTTTTCAACTATTCCGTCATCGCATGATATCCTTATTCGACAGTCATGAGGAATATTTGATTTATCTTCATATACAATAATAAAAGCAACACCAAGATTTTCTTTAAGATTCAGATATTTCTGAACCGCTTCATTTTTGAATATCTCATTATTTGTACAAAATACGACCAGATAAGGTTCAAACACAAGGTTCCTGTTTTCCTTTAATTTTTCAAGACGTGAACTTAATTCATTGACAAGATAAAACAGAACATTTTTATGTGATTTTTCGTTAAATGACGTCAGACGCTGAGAATTTACGCCCTGAAAAACATGCGGCAGCCATCTGCAAAAACCAAAACTTTCTCTTTGCGTTTCCATACCGAACACCATGGTTCTGACAACGGAACTGCTGAAACTGAATGCCGTCCTGATCAAAATGCTTCTTATAAGCCCGGCTGTACTGTTCTGTGAACCATACAGTCCGATTACTTTTTCATGCTTCAGATCAAGTATCATCGGAACATCAGTTATTTTTGAATATCTTTCATACAAAGAAGTCATTTCATCATCCGAATTATCCGGAAGCACCATCATATTTCTGAAATCACCGCAGGTCGTTCCTATACATATTTTTAAAAAGTCATCTTCATCAGGCTTTACTTTCCAGATCTCGCTGCTTTTTAAAGAAATCATTTCAATTATTGAATCGGCTGTATGGTATCTTTCCCATAAACGCTCTCTGAACAGCTTCTGAATTTCGATTAGTTTCTGCTCTTTCTGAATAAGATTCTGTAATTTTTTTTCATTGATCTCATTCTCTGCTTTTTCTTTTGATTTTGTGAAATATATTTTTCTGAATACAGTAAGAGTGCCTGACAATACTGCAGACATCATGACAAAAGCAAAAATCAGTTTTGATTTGCTTACATTTTCGTTCTGAGAAAAAGAATATGCTGCCGTAAGCACTGATGATGATATCAATGAAGCAGTTGATATCTGCATCAGATCATTACTTTTTATTTTTTCGTCTGCTGCTGTGCTGTCAGGTGTATCAAGTACCAGTGCTGCCGGAACAGCAGCCGCACTTTTAACTGTTATTTCTTCTTTAAAATCTCCGTTTGAAACGATTCCCGTAAATATTTCATCAGCCGGTTCAAGTGAAGCTGAAACATTTTTACACTTTCTGAATGCACATACATTTCCTAGAAAAATAATAGTCATTCCGGGGATATAAATTGAATCAAACCTGTTCAGTTCAACTTCCTGCTCTTTCGGAACTCTTTTTCCGTTTATCCATGTTCCGTTAAGACTCTGATCTGTCAGAAAATACTTTCGTCCTTTTTTTTCAATAAAAAAATGCCTGTGACTTACAAGTTCATCTGTTATCAGAATATCTGAGCCTACACTGCTGCCTGCAACTGTTTTGTTTTTCAGAACATATTTTCCGAACATGCCGTTTTGCTCTGAAAATATCCTGACAAGTATCGCGAATCTTACAGATGTTTTCTTTATATATGCGTTCAAAGTTATATTGTCTTTGAGCATAATACCGTTTTCATCTGAATTTTCCAGAACCGTATAATCATTTGACCTGATATGCCAGACTCCGTTTGTTTTTTTAAGAAGAAGACTGCATTTTCTCCCTGCAAGAACAGAAACATCAAGTATATAATTTCCTGTTTTATTCTCAGGAAGAACATATTCTTTTATTTTGTCATCAAAATTAATAAATAAAGTATACAGCATCTTTTTTTCTCCATAATAAATTACATTAATGATTATACAGTATTTAAACTTCTATGTCAATATATTTTTTGATAAATATTCCATTTTTTGCATAGTGATATACCATATTGTGACATTTTCTTCATCTCCAATAATTCCTGTTATTTTACCTGAAACACATGCTAAAAATCATCTCACAGTCACAATATGAAACCTTTCATTAAAAAATGCACAAAAAGTGCTTGCAAAATGCTCTGGTTTATGGTATAATTAGAACATTAATATCAAATATGGCACTTGCAAATTAGATATTTAGTAATTTAAATTATATATAACCACTATCGAAAGGAATGAATACCAATGAAGATTGACTTACACTGCCATACTTCTCTGTCAGATGGATCACTTGGAATAGAAGAAATAATAATGCAGGCAAAAAGAACGGGGATCGATTTTTTATCAATTACAGATCATGATACACTCGCTTCTTTCTCACGCGCCAACATTCTCGGCGACAGATACGGAGTAAAAATCGTTCAGGGCGTTGAAATGTCAGCCTGGGACAAAGAAAGAAACCGGAAGGTTCATATTTTATGTTACGCTCCTAAAAAGCCTGACAGACTTGAAGGACTTTGTCTTAAATGCTGTGAAATAAGAAAAATGTGTTCCAAGGAAATGATCGAAAATGTAATGAAACTTTATCCGATCACAGAAGAAAGTGTGCTTAAGCATGCAACAGGAAGCAAAAGCATTTTCAAACAGCATATAATGAGATCTCTTATCGAATACGGCTACGCGCTTGAGTTTTACGGACAGCTTAACGATACTCTTTTCAATCTGAACAACGGTACCTGTCTTGTTGAACGTGAATATCCGGACGTCAAATTTGTACTTGAACTGATCAGATCGGCCAGAGGTGTTGCTGTAATGGCTCATCCAATGCAGTACGACAGCTACGACCTTCTTGAAGAACTTGCACAGAACGGTAAAATAGACGGTGTTGAAGTTGACCACTATACAGCAAATGAAGAAGACCGCAAAAAGCTTCGTGAACTTGCTGAAAAATACAATCTCATCGTAACCGGCGGCTCTGATTTTCACGGACTGTACAATGCACAGCCGACATATCTCGGAAGCAATCTGACAACGAAAGAAAACTTCGACAGAATTATCAGATTGTCAAACAAACGCGGTGCTGAAACCAAGATCGGATAACTTTGCTTACAATTATAAAAGGGGACTGTTAAAAAACAGCCACGAAAAATGAGAAAACCACCTCGTAATAAAATGAGGTGGTTTTCTCATTTTAACATATATGATTTCAACAAGAAATCAACATCAAAGCTATATAAATGAGGAAAACAGGGTGCAAAAAAGCTGTACGAAGAAATTCAAAAATGAATTAAAACTCAGACAAGTGCGAAGTTTGAGTAAATGATTTGAATAATTGTAAATATTATTGATAAATATATATTGTTACACATATTGACACTATGAATTTACAAATGTATAATATTAATAAAATAGATAACAATAATTTTCATAAGAGGGGATTTTATAATGAAAAAAAATCAGAAAAAATTAATCGCATTTGCAGCAGCTATAACACTCATTGGATCTGTTTCGAGTCAGGTATCAGGAGTTTACTTAAACAATTTATCAGGAAATGTATATGCACAGGAAAACGTTACATTTGAAGTAAAGGATCCTTATACAGATGATTCGGTAGAAATATGCAAAAGAAAATTTTGGTTTCATAATGCTGAAGCTAAAACAGAAGTTATAGAAATTGTAGATGATGCCGTATATACTTTTTCAAATGGAAAACTTACAAAAGAAGCAAAAAATTCAAAAGGTGATGCATGTAATGCATGCTTTGCATCTGCAAGAGTTCTGGATAGGATCAGAGACCTTGTCACATCTATAGAAGTTGAAACAGGAATAGAATATTTGGGAGACTACTGCTTCATCGGATTCAATAATGTTAAATCAATTTCATTGCCTTCCTCACTTAAACAAATAGGATATGAAGCTCTAAGCAGGATGGATAATCTTGAAAGTGTAAGCATTCCCGATTCTGTTGTTGAGATCCAGAATGAGGCACTTAGTTACTTGCCGAAAATTAAAGAAATCACAATTCCTTCGAGTGTAATATATTTCGGATCAAATGTTATACATGATGACGATTCTCTTGTAAAAGTCAGCGTTGACGGCACAGGTGCTTCGGTTGGAAAAGATTTTATCGCTAATAATAAAAGTCTGGAAGAAATTTATTTCGGAAGTGGTATTAAATTTATAGAATACCAAACAGTTTATGAATGTCCAAAGGTTAAGAAAATTACGATCAAAGCCTCTGATACCGGCATTGTATCTCATGCATTTTGGGAAATGGGTTCTGATGAAGTAATAGAATTAAGTCTTCCTGACACCGTTGATTATATTGATGATGCCTCATTCAGAAATATAAAATCATACAGAATAAGTGTTCCAAAAACGAAAACAATATGCTCTGAAGCTTTTTATAATTGTACAACCGGAGATCTTGTTATAAACGGTGCAGACAAAATTGAATCAATTGCTTTTGGTGAAATGAATGTCACAGATTCGTTTTCTATTAAAAATGTCAAAGGAATCGATAGAGATGGATTTCTCCATGCACAAATAAAGGATATTGATTTATCTTCATGCCCCGGAATATCAATTGGTGATTACGCATTTTGTGGCAATAAAAAACTTGAACATCTTACTTTACCATCTTCATTCGGCACACTTGGAAAATGTATTTTCTTAAATTGTACTGCCCTGACAACCGTTGATTACTCTTCAGATATTTCCGGTTTAAAAGAAATACCCAGCAGCTTTTTCTTTAATTGTTCAAGTCTGAAATCGTTAATTAATTCTTCATTATCAGAAGATGCTGATAATTACACGATCAACATTCCTTCCGGAGTTGAAACGATTGGCGAGTGTGCTTTTGAAGAATGTACCGCCATAGAAAATGTTTCATTCCCTGATACTCTTAAAGCTATTGGAGCAAGTGCATTTAGAGTTGATGAAAATATTTCTGAAATTAACATTCCTTCAGGTACCGAATCAATTGACAAGTATGCTTTTGCAGATTGTACCAAACTCTCAAAAATCACCATTCCGGAAAGTGTTACAGAAATAGGATACAATGCGTTCGATAAATGTCCTTCTCTTACAATTTACGGTTATACAGGATCATATGCAGAAACATACGCAAATAAATACAAAATTCCGTTTGCAGCATTAAACAAAATAGACGATACAACTACCGGGACTTCAGTAACAGAAGCTCCTGTAACAACTGATGTTTCCAAAACATCTCCAAGCTCACAAACATCTGACGTTACAACTGCATCTGCTGCCAATGCTGAATCTTCAGCTTCCGGTGACGAAACTGAAGCAGCATCCACTATAACCTCTTCTTCTGTAATCGATGCTGAAATATTATTAGTTGGCGACCTTAACTCAGACGGTGTTGCCGACCTTACTGATCTCACACTTCTCAGTGTAAATTTGATGGATAAAACATTAAATATGGAAAATAATCCTCAGGCTGATATTGACGGAAACGGTAAAATTGATATTGCAGACCTTGCAAGATTCAAACAGTACATCAGTAAAGACTCTGCTGTTAAAGAACTTGGAATTGTAAAAAGAAAATAATTTTTTGATATTATTTAATTAAATATTACTGTCAACATTAAAGGGGCTGTTTCTTAACAGCCCCTTTTTTATGCACAAACAAAGGCAACCCTTTCGGATTGCCTTTTAATTGATTTATTAAAAAAATATTATTATCAGATACGAGCTACGCCTGTTTCGCGTGCAGCCTGAGCAACTGCCTTGGCAACAGCCTGAGCAACTGTCTTGTCAAGAGCACTAGGAATAATGTAGTCTGCTGAAAGCTTGTCATCTGTTACAAATGAAGCGATAGCCTTTGCAGCTGCGATCTTCATTTCGTCATTGATATCGCTTGCACGAACATCAAGAGCACCTCTGAAGATACCAGGGAAAGCAAGAACGTTGTTGATCTGGTTCGGGAAGTCTGATCTTCCTGTACCAACAACAGCAGCACCTGATTCTTTTGCAAGGTCAGGCAAAATTTCAGGAGTTGGGTTAGCCATTGGGAAGATGATAGGATCCTTAGCCATGCTCTTAACCATTTCAGGTGTAACACATCCAGGTGAAGAAACACCGATAAATACATCAGCGCCCTTGATAACATCAGCAAGTGAGCCTTTTCTCATCTGCTTGTTTGTGATCTTAGCCATTTCTTCTTTTTCAGGATTGAGTCCTTCACGGCCTTCGTAGATAGCACCTTTTCTGTCGCAGAGAACAACATCTTTAAGTCCCATAGAAATAAGGAGCTTGATGATTGCGATTCCTGCAGCACCTGCACCGCTTGTTACAACTCTGATCTCATCGATCTTCTTATTTACAACCTTAAGAGCGTTAAGCATTGCAGCGAGTGTTACAACTGCTGTACCGTGCTGGTCGTCATGGAAAATCGGGATGTCGCAGCATTCCTTAAGTTTTCTTTCTATTTCAAAACATCTTGGAGCAGAAATATCTTCAAGGTTTACGCCGCCGAATGAACCTGCGAGAAGTCTTACTGTATTTACGATATCGTCAACTTCCTTTGAACGAACGCAAAGCGGGATAGCGTCAACATCACCAAAAGCTTTGAAAAGGGCACATTTACCTTCCATAACAGGCATACCTGCTTCAGGACCGATATCACCTAAACCGAGAACTGCTGTACCGTCTGTAACAACAGCAACAAGGTTTGAACGACGAGTAAGATCATAGCTGAGATCAACATTTTTCTGTATCTCGAGACATGGCTGAGCTACACCCGGTGTATATGCAAGTGAAAGATCTTCACGTGTTTCAAGAGGAGCACGGCAGATAACTTCTACTTTACCTTTCCATTCATAATGCTTTTTTAAAGATTCTTCTGCGTAATTCATTATTTAACATCCTTTCAGTTATATATATTAATTAGTCAAAATTGATACCGTCAATTACTGATCTGAGTGCTGCAGCACTTGCCTGAAGCTGTTTCTCTTCATCAGGAAGAAGAACAGGTGTGATCTCTCTTTCGATTCCGTTTCCGCCAACAACATATGGAAGGCTGAGACAAACATCATCTATTCCGTATCTTCCGTTAACAAGAGCAGATACAGTGAGGATAGAATGAGTATCTCTGAGAATTGTCTCACAGATCTTGTTTACTGTAAGAGCGATCGCATAGAATGTAGCACCTTTTCTCTTGATAACTTCAGCACCGGCTGAACGAACGTTTTCTTCGATAAGCTTGATATCAGCTTTTCCGCATGCATTGTGATTTACACAAACATTTGTGCAGTATTCTGACATTTCCATACCTGCAATGTTTGTAAGTGACCACGGAATTACTGATGTATCACCATGTTCACCGAGAACATAAGCATGAACGCTCTGTGGGCTGAGATGAACATGATCAGCAAGACATGAACGAAGTCTTGATGTATCAAGAAGTGTACCTGAACCGATAACCTGTGAAGGCTTAAGATCTGTACACTTAAGAATTGCATATGTAAGAATATCAACAGGATTGCTGACAACAACGTAAACTGCATCCGGAGCTACCTTAGCTACCTGAGGCATAACACTTTTTATTATGTCAACATTTCCCTGAGCGAGATCAAGTCTGGTCTGACCAGGTTTTCTTGCACGACCGAGCGTTACTATTACGATATCGGAATCACGAGCATCCTCGTATTCTCCGTCTGTTATAGTGATGTCTTCGCTGAAAGAAACACCCTGGCGAATATCCATGGCTTCACCTGCTGCCTTATCCTTGTTGATATCAACAAGAACGATATCGGAACATGTTCCTGCAACTGCAAAAGTATAAGCAATTGAAGCACCAACATTTCCAGCACCAAGTATAGTAATTTTGCTGCCGTTTTTTACATTTTCATCCATTGTTATTCCTCCAAAATAATTAAATAAACATAACGCCATCTAAAAAAAACCCAAAATCAAGTTTTATTATATCATAATTCATTTTAAAATTCAATAATATTTTAAATTCAAAAAAATAAATGTGCAAATGTACAAAATACTCATTGTTTCAAAAGAAATAAATATATAATACTACAATATACTAATTTGTTTTTTGCAAGTTCATAAAACAAATAATGCATTTTATTCGGATTTTAACATTTTTCAATACATTTTTACAATCATCTGTATTTGACTTTTTTCTTTGATAATGCTAAGATTATCTTATTAATACTTTTTTACAAATTACTATAATAAAGGAGAATAACCATGAAAGTAAATTACACTCCAAAAGGAATATGTGCAAAAAACATAACTTTTGATCTTGAAGACGGCATTGTCAGAAATGTTGTTATAACAGGCGGATGTCCCGGAAATCATCTTGGACTCTCAGCTCTGACTGAAGGAATGAGAGCTGAAGAAATCGTTAAAAGGCTTGAAAACATTGACTGCGGCGGAAAAGGCACATCCTGCCCTGATCAGCTTGCTCAGGCTATAAAGGAAAATATGTGATCATATGATTCATATTAACAGCATTCCGATCAGAATTGCAGGAGCTCTGATCTGCATAATCGGAGCCGTCTGGTTTCTTCTTCCGCTCAACGTCCGCATTTTCAATCTCGGGAATGCATTCGGACTTGTTATATGTTTTCTGATGTTTGTTTTCTTTGCATTCAACGGTAAACTGTGCAGGCTTTGTTCTTCAGGACCGGCAAAGATCATTTCTGTAATATTTACTGTTTTTATTATTGCAGGGTTTATTACAGCATCTGTTTTTTCAGTTCTTATGGTCAGAAAGATAAATGACAAACCGCACGAATCCAAACCTGTCATACTTCTCGGATGCAAAGTCAATAACGGAGCACCTAGTCTGATGCTTCACAGAAGACTCGAAGCTGCTTACAGCTATCTTTCCGAATATCCTGACTCAGTTGTTGTCGTTTCGGGAGGACAGGGTCCTGATGAAGCGATATCTGAAGCTGAGTGCATGAAAGTATGGCTTATAAGCAACGGCATCGATCCATCAAGAATAATAACGGAAGACAAATCAACAGATACATATGAAAACATGGAGTTTTCAAAAAAGCTTCTTGAAGAAAACGGACTGGGAACAGACGTCGTTCTTGTAACCGATTCTTTTCATCAGTTCAGAGCTTCTATGATAGCAGAAAAACTGGACATTTCCACTGACAGCATATCATCTTCGACACCGGCTTATCTTATCGCCACATACTGGGTGCGTGAATGGTTCGGGATCATGGAACAGATTTTTCTGGTTTAAAAAATAAGTATTATTGGAGGTTTTATTTATGAAAAAAATTTTATCAGGAATACTCGCTTTAGCTTGTTCGGCAGGAATGATATGTTCTGTTTCCGCTGAAGAAAGCAATGTAATCTACGGAGATATCAACGGAAACCGGGTAGTTGATCTTACTGATCTTTCCTATCTTTCACTTTATCTTCTCGGAGACTGCTCTTTTACAAAGGATCAGCTCCTCGCTGCTGACGTTGACGGAAACGGTGAAGTTAATATAGCCGATCTTCCTTATCTGAAGCAGTATATCATGCATGATCCGGCTGTTTTGCACCTTGGTCCTTCAGATCAGAATACAAAAACAAGACTGTCATCCGGTGACTTCGCAGCTTTCTATCTTCCAAAGCTGAAAGATGTTAATGAAAATACTCTTTTTGTGGCTTCTTCAGCTGAAGAACTGAAAAAATTCAGCAGTGAAGATACAGCAGGGATGCTTTCCGGGAACGGGATCGATGTAAATTCTTCGGACTTTTTCAAAAATAATATCATTCTTTTCTTCTATCCCAAAACTGAATCTGATATTGTATTAACTTTGGATTCGATTGACTTTGACAACAGCAGCGTCATTATGAATATCAATAAAACAGAAGCTGTAAAAAGCACAGATGACAGCAGAGCAGCTGTTATTACTGCGATCCTTTCAAAAAATTACTTTAACGATGATGTAGTATATACATTCACACCGGAATATCACAGTAAAGTTGTTAAAAAAGAAGAAAGTACCGTTTCAGTATCAACAGTTACGATCCGTACAGGTTCATATCCTGTTGAGCTTGGAAAAAAAGCTGTTGCTGTTACAAGCATGGACGAATTCAAAAAGTATTCATCACTGTCATCAACTTCACCTTTTCCAAACACCGACATTAACTATCTTAGTGAAGCTGTCGGAGATCTTTCAAAGGAAGATCCTGACTTTTTCAACGACAATATTCTTATTCTGACAACAAGCTCCGCGTCATCCGGAAGCTGTGATGCAAACGTAAAAAAAGTATTTGTAAACGAAAAGAAAGTCACTGTTACTCTTGAGCAGAAAACACCCGGACCGGGCACATCTGTAACAGAAGATCTGGGAGCATGGCTTCAGGTAACTACTGTTCCGAAAAGTCTGGTTGAAGACGCTGATCTGTCAAATATAGCTGTTGAAACTGTATACAAAGAATTCTGATTTTTCATTTTTGTCAGAGTATACACTTTCCTTTGTCTAAAAAGCCCATAGTGCAGAAAAAATAAGCTGCTATGGGCTTTTTGTTGTTCAACACATCAACATATTATTGACAAATTTTCATAATTGTTGTATATTTAATATAGGTGTTGAGAATAATATTAATATTGCATAATTATAGTAATAATAATAACCGATTTTAAAGATCAGCTTTTTTCAAAGCATACAACATATGAAGAATCATTTTCCGGACTGTTCAGGAAACGTCCTGACCGTTTGTTGCCTGATATACGTCTGTTACAGAAAACGGAGATTCTTCATATCACATATGAGTCAGTTTCTGGTTATTGTGTTTAACATTTGTATTTTAGGAGAGGTCACCATATGAACATATTCAGCAAAGTCTTTTCATATTCAACTGCTGTTTTAATTGCTGCAGGTTGTATTTCTACAGGTTTTGTTTCAAACAGTTTCAAAAACGATATTGTTCTGGCAGCAGACGATAAAGTATCAGTAATATCCGTTACTGTAAACAATTTAGTCTACGAGCTTGATCAGATCAACAATTCATGTACTTTGGTAGATATAAAAAAAGCTGAAAAAAATATCAAGATTCCGGAATATATCGAAATGCAGGGAAAAAAATATTATGTCATAGCTGTAGATAAAAGTTTTTTTCTTAATCTGAACGAAACGGAAAGTATTTATTTTCCTAAGACCATAATCAGTATCCCGGAAGATGATTTTAATATTCTGTCTTCAATTCCAAAAATTGAGATAGATCCTGATAATGAAGATTACTGTATTAAAGACAGTATTCTTTATTCAAAAAATATGCTTGAAATAATAGGATGTCTGAATAAAAAAATCACTGAATTAAAAATTCCGAATACCGTTAAAAAAATCGACAGCTATGCTTTCGCTGACTGTAAATCCTTAGAAACCGTAAGCATACCTCCTTCAGTTACTGATTTCGGAACAGGTGCATTCAGCAACTGTACATCACTGAAACTTGTAAATTTTGAAGAAGGCGAAGAGTCAACAGCGTTTCCTAGCGATCCTTCTATATTTGAAAACTGTAAATTCTATTTTAACAGTTATAAGGGAGAAACCGGAAAAACACTCACAAGTTATAAAAATTATTACGAGGACAAATGTCATTATGAGGACGAAAATAAAACGGTTCTCACCAGATATCTTGGAAATGATATTTCTTTTACCGTTCCTGATACTGTTAAAACAATTGATGTTGCTGCATTTACTATGAATGACACACTTACAGAGGTAATTTTACCGTCTTCACTTGAGAAAATAAATGCTTCCGCGTTTTCAAAATGTACAGGTCTTTTAAATATAGAGATTCCAAACAGTGTAACCAATATAGAAAACTTTGCATTTGCAGAATGCATAAATCTCCAGAGCGTTAAACTGTCAGAAAAATTAACATCAATACCAACGTTTTGTTTCTATAGCTGTGTAAACCTTGATACCTTATATATTCCTGCATCAGTCACTGAGATTGAATCACTTGCGTTTAATTCAGATGATATGATCATGACTATTGTATACGGCGGAAATGAAACTCAATGGGATAATTTGCTGGACAACTTAAAAACAGGAAACGAAAGTCTTTTGTATGATGACATTGAAGTTATTTTTGAAGGAGAACTGACTGTTCTTATAGGCGATATCAACGCTGACGGATGTGTAAATGCCGGTGATTTTACCGAACTCACAAACAGTTTGTTATATTCGACTCCATTAAACAGTCGTCTGGAACAGAATGCAGACGTAAACGGTGACGGCAAAATAACCGTTTCTGATCTCGCTTCTCTGAAATTACTGCTTGTTGAATCAGGTGACATTTCCAATGTCAGAATTGATGAACCTTACATGGGTTAATTGTTTTATTTAAATATATTACAAAGGCTGCAGAAAACTCTGCAGCCTTTGTTTTTTTATTCAGATGATGCTTACAGAACGGAAATATTTAATAAAATACCCTCACTATTCAGAGATTATACTCCGAATGTGAGGGTAAATATTATCATTCTGTGATTTTTAAAAGTTCTGTGTTGTAATATGATTACTTCTTAGCTTCGATATCAGCAAGAGCATCCTTACGAGAAAGATTTATTCTTCCCTGGTTATCGATTTCCATAACCTTTACAATAATCTCGTCGCCGATAGAAACAACATCTTCAACCTTTTCAACTCTTGATTTGTCAAGCTTTGAAATATGAACGAGTCCGTCCTTGCCGGGAGCAATTTCAACAAATGCACCAAACTGCATTATACGAACAACTTTTCCTTTATAAATAGCACCAACCTCAGGATCATTTACAATAGTATTGATAACCTGAAGAGCCTTCTGTGTCTTTTCAAGATCAATTCCTGAGATAAATACTGAACCATCTTCACTGATATCGATCTTACATTCACATTCAGCAGAGATCTTCTGAATAACCTTACCGCCCTGACCGATAACTTCACGGATCTTATCTACAGGGATCTTTGTCTGAAGCATCTTAGGAGCATACTTGCTGACATGTTCTCTTGGCTCAGGAATAGCCTTGAGCATGATCTCATCAAGAATGTAGATACGACCTTTTCTTGTCTTTTCAAATGCTTCTCTTATGATAGGCATTGTAAGACCGTCAACCTTGATATCAACCTGAATAGCTGTAATACCCTTATGAGTACCGCCAACCTTGAAGTCCATGTCGCCGAAGAAGTCTTCGAGACCCTGGATATCAACCATTGTCATAAATTCATCTGAATCAGGCTTTGTGATAAGTCCGCATGAAATACCTGCTACAGGAGCTTTGATCGGTACGCCTGCATCCATAAGAGCAAGAGTAGAACCACAGATAGAACCCTGTGATGTTGAACCGTTTGATGAAAGAACTTCTGAAACAAGTCTGAGTGCATATGGGAATTCTTCAACTGGCGGAATTACAGGTTCAAGTGCTCTTTCAGCAAGTGCACCGTGACCGATCTCACGTCTTCCCGGTCCTCTGCTTGGCTTTGTTTCACCAACAGAATATGAAGGGAAATTATAATGATGCATATATCTCTTTGAATCTTCTTCATCAAGTCCGTCGATCTTCTGAGCATCACTGACAGGACCTAAAGTACATACTGTAAGAACCTGTGTCTGTCCTCTGGTGAAAAGACCTGATCCGTGAACTC
Organism: Oscillospiraceae bacterium; assembly: GCA_045628605.1. Taxonomy (GTDB): domain Bacteria; phylum Bacillota; class Clostridia; order Oscillospirales; family Ruminococcaceae; genus HUN007. Next base: position 37,527 of record JAZQPR010000186.1, read on the forward strand.
TCGGAAGAAGTCCGACTTCTGAGTTAAGAGGTCTGATCTCATCGATCTTTCTGCCGTCAACACGTTTGCCTTCATAAAGCCAGTTTCTTACTATCTTCTTCTGAAGCTTGTATATACATTCATCGATCATAGCGATCTGTTCCGGATAAGCTTCATCGTATTTTGCATGTATTTCATCCTTGATAGGCTGAAGTCTTTCTTCACGAATGTTCTTGTCATCTGTATCAAGAGCAAATTTAACCTTTTCTTCTGCCATTTCACAGATGCCTTCGAACAGATCATGGTCAACTTCCATTGATTCAAATTCGAATTTCTTCTTGCCTATTTCTTTCTGGATATCACTGATAAATGATACTATTTTCTTGATTTCTGCATGACCAAATTCAATTGCTTCAAGCATTTTTTCTTCAGGAACTTCGTTAGCACCTGCTTCGATCATAACGATCTTTTCCATTGAAGCAGCTACTGTAAGGTTAAGGTCATTGTGTGTTCTCTGTTCAAGAGTAGGGTTAAGAACGAGTTCACCGTCAATAAGACCAACACTTACACCTGCAACAGGTCCGTTCCACGGAATATCTGAAATTGAAATAGCTATTGAAGTAGCTATCATACCTGTGATCTCAGGTGAGTTATCAGGATCAACAGCAAGAACTGTCATAACTACAGATACGTCATTTCTCATGTCCTTAGGGAAAAGAGGTCTGATAGGACGGTCAACAACTCGTGAAGTAAGGATAGCCTTTTCTGAAGGCTTGCCTTCTCTCTTCATAAATGATCCCGGGATCTTGCCTACTGAATAAAGTCTCTCTTCATAGTCAACAGAAAGAGGGAAGAAATCTACGCCTTCTCTTGGCTTAGGGCTTGCTGTAACGTTTGCCATTACAACTGTTTCTCCATATCTTACCCAGCATGAACCATTTGAAAGTCCGCATGTCTTTCCTGTTTCAACCACAAGCGGTCTTCCTGCAAAAGTTGTTTCAAATTTTCTGTACTTTTCAAAAAACATTATAATACGCCTCCGTTAAATTAAATTTGGTATGAGGCAGTACATTCAGCAATAAACAGAAAATTCGAATAATATTTGAACATGATATATTCAAATGCTCTGTTTAATGCTAAATTATTACTGCCAAAACCATTTTTTAAGAATGCTAAATGTGTAAAAGGCAGAAAGGATCGACTCCCAACTGCCTTTTATAATTACTTACGTATACCAAGTTTGTTGATTACAGCACGGTATCTTACGATATCCTTCTTCATAAGGTAGTTGAGAAGGTTACGTCTGTGACCAACCATCTTGAGAAGACCTCTTCTTGAGTGATGGTCTTTCTTATGAACCTTAAGATGTTCAGTAAGATCATTGATTCTCTTTGTAAGAATAGCGATCTGAACTTCAGGAGATCCTGTGTCAGTTTCATGAGTCTTGTTAGCCTCAATAACAGCTGCTTTTTCTTCTTTAAGTAACATTATTTTCACCTCTTTGAATAATTTTCGCCGATAACATAGAATAAGGCGGGTGGAACTGTCATATGACAGTATTTTCCCTGAAGAGTTTTCTCCGTCGGGCAATTAGTCCATATTCCAAGTACACGGTACAGATAATATTATAGCATATTGTATCATATTTGTAAAGAGAAAGTTAAAAAATTTATTTTATAACTTTTCCTTTCGGGGTGGCCGGCATCTTTTCCTTTTTCTTCTTAAAGCCCTTGTCATTGCCGCCGTTTAAATCAGTCGGTGCTTCCTGTCCTCCCATATCTTTAAAAATAACTTCTTCATCGTCATCATCTGTTTCCTGCTGAAGCTCCGGATTTACTTCACCTTTTGCCTCATAATAAGGATTAATAACATATTTTTGAACTACAGGATAACAGTTGAAACATACTGTAAACCAAATAAAAGAAAAAGGGAAAAACAAAAATAGAATAAATCCGATATAAAAGAGTCTGGTTAAACTAAATATTAATGCTAATATAAATGAAGGAATTGAAATAAACAGTAGCAGGCATAATATATTTTGCTTTGGAGCAATAAAAACCAGTGCAAGAGAATTTTTAAACCTGTCAATAAATTTCAGATTTGTCGATACCAGCATAAGAAAATAATAAAAATTTATTACTATAAGGAAAATTCCAACACTTATAGTCAGAACTGTAAGAATTTTAAAAAATACAGCGGGTAAATGATAAGATTCCAGAAGATTTTCATCATCAATTATTCCCGAGTATGTTCGTGTTCCCAGTGTCATCAGAAAGAACGATAATATATTTATAAGCCCCCACACAAAAGCTTTGCCGAAATTTTGCTTGAAAGCACTCCAGAAATCACCCATGAGGTTTACATGTTTATCTATTGAATAATCCTTAAGTACTTTGACCATGGCAGCAGTAGCCGGACCAATTGTTACGACCGGAATGCAGAAAAGAAGATAAATAAAATTCAGTCCGAAAAGCTTCCACATATGTGTTCCGTAAATTTCAAAAAAAAGCTTGGCACCTCTTCTTTTAGGATCATTTTTTGCTATTCCTGAACCTGCTTTTCCATAGTTTTGTATAAAAATATTCGCCATGTTTTCACCTCAAATTATTGACCGGAAAGTTCATATGCTCTTTTGGTACAGCTTTCACATGCATTTTTTACTACACGGGTAAGATTGCCTTCGTACAGTCTGTCAAGTCCTGCAAGTGTTGTACCGCCCGGAGATGATACCATTTTAATAAGCTCATCAAGAGAATGACCTGAATCTGTGATCATTTTTGCAGAACCGATAAGTGTCTTTGCAAAAAGAGTCTTTGCGGTTTCCTCTTCAATTCCGACTTCAGCTGCATATTCAATAAATCCTTTTGCAAACAGATAAATAAAAGCAGGACTGCTGCTGTTTACAGCTATTACTTCTTTCATTTTGTCAGGAGTAAGAACAGCTATATCACCGCATGCCTTAAAGATATCACATACGAAAGAAAACTCTTCATCGGATGTAGGCTCAACTTTGGCAAGTGCTGTTGCGCCTTCGCCAAGCAGAAGAGGGGTATTTGGCATAACCAGTACGGCTTTAAGATCATCTATAAGATGCTTCTTTAAAAATTCACCTGTTATGCCTGCTGCGATCGATATAATTACTTTATCAGCTGATACAGAATCCTTTATTGTTTCAAGAACACCTGAAAGCACCTGCGGCTTTACAGCCAGAAAAATATAATCGCTTTTTTCAACAAGCTCTTTTTCATTCTGTGTAATTACTATTCCGTTATCTGCAGCCCTTTTAGCTGCTTCACCGTTTGTATCATATGCAAACAGTGCAATATCGCTCAGCCCGCTGGACAATATACCTTTCATAATAGCATAGCCCATGTTTCCTGCGCCTAAAAAACCAACTTTTTTCATGATAAATGCCTCCATAATTTTAATACATTATTTTTATTATACTAAAAAAGGAGGTATTAAGCAAGCTTATAAACGTTTTTTTTCAGTACAGTCCTGTAAAAATCAAAGTATAATAAAAAAAACGGTCATATACTTATTTTTAAGTATATGACCGAAAAAATTTATCATCCTAATTTTGCAACAGAATTCTGAAGGATCTGCTGCTGTTCATAATACTGATTTAAGAAATTGGAATAATTTGAATCTTTTTTGATATCTCTGATCTGCTGTTCTCTTCTTGTAACTTTAACAAGCTTTTCAACTGTATCATATTTCTTGACAACAGGTGCAGTATCAGTTTTTTCATCAACCGGTTCAGCAGCATCTGTGCTTTCCTCTGCTTTGCCGCCAATACAGGTAACCGCATCTTCCTCACTTGATAATTCAAATGCTAATTTGGAATCGTCAAGGGAAGTATTGCTCAAAACTGGAGTAAATGTGTCATTCTGAGCCCACTTAACCTGATATTTCTGATTTTCTGCAGCATCTTCAGGAAGTTTAAACTCAAATGTAAACAGAGTATCCCCAACTTCGTATCTGAAAGCACTACCCATAAAATCATATACAAGGCAATATGAAGAATCATCACGGGATGCAACACCGAAATTCATATCACCATATTCACTTCCTACATTCTGAAGTGTAAGAGCTTTATCATATTCTACCATTAATCCCAAAGAATCATACTCTAAAGCGGCACCGCTTATCATAACATCGACAAACACACTCTCTCCCGGATTTCCTGTAACATTACCGGAAAGATTAAGTTTGGCAGGTGATTCATCAGCTGATGCAGCAAAAGTTGTGAAAGCAGCAATTGCAGATACAGCAATTATTGCGGCTACTTTTTTTATTATTTTGCTCATAGTATAGACTCCTTCTTAAATGTGCATTAATTATGCAATGTTTCTCACAGACTAAAATAAATACTAATCAGATATATTTGCCCAATAACGAAATGTAACAGGAAGGACACCACACCTTATTCCGAATTACATTATAACAAAATAACTGAAAGGGTTCTGCTTATTATCATTTTAATACACAAGCAATCAGTAACTCCTGGCCTCCTCGTTCAAATTTTTTTATAGCTTAATAATACACTTACGATAAGATTATACACTTTTCTCAGCTCTTATGTCAACCCCTTTGTTTATTTCCGACAATTATTGTTCAAATACGATTTTACGTTGTTTGAAATTAATTTAGTAATTATTTAATTTTATGAATATAATTTTTTTGCTAATTATTTGTAATATGTTTCTCTTTTTATCCACTTTTCAATATGTTTATTGTGCATGTTTTTAATACGATTTTTTTTATATTGTGTATAGACATCAACTTATTGATGTTATGTTTTTGATAGTTTTTACAATCATAAAGATATATAATATACATAATATATCAAATACGCTTTTTTGTAAAAAAACCGGACATATTATATGTCCGGTTAATAAAACTTATTTAATTTATTTATCTTGCAAGTTCAGGAATTTTGTATTTCTCTACGTAAATATCACACATCTTCTGGAATGCATCGTCATTTTCCTTAAGATTTGTAATATATTCATGTGTGTCGAACACGTCCTTCTGAAGCTGAATAAGACATACTGCAATATTTGAGCAGTGATCGGATACTCTTTCAAGATTTGTAAGAAGATCAGAGAAAATAAATCCTAACTCTATAGTACATTTATCTTCCTGAAGTCTTAAAATATGTCGGTTTTTCAATTCCATTCTTAATCCGTCAATTACTTCTTCAAGAGGTTCAACTCGGCTCGCAAGCTTAACATCACCATTTACAAACGCAGTAATTGTAAGATCAAGAATCTCTGATACAGCACCCATCATTATTTTTATTTCTTCTATAGCAGCATCAGAGAAAGAAATATTTTTCTCCTGCATTTCCTCTGCAACCTGAACAAGATTTACTGAGTGGTCTGATATTCTTTCAAAATCTCCTATACAATGCAAAAGCTGTGATACAACAGTAGCATCTTCCTTTTTCAGAGCCATTCCTGACAGCTTTACAAGATAAGTACCTAATTTATCTTCATAATCATCGACTATATCTTCTTCTTCAATTATTTTTTCACAGAGTTTCTTGTCATAGTTCATGACCATATCAAGAGATTCAATAAGATTTTCCTTTGACATGATTGCCATCTTTTCTGTAAGTGCTCTTGCTTCTGAAATAGCAAAACCAGGTGTAGTAAGAAGTCTTTCATCCAGTAATGTATAGCTCTGTTTTTCATCCTTTTCGCTGTCCTTGATAACAAGTCTTGAAAGTTTTTCAAGCTGCTTTGAGAACGGAAGAAGTACAAGAGTATTCAACACGTTAAAAACAGTATGAACAAGTGCTATTCCATACGAATTCATATTTGTATCAGAAAATTTAAACCTGAAAATTGCATCTGCTGCATAATACAGAACAAGGAAAATAATAGTACCAAGTATCTTTATGATAGTATGTACAGCTGCAACTCTTTTTGCATCCTTATTTACTCCGAAACACGCAAGTACTGCAGTAATACATGTACCAATATTCTGTCCGAGAATAATCGGTATACCCATTGAGTATGTTATCGGTGTTTTACCTGAAAGAGTCTGCAAAATACCAATTGAAGCTGCTGAACTCTGAATAAGCGCTGTAAAGATTGTTCCTACCAGTACACCTACTATCGGATTATTAAATACTGTCAGCATCTGCTGGAATTTTGCTGATTCCTTTAACGGCTCACATGCCTGTGACATCATGACCATACCGTACATAAGGATAGAGAAACCAACTAAAATTGAACCTATATCTTTCTTCTTCTGTTTCTTGCAGAAAGTTATCATTACAATTCCAAAAAATCCAACTAAAGGAGCAAAATTTTCAGGTTTGAGAAGTTCAAGAAAAACATTGTCCTTTGCATTCATTCCCTGAAGACTAAGTATCCATGTCGTAAAAGTAGTTCCTATATTGGAACCCATAATTACGCTTATAGTCGATCCTAATTCCATTATTCCTGAGTTTACAAGTCCGACCAGCATAACTGTCATAGCTGATGAAGACTGTATTGCTATCGTTATACCACCGCCAAGAAGAATACTTTTAAACGGGTTTGAAGTCAGCTTTTTCAATGCTGTTTCAAGCTTTCCTCCTGCGATCTTTTCGAGTCCGTTCGACATAGCCGACATTCCAAACAGAAAAAATGATAATCCGCCAAGCAATAAAAACATAGAAAAAATAGTCATAATTTACTCTCCTCGTAATAGAAACCAAAACAATAACTTTATAATTAATATTATTGCGTAAGTATTACATATTTGTGTCAACAATCTGAAAATTTATCCTTAATTAAATCATCTATCTTACACCAATTTCTATTATATCAAGTAAAAATATATATTTCAATGATATTTGCGTTTTTTAAATATGAAATTTGTATGTCTGTTAGACTTCAACAGAACATCTCAACATATTATCCTTTTAGCTATGCTAAATGAACATAAAAAATCCCTGTCCTGAAATAAATCAGAACAGGGATTAAGTTTTTTATTATCAGTTAATTAAACAAGCTTGATAATAGCCATCTCTGCTGCGTCACCACGACGAGGACCGATCTTGATGATCTGTGTGTATCCGCCGTTTCTGTCAGCATACTTAGGAGAGATATTTTCGAATAAATTCTTTACAACATCTTCCTTAGTAACATAAGACATTACCTGACGCTTGGAGTGCAGGTCATTGACTTTACCGAGAGTTATCATTTTTTCTGCAACAGCACGTACTTCCTTAGCTCTTGTTACAGTTGTTTCAATCTGTCCGTTTTCAAGCAGATATGTAACCATAGCTCTGAGCATAGCTTTTCTGTGATCTGTTGTTCTACCCAGCTTTCTTGTACCTGGCATTGAAATTCACTCCTTCTTATACTCAAACGCTGAAATTCATCCAGCTGTAAATAATTGTTTCTTATTCTTCTTCTGAAGAAAGGTCAAATCCAAGTGACTGTAATTTTTCCTTAACTTCATCGAAAGATTTTTTACCGAGATTACGAACCTTCATCATTTCTTCTTCTGACTTGTTGATCAGGTCATCTACGGTATTAATACCCGCACGTTTTAAGCAATTAAACGAACGTACCGATAAGTCAAGTTCCTCAATGGTCATCTCAAGGATTTTTTCTTTACCCTTATCGTCTTTTTCGACTAATACTTCAGCTATACATGCTTCCTCTGAAAGATCTATGAATAGCTTAAGATGCTCGTTGAGGAGATTGGCTGCCTGAGATATAGCCTCTTTGGCAGAAATAGTTCCATCTGTCCAAACCTCTAAAGTAAGCTTATCAAAATCTGTAACCTGACCAAGTCGAGTATCTTCAACCTGATAATTTACCTTTAAAACAGGAGTATATATACTGTCAACAGCAATCATGTCTATAGGCATATTGATAATCTGTTTATTACGTTCTGCCGAAACATAACCTCTGCCTCTGTCCAGAGTAATTTCCATATATAATTTAGCATCTTTGCCAAGTGTTGCAATATGCATACCGGGATCAAGAATATCAACTTCTGAATCAGCCTTGATATCGCCGGCTGTTACTTCGCACTCGCCTTCTGCTTCAATAAATACGGTTTTAGGACCATCGCTGTGAAGTTTAGCTGTTAATCCCTTTATGCTAAGGATTATTTCAGTTACATCTTCTTTAACACCGGGAATAGTCGAAAGTTCGTGATGTATACCGTCAATTTTTACTGATGTAACAGCTACACCAGGAAGTGAGGAGAGCAATACTCTTCTTAAACTGTTACCGAGAGTAATACCGTAGCCACGTTCCAGTGGTGAAAGTACAAATTTGCCGTATTTTCCGTCACTTTTGAGCTCAACTGTCTCAATTTCCGGTTTTTCTATTCTTTCAAGCATGAAAACCCTCCTATTTCGCAATCACATTTATAGTATTTAGTCGTTCGAACGTCAAAATATTCCAATAATATGAAAACAAATTCAATATTACTTTGAATAAAGTTCGACGATCAAATGCTCTTCAACTTCATAGTCAAGGTCTTCCTTAACAGGCATACGAACAACTTTAGCTGAAAAATCGTCTTTGTTAGCTTCGAGCCAGAGCGGAACTACTCTGCCGTTAGTTGTTTCAACGATTTCCTTAAACTTTGTGCTCTTTCTGCTGTTTTCTCTGAGAGTGATAACATCACCCGGTTTGATTCTGTAAGAAGGAATATCAATCTTCTTACCATTTACACTGAAATGACCGTGTGAAACGAGCTGTCTTGATTCACGTCTTGTTGAAGCAAGTCCCATTCTGAATACAACGTTATCAAGTCTTGATTCAAGAAGAGTGATAAGGTTTGTACCAGCCTGACCAGCCTGTTTTTCAGCTATTTCAAAATAATGATAGAACTGTTTTTCAAGAACACCATATATGAATTTTAACTTCTGTTTTTCCTTGAGCTGCATACCGTATTCAGAAACTTTTTTTCTGTTGCCCTGATCGCCTTTACGGTTTGTATCTTTGCCAACGCCCATTACAGCAGGGCTGATTCCTAAATATTTGCATCTCTTGAGAATTGGTTCTTTACTAATAGCCATTGCTATTACCTCCGTTTTTTAAATAATATCGAATCTTTTTAAATCATTCGACGCCAAGTAAACATTAGCTTGGTTTCGTATTTTAATAAATATGGTGAAAAAGCTGTAAACTATACACGTCTTCTCTTTGGAGGACGGCATCCGTTATGAGGAATAGGTGTTACATCCTTGATCATCTTAACTTCAAGACCTACAGTCTGAAGAGCTCTGATAGCAGCTTCACGTCCTGAACCAGGTCCCTTTACATAAACTTCTACAGACTTAAGACCGTGTTCCATAGCAGCCTTAGCAGCTACTTCAGCAGCACTCTGAGCAGCAAATGGTGTGGACTTTCTTGAACCTCTGAAGTTCAGTCCGCCTGATGATGCCCATGAAATTGTGTTACCCTGAACGTCAGTGATAGTAACGATTGTGTTATTGAAAGTGGACTGGATATGAACAGCGCCGTTTTCAATGTTTTTACGTTCTCTACGTCTTTTAACTGTAACTTTTTTCTTCTGCTGTGCCATTGTTCATTTCCCTCCTTACTTCTTCTTGTTAGCTATTGTCTTAACAGGACCCTTACGAGTTCTGGCGTTAGTCTTGGTACGCTGACCTCTAACAGGGAGACCTTTACGATGACGTGTTCCACGATAGCAGTTGATTTCAACAAGTCTCTTGATGTCAAGAGCAACTTCTCTTCTGAGGTCACCTTCAACATTACAATTCTTGTCAATATACTCACGAAGTTTGTTAACATCTTCTTCAGAAAGATCCTTAACTCTTGTGTCAGGATTTACACCGGTTGATGATAAAATCTTCTTAGCAGTAGTATTACCAATACCAAAGATATAAGTAAGACCGATTTCGATTCTCTTATTCTTCGGTAAGTCAATTCCAGCGATTCTTGCCATTAACTAATTGCACCTCCGTCTATGGGACTGATTATCAGCCCTGTCTTTGTTTATGCTTTGGATTTTCGCAAATAACCATTATTTTGCCTTTGCGTTTAATAATTTTGCACTTCTCGCACATAGGCTTTACTGAAGGTCTAACTTTCATTGAAAATACCTCCTTCTGATAGTTAGAAAAGTGAACACATGATGAAGCTTATTTGCTTCTCCAGGTGATTCTTCCTCTTGTCAGGTCATAAGGTGACATCTCAACAGTTACCTTATCGCCTGGTACTATACGAATATAATTCATTCTTAATTTGCCTGAAATATTTGTCAGGATTTTATGACCGTTTGGTAATTCCACACGGAACATAGCGTTTGGAAGAGCTTCGACTACTGTTCCTTCAACTTCGATTGAGTCTTCTTTAGACATAATCTAAACCTCACTTTCGATTTCCGGACAATTAAAACTGTCCAGATACACTTTAAGCTTCCTGTTAGTAATTTTATCAATTTCTGCCACAGTATCCGTAAAATGCAGATGTTTTATTTTTTTCTTTTTTGGAGATTCAAGTTTTCTTGTCTTTCCGTCTGAGATCCAAACAAAATTATCTTCATAATCCACTACAATAAAATAGCGTCCTGAATCACGGCCTGCAACAGCTTTAACTACTACGCCTTTTACTATATCCACATTATCCTCCGTCAGGGTTCAGTAAGAATAACTGCACCTTCGGAAGTAATAGCAATAGTATGCTCAAAATGAGCTGAAAGAGAACCGCTTGCCGTAACAACAGTCCATCCGTTGCCCAGAACTTTAACGCCCTCACCTTTGACATTTATCATCGGTTCAATGGCAATGGTCATACCTGAAACAAGTCTGGCACCATGTCCGGCTGTTCCGTAATTTGGAACTTCTGGATCTTCATGAAGATTTCTGCCAACGCCGTGACCGCAGTATCTCTTTACTACAGCATATCCCCTTGATTCACAGTATTCCTGAACCGTATGGGATATATCGCCAAGTCTTACGCCTGCTTTAGCAATACCAATTGCTGCAAATAAACTGTCTTTAGTAACCTTCAGAAGTTCCTTTGCCTCATCTGATATTTCTTCAACCGGGAAGGTAGCACATGTATCACTGTGAAATCCATCCTTAAAAGCACCAACATCAACACTGACGATATCGCCTGCTTTAAGAATTTTCTTATTGCTCGGTATACCATGAATAAGTTCTTCATTTACTGATATACATGCACTTGCCGGAAAACCACCATAACCTAAAAATGATGGAACAGCTCCTTTTGAAACAATATAATCATGAATTATTTTGTCAAGCTGTGCTGTTGTCATTCCGGGTTTTACAGATCTGCCTGCAAGCTCCAATGCCCCGCCGGCAATCTTACCGGCTGCACGCATTTTCGCTAAATCAGCAGTTGATTTAATTGTGATCATATAATCAAGCTCCTACTGCCTCAAGTGTAAGCTTAGAAGTATCTTTTACTTCTTCCTGTCCTACAACAGTTTTTAACTTACCCTGTTTTTCATAATAATCCTTCAGAGGAGCTGTCTGTTTATGATAAACATCCAGTCTGTCAAGTACTGTCTGCGGCTGATCATCTTTTCTGATAATCAGATCTGCACCACACTTGTCACATTTTCCTTCAACCTTTGAAGGCTTGAAATCAACATGATATGTAGCACCGCATCCGCTGCAGACTCTTCTTCCTGATACACGCTGTTTAATAACTTCATCAGGAACAAAAATCTCAATGACTTTATCGATGACAACACCCATTGCATCAAGAGCTTCTGCCTGTGGAACTGTTCTCGGAAAACCATCAAGAATAAATCCGTTTTTGCAGTCGTCACAAGCAATTCTATCTTTGAGAATTCCGATTACGATATCATCTGAAACCAAAGCACCGCTGTCCATTGCAGCTTTTGCTTTTATTCCATACTCTGTACCGTTCTTAACAGCTTCACGAAGTATGTTTCCTGTAGATATCTGCGGAATGTTAAGTGCCTCTGAGATAACTTCAGCCTGTGTACCTTTACCGGCACCAGGTGCACCAAGTAAAATCAAATTCATGTTTTTTTACCCCCTGTTATTCAAGAAATCCCTTATGATGACGCATCATAAGCTGTGATTCAAGTGTTCTTACAGTTTCAAGAGCAACGCTAACAAGGATAAGTACTGAAGTACCACCAAGTGCGAGACTTCCGATCTGCGGGAACAGTGCAGCGATGATACATGGAATAACTGCTATAAATCCAAGGAAAATAGCTCCGACGAGTGTGATCTTTGAAAGAACTCTCTGAATGTAGTCTGATGTTGGTTTACCAGGTCTGATACCCGGGATACCGCCGTTTGACTGACGAAGATTATTAGCTATTTCAATCGGATTGTACTGCATTGATACATAGAAATAGTTAAATGCTATGATCAAAATAAACAGTGCAATTGCATATGGAGCGCTTCTAAATGAGAACCATTTCTGGAAACCATAATAGAATTTATCCCATGCTGATGTTCCGTCTGCTTTAGCAGGGAAAAACATTCCTATGGTCATTGGAAGAGAAACAAACGCATTTGCAAAGATGATAGGCATTACACCACTCATAATTACCTTTACCGGAATATGTGTGCTCTGTCCGCCGTACTGCTTTCTTCCTACAACTCTTTTTGCATACTGTATCGGAATTCTTCTTTCAGCTTCATTCATGTAAACAATGAAACCGATAATGAAGATGAACAGTAAGATTATTCCGACTGCAACAAAAACATAAGGATTTGGCTGATTCTTAGCTGCATCTATAATGTTCATAAGTCCTGTCGGGATATTTGCGAGAATACCTATAAAGATAAGTATTGAAACACCGTTTCCGATGCCTTTTTCACTGATTCTGTTTCCTATCCATACAACACCCATACATCCGGTGATAAACACTGTGATGATAACTATTGCTGAAAATGTTCCTTCAAATCCTGAAGTATAAACAAGAGCTCCGGCTGTTTTCATGGTCAGATAATAAGCAAATGCCATGAAAATACCAAGTCCAAGGGAAACAAAATTTGAAATTTTATCAATTTTCTTTCTGCCTTCCTCGCCCTCTTTAGACAAACGCTCAAGAGGCGGAATAGCATAAGTAAGTAACTGAACGATAATTGATGCGTTGATGAAAGGCTGTATTCCTAAAGCGAATACTGTAGCCTTTTCCATAGCACCACCTGAAAACAGGTTTAAATAACCAAGTGCACTGTTTTCTGAATTGGAAGCAAGCCAGTCTTTAACAACATCAGTACTGATGAACGGAGCTGTTACAAATACTGATCCAATTCTGAAGACTATGATGAGAAGTAATGTGTAGAAAAGTTTTTTACGAGTTTCCTCAACTTTCCAAGCATTTTTTAATGTCTCGATCACATTACATCACCTCAGTCTTCCCACCGGCTTTCTCGATTTTCTCTACAGCTGACTGAGAAAATTTTGCAGCCTTAACTGTAACTTTAGATGTAATGTCACCGTTTCCTAAAACCTTAACACCATCATATTCTTTTTTTACTAATCCGGATGCTTTGAGTAATTCTGTATCAACTACTGTTCCGTCAGTAAATTTATTAAGATCTGAAACATTGATTACTGCATATTTTGTAGCAAAAACATTGTTAAAGCCTCTCTTAGGAATACGTCTCATTAAAGGCATCTGTCCACCTTCGAAGCCGATTCTGACACCGCCGCCTGAACGAGCTTTCTGTCCTTTATGACCTTTACCGGCAGTTTTACCATTACCTGAACCGTTTCCTCTTCCGATACGCTTACATTCTTTAGCAGCCTGTCCCGGAGTTAATTCATGTAACTTCATGTTTGTGCACCTCCTTGTTTATACTTCTTTAACCTCAACGAGGTGAGAAATTGTCTTGATTTTACCCATCGTCTGCTCATTGTCCGGCTGAGTTGTTACTTCACCGATTTTCTTAAGTCCAAGTGAATGAGCTGTAGCGATCTGATTCTTTTTGCAGCCTATAAGGCTTTTTACGAGCTTGATCTCTTTTGACATTGAACTCACTCCTTAACCTAATATTTCCTTAACAGTTTTGCCTCTCTTTTCAGCAACCTGTTTTGCAGATGTACATTCGCTCAGACCCTGAATTGTAGCTCTTACAACATTGCATGGGTTATTTGAACGAAGTGATTTTGTTCTGATATCCTTGATACCTGCCATTTCAACAACGGCACGAACAGGACCACCGGCGATAACACCGGTACCGGGAGCAGCTGGTTTCATAAGAACTGAGCCTGCACCAAATTTACCGATTATATCATGAGGAATTGTTGTTCCTCTGAGCGGGATCTTAACGAGATTTTTCTTAGCATCTTCGATTCCTTTACGAATAGCGTCCGGAACTTCTCCTGATTTACCAATACCGAAACCAACTGTTCCGTTGCCATCGCCTACTACTACGAGAGCTGCGAACTTCATGATACGACCGCCCTTAACAGTTTTTGATACTCTGTTAATAGCAACAACCTTCTCAGAAAGTTCAAGTGTTGAAGCGTCTATTTTAGCCAAAGTGCTTTACCTCCTTCATTAGAACTGTAATCCGTTTTCACGAGCAGATTCAGCAAGCTCTTTAACACGACCATGATAAAGATTACCGCCTCTGTCAAAAACAACAGATGTGATACCCTTGCTCTGAGCATTCTGGGCAATCATCTGACCAACCTTGCGAGCGCCTTCTATATTACCGCCGTTACCGTCAAAACCTTTTTCAAGGCTTGATGCTGATGCTAATGTTACACCATTTACATCATCAATAACCTGTGCATAGATGTGCTTTGCGGAGCGAAAAACACTAAGACGCGGACGCTCCGGTGTGCCAGAAATCTTATCACGTACTCTACGGTGTCTGGCTTCTCTAGCCTTGCTTTTATCAGCCTTTTTAACCATTGCGATTCACTCCTTTTATTACTTCTTGCCCTTACCGGCTTTACCCTCTTTACGGATAATTCTTTCGCCTTCGTATCTGATACCCTTGCCCTTATATGGTTCAGGGAGACGTTTTTCACGAATTTCAGCAGCAACCTGTCCAACAACCTGTTTGTCAATACCGTTTACTACGATTTTGTTTGGTGAAGGAACGTCAATTGTGATTCCTTCGATTTCAGGTACGATAACCTGATGTGAGAAACCAAGGTTCATTACGAGGTTCTTACCCTGCTTAGCAGCACGGTAACCAACACCTTCGATTTCAAGGCTCTTGGAAAAACCGCTTGTAACACCTGTTACCATGTTACTGATAAGAGTTCTTGTAAGACCATGAAGTGATTTATGTTCCTTGCTCTCTGACGGACGTGTTACTGTGATAACGCCGTCTTTAACTTCGATGCCCAGCTCTTTTGAAAACTGACGGGAAAGTGTACCCTTAGAGCCTTTAACTGTAATTAAATTGTTTTCGTTTTTAACTTCTACGCCGGCTGGGACACTGATCGGCATTCTACCTATTCTTGACATTATGTGTCCTCCTTACCATACAAATGCGAGAACTTCGCCGCCTACGTTAAGTTCACGAGCCTTCTTGTCAGTCATGATTCCCTTTGATGTGGAAACAACTGCAATACCAAGACCCTTTCTTACCTTAGGCATGTCTTCGCAACTTGAATAAATACGTAAACCTGGTTTTGATACCCTGCGTAAGCCGGTAATAACTGGTGATTTGTTATCGCCGTATTTAAGAGTGATTCTTATAATACCCTGCTTACCATCTTCAATAACCTGAAAGCTCTTTATATATCCTTCATCAACGAGAATCTGAGTGATAGCTTTCTTAACATTTGAAGCGGGAACGTCAACCGTAGCGTGCTTAGCTGAATTCGCATTACGAATTCTTGTTAATATATCTGCTATAGTATCAGTAATCTGCATGCTGAATAACCTCCTTTGTAATATTACCAGCTAGCCTTTTTAACTCCTGGGATCTGACCATCATGAGCTAATTCTCTGAAACAAATACGGCAGATACCGAATTTTCTGAGATAAGCATGTGGTCTTCCACAAATCTTGCATCTGTTGTAAGCACGTGTGGAGTATTTAGGAGTTTTCTGCTGCTTATTTACCATTGCTTTTTTAGCCATATCTAAATCCTCCTACATTACTTTGCAAACGGAGCGCCCATAAGTGTAAGCAGTTCCTTTGCTTCTTCGTCTGTGTTAGCTGTTGTGATAAAGTTGATGTCCATACCTCTTACTTTATCGATTTTATCATACTCGATTTCAGGGAAGATGAGCTGTTCTTTGATACCTGTTGAATAGTTTCCTCTTCCGTCAAATGAATTCGGGTTAATGCCTCTGAAGTCACGAACACGTGGTAATGAAACATTGAAGAACTTGTCAACGAATTCGTACATACGTTCATTTCTTAATGTAACCTTAACACCGATCGGCATTCCTTCACGAAGCTTAAAGTTAGCAACTGATTTTCTTGCACGGCATACTACAGGCTTCTGACCTGTGATAGCTGCGAGATCTGTCATAATTGCATCTATAACCTTAGCATTTTCTCTAGCTTCACCAGCTCCGACATTGATAACAACTTTATCAAGCTTCGGAATCTGCATTACGCTTTTGTAGCCAAACTTCTTCATCAGAGCAGGAGCTACAGTGCTAACATAGTAATCCTTCATTCTAGCCATGTCGTTTCTCCTTTACTTAAATGAAGCTCCGCATTTTTTGCAAACACGTAACTTTTCCTTAGAATCTTTTCCATCTTCAAGAATATGACCTACTCTTGTTGGCTTGCCGCATTTAGGGCAAACGAGCTGAACTTTGCAGGCATAAATAGGAGCTTCAGCCTTAACAATGCCGCCAACCTGACCCATTCTGGTAGGTTTAACATGCTTTGTTACAAAGTTGATGCCTTCTACGATTACTTTGCCTTCCTTAGGGCTAACTTCGAGAACCTTACCGGTCTTTCTCTTATTAGCACTTTCAAATTTATCGTTATACTTACCTGTCAGCAAAACGACTGTGTCACCTTTTTTAACATGTACTTTACTCATCATGACACCTCCATTACAATACTTCCGGAGCAAGGCTTAATATCTTGGTATAATCCTTGTCACGAAGCTCTCTTGCTACTGGTCCGAATATACGTGTTCCCTTTGGATTCTTGTCTTCCTTAATAATTACAGCAGCGTTCTCATCGAAGCGGATATAAGTTCCATCCTCTCTTCTTAAGCCCTTTGCTGAACGAACGATAACTGCTTTAACAACATCACCCTTCTTAACAACGCCGCCGGGTGTTGCCTTCTTAACAGAAGCTACAACTACATCGCCGATATTTGCATATCTTCTGCGTGTACCGCCTAAAACTCTAATACACATGAGTTCCTTAGCACCGGTGTTGTCTGCTACCTTAAGGTAAGTTTGCATCTGTATCACAGTCGTTCTCCTCCTTTCAGAAATAAATGCTGGTTTACAGCATGAAAATTAAATTCAAAATTACTTAGCTTTTTCGATGATTTCGGTAACTCTCCATCTCTTGTCTTTAGAGAGTGGACGTGTTTCCATGATTTCAACTCTGTCGCCGATCTTGCACTCATTCTTTTCATCATGAGCCTTCATCTTAACAGTTCTTTTAATGATCTTCTTATAAAGTGGGTGTTTAACATTGTCAACGATGGCAACTACAACAGTCTTGTCCATCTTGTCACTAACAACTTTACCGACTCTTGTTTTTCTAAGACTTCTTTCAGACATCGCTAAATCCTCCCTTTCTTACTGCTTAACGCTTGACTGGATTTCCTGCTCACGAAGAATAGTCTTGATACGAGCAATGTCCTTCTTTACAGCCTTTAAACGAGCTGTATTGTCAAGCTGATTTATAGCCAGCTGAAAGCGGAGAGCAAAAAGCTCCTTCTTCAGATCATCTAACTTTGTGTTCATTTCGTCCATAGACATTTCTCTAACGTCAGTTGCTTTCATTACTGCTCGCCTCCCTCTGCTTCTTTACTAACAAATTTACATTTGATTGGGAGCTTGTGCATAGCAAGACGCATAGCTTCTCTTGCATCTTCTTCAGATACACCTGCTATTTCAAACATTACTCTGCCTGGTTTAACAACTGCTACCCAATATTCAGGAGCACCTTTACCGGAACCCATACGAGTACCGATTGGCTTACTTGTTACCGGCTTATCCGGGAAAAGCTTGATCCAAACTTTACCGTTACGCTTGATGTAACGTGTCATTGCAATACGGGCAGCTTCGATCTGGTTTGATGTGATCCAAGCCGGCTGTAAAGCCTGTAAACCGTACTCACCATTTGATACTTTATTTCCTCTGAGTGCTCTTCCTGTCATACGACCTCTCTGCACTCTACGATATTTTACTCTCTTTGGAAGTAGCATTACTGGTTACCTCCTTCTTCTTTTTTAGCCGGTCTTGGTCTGCGGAATGATCTCTTGTTATCATCATTCTTCTTTCTTGCAGGAGCCTTGTCTTCATTTTTGTCTGAAGATTCACCCTTAAGGATTTCGCCCTTGTAGATCCAAACCTTAACACCTAAACGTCCATATGTGGTATGAGCTTCTGCAAAACCATAATCTATATCAGCACGAATTGTCTGAAGCGGAATAGTACCTTCATTATAGCTTTCTGCTCTTGCGATTTCAGCACCGCCTAAACGTCCTGAAACTCTTGTCTTGATACCCTTAGCACCGAGACGGATTGCACGACCGATTGACTGCTTCATAGCACGTCTGAATGAAATTCTGTTTTCGAGGTCGAGAGCGATCTTTTCAGCAACTAACTGAGCACTGAGATCAGGCTGCTTAACTTCAACGATATTGATAAGTACCTGTGAGTTACCTGACATCATTGCTTCAACTTCCTGACGAAGTTTTTCTATTTCAGCACCGCCCTTACCGATAACAATACCAGGCTTAGCGCAGTGAATATGGATTCTTGTCTTGTCTACGAAACGTTCAATTTCGATTTTTGCAACGCTTGCTGCGTAAAGCTTTTTCTTGATGAAGTTACGGATGTTGTAATCTTCAACAAGTGTATCGCCGAATGCAGATTTGTTTGCAAACCAACGTGAATCCCAATCCTTAATAACGCCAACACGGAAACCGTGTGGATTTACCTTCTGGCCCATAGTCTACCTCCTATTTGGGATTATTCTTTTTCTTTTAAAACCATTGTTACATGTGATGTTCTCTTAAGAATTCTGTAAGCTCTGCCCTGTGCTCTAGGCATAATGCGCTTCATTATTGTTCCCGGAGAAACGTAACACTCTGCAACGTAGAGTTTTTCTTTATCCATGCTAAAATTGTTTTCCGCATTTGCTATAGCAGATTTGAGAAGCTTCTCAAGATCTTCACAAGCAGCCTTTGGAGTAGCTTTCAGAGTAGC
This sequence comes from Oscillospiraceae bacterium, assembly GCA_045628605.1. Taxonomy (GTDB): domain Bacteria; phylum Bacillota; class Clostridia; order Oscillospirales; family Ruminococcaceae; genus HUN007. The sequence goes on from JAZQPR010000186.1 coordinate 56,837, forward strand.
CATTGCATATTCAACCGGCTTGTTTCTGATAAGATCGAGAACGATCTTTACTTTTCTAGGTGAAATACGGATATTTCTTAAATAAGCTCTTGATTCCATCGTGTATTCCTCCTTCCTTATTTACCGTTATTTGTTGTTTTAGAACCAGCGTGGCCCTTATAAGTTCTTGTAGGAGCAAACTCTCCAAGTTTGTGACCTACCATATCTTCTGTAACATAAACCGGAACGTGTTTACGACCGTCATGAACAGCAAATGTGTGTCCAACAAACTCCGGGAAAATTGTTGAAGAACGGCTCCAGGTTTTTAAAACCTTCTTTTCGCCTGCTTCATTCATCTGCACAACTCTCTTAAAAAGTACCTCCTGAACATAAGGTCCCTTCTTAATACTTCTGCTCATTATAATTTCCTCCTTTCAAGAATTATTTACCGTTTCTGCGTTTTACGATGAACTTGTCTGAACGGTTATGCTTCTTACGGGTCTTGTAGCCGAGTGTTGGCTTACCCCAAGGAGTAACAGGACCTGGACGACCAACTGGTGATTTACCTTCACCACCACCGTGTGGGTGATCGCAAGGGTTCATAACAGAACCACGAACTGTAGGTCTCCAACCCATATGACGTCTTCTACCTGCTTTACCGTAATTAACGTTTTCATGGTCGATATTTCCTACCTGACCAACTGTTGCTTTACATGTATTAGGTACGTTTCTTAATTCACCTGAAGGAAGTCTGAGAAGTGCATATTCGCCTTCCTTAGCCATGAGCTGTGCCATGTTTCCGGCTGAACGAACGAGCTGTGCTCCCTTTCCAGGATATAATTCAACGTTGTGAATGAAAGTACCAACCGGGATATCAACGAGTTTAAGTGCGTTACCAGGCTTGATATCTGCATCTGATCCGCTTCTTACTGTATCGCCGACTTTAAGTCCGTTTGGAGCGATGATGTATCTCTTTTCGCCGTCTTCATACTGAAGAAGTGCGATATGAGCTGAACGGTTTGGATCGTATTCAAGGGTCATTACCTTTGCGTCCATAGCGTCCTTGTCACGCTTAAAGTCAATTACACGGTACTTTCTTCTGTTTGCGCCGCCTCTGTGGCGAACTGTGATTCTTCCGTAGCTGTTTCTACCTGATTTATTCTTTAATGGCTCAAGTAAACTTTTCTCCGGAGCAACCTTTGACAACTCTGAGTAGTCTGTAACTGTCATGTTACGACGTGAAGGAGTCGTCGGCTTGTATGTCTTAATTGCCATTATTTTCACTCCTTAAATGCATTTTTTGCGGGAGCATTACTCCCATACGAAAACAGCTTCATGCTATCTTCGTTAATTTTCGAAGTTCAATTAGAACATTCCGTCGAAGAATTCGATTGTCTTTGAATCTTCTGTTAATGTAACGATAGCTTTTTTCCAGTCAGCTGTTTTACCAACGTATCTGCCAACGCGCTTTGTACGGCCGTTGCAGTTCATTGTGTTTACTTTAGCAACCTTTACGTCAAAAAGTTTTTCAACTGCGTCTGCTATTTCAATCTTGTTTGCGTTCTTAGCAACCTTAAAAGTGTACTTACCTGCCTGAAGAGCATCTGTACTTCTTTCAGTAATAACAGGCTTGAGAACGATATCCTGTGGTGCCTTCATTATGCGTACACCTCCTCGATCTTTGTAACTGCATCCTGAACTACGATGAATTTATCATAGTTTAAAATATCATAAACATTCAGAGTGTTAACAAGTGTAGCCTTTACTCCAGGAATGTTAGCAGCGCTCTTGATTACCTTCTGATCAACTTCAGGCATTACGATGAGAGCTTTGCCTTCAACATTGAGAGCCTTTAACATCTGAACTATTGTTTTTGTTTTGAATTCTTCCATCTTGATTGCATCAAGAACGAGAAGATTGTTATCCTTTACCTTTACAGATAAAGCTGATTTCATTGCAAGTCTTCTAACCTTCTTGTTTACAGTGAATCTGTAACTTCTTGGCTTAGGACCGATTGCAACTCCGCCGTGTACCCACTGAGGAGCACGGATGGAACCCTGTCTTGCATGACCTGTTCCCTTCTGTCTCCAAGGCTTTCTACCACCGCCGCTTACTTCTGTACGAGTAAGAGTTGACTGTGTACCCTGGCGCTGATTAGCAAGGTAATTAACTACCATATCATGCATAACAGCTTCATTTGGCTCAATTCCGAAAATAGCATCAGAAAGCTCAGTTTCCGCAACCTGTTTGCCGTTCATATCATATACTGAAACCTTAGACATTAATGCTTCCTCCTTTCATTAAGCCTTTTTCACACTGTCAACGATGCATACGATTCCGCCCTTAGGACCCGGAATAGCACCCTTGAGTGCGATAAGATTGTTTTCAACATCAATTTTTACAACTTCAAGATTCTGTACTGTTACCTTTTCAGCACCCATATGTCCAGGAAGAGCTTTTCCCTTGAATATACGTGATGGTGAAGAGCAGGCACCCATTGAACCAGCATGTCTGTGAACAGGACCTGTACCATGAGTTTCCTTAAGTCTTGCATTGTTGTTTCTCTTGATTGTACCCTGGAATCCTTTACCTTTGCTTGTTCCGCTTACGTCAACAGCATCTCCTACTGCAAATACGTCAGCTTTGAGTACATCGCCAACATTAACTGCATCGCAGTCATCAAGTCTGAATTCCTTTAAGGTTCTCTTGCAGGCAACATCTGCCTTTTTGAAGTGTCCCTGCATTGGCTTTGTAACGTTCTTTACCTTAACATCGCCATAACCGAGCTGTACTGAATTGTAACCGTCGTTTTCAACAGTTTTCTTCTGAACAACTACGCATGGACCGGCTTCAATTACTGTTACAGGGATTACATTTCCTGCTTCGTCGAAAATCTGTGTCATACCGATTTTCTTACCGATCATAGATTTTTGCATTTTTAATTCCTCCTAAGTTATTGGTTGATATTTCATCAACTTGACTTCTGGTGTTTATACCGAAATTACTTTTCAGACATTTCGATCAGCACACCTGCTGGAATCTCAAGGTTTGTAAGAGTTTCCATTGTCTTGCTTGTCGGTCTGATAATGTCGATAAGTCTCTTGTGAGTTCTAAGTTCGAACTGCTCACGGCTGTCCTTGTACTTGTGAACTGCACGGAGAATTGTAACGATCTCCTTATCAGTCGGCAGCGGGATAGGTCCTGAAACTCTTGCACCGCTGCGCTTAGCTGCGTCAACGATCTTTGCTGCAGCTGCATCAACTACTGCATGTTCATAACCCTTGATTTTGATTCTGATCTTTTCTTTTTCTGCCATTTCTGGTTTCGCCTCCTTAGAGTATTGATGGGGGCATTGCTTTGTTTCGTAACACTTAGCCGTGTGTATCTCTTGAAGAATATCAAAAAAAGCCTAAATTCATACAGAATCCAGGCTTGTAATTAACACACAAAAGGACATATCTGTCACATAGTAATACCATGGAAGATACATTCTTAATCACACACAGTGTTCGTTATTACAAGCGCCCGGTTTAAAATCGGACATACTCCACGAAAATTACCTGCCATACCGACAGCAACCTTTCGCTTCATCGCATATCAATTCAGTCCTTAATCAGACTGCTTTTATATTATATCATATACACAAATTCATTACAAGCTTTTTGGCAAATTTAAATTGTAAATTTTTTATGAACAATTTTATTGTCATTATACATGTATTAATTATAGTATAACGTATTTTTCGAATGTAATCTTTTACACATTTATTCTTCTTTATTTTTGTTTAATCTGTGCAGTGTTTTTTGATATAAAATAAGTTATAATAAATTCTGGTTTGTAGATTTACAGATTTACACATTTATTATATAGGAAGGACGATTTATATGGCTGAAAAAGACATCAAATCAAAAGCAATTGAAAAAGTTAAAGAAAAAAAAGGGATCATCGGTGAATTCAAACAGTTTATTGCAAAAGGTAATGTAATGGATCTTGCTGTCGGTGTTATCATCGGTGCAGCATTTCAGAATATAGTTACATCACTGACAAATTCTTTTATTAATCCTCTTATCGCACTTATCACAGGCGGCTGCAAAAAAGACGAAGCCGGAAACCTGATTCTTGTCGGCGGCACATTTAAAATCAACGGCGTTACATTTGACTACGGTTCATTCATTTCATCAATTCTTAATTTTCTTATCATGGCTCTTATACTGTTCTTCATTATCAAAGCAGTAAACAAAGCCATGTCAATCGGAAAGAAAAAAGAAGAAGCTCCGGCTGCTCCTCCGGAACCTTCTGATGAAGTTAAGCTTCTTACAGAGATCAGAGACCAGCTTAAGAAGAATAACAAATAATTTTGTATAAAACATAAAATTTTTTTACTTTTTCTAAAAATAATATTGTAGGATAAACGCATCAATTTATTGTAAGTCTCCTTTTTAGGCAGATAACGCAATGCTTTAGTTCAGAAAAATTGAATAAAAAGCGAAGGTCGGTTATGTTTGTATAAACTTATCCGACCTGTTTTTATTCAGAGGATATA
>JAZQPR010000187.1:0-2711 GCA_045628605.1 Oscillospiraceae bacterium
TGAAAAAAGTCTTATTAATATGCATCTGCCTTTTTTCTACATCGATATCGTCCATTGTCAAAGCTAACAATTCGCCTTCACGACACCCCGTCCAAAACAGAATCTCAAACATCACATAATGTCTGCTCTTCGGATCGAATGTGTCTATAAATTTCTGATACTCCTCTTCAGTCCAAAAGGTTAAGCTGCGACCGTCTGATTTTCCCATCTTCTTTACACGCTTGCACGGATTATTTGATAGCGAATAAATTCTCTGTGCATGTGAGAATATCGCTGTTACCTGGTTCTGCAGCATTCTCAGATACGCCGGTGAAAAATCATTATTATCACGTATATATCCTTGCCATGCGATAATATCTGCGGGAGTCACCTCATTCATCTTTTTCTTGCCGAAATACGGAATCACGTGAGAATCAATCATATATCTTTTATTCTTCAAAGTTCTCACTTTAAGTTCTCCTGCTTTATCCGAAAGATAAATCTCAACAAATGATTCAAAAAGCATATCCATATCTGCACCTGCTTTTCGTTTGAACTCGCTCTCAAAAGCCTGAGCATCTTTTTTGGTTATAAAACCCCTTTTATGCTTTCGCTTATTCTTGCCCGTCCAATCCGTATAGTGGAATGATACATACCATCCACCGTTTTCATCCTTATATGCCGGCATCTTCTCACCTCTCTTTCTTTAGCCGTTAGTTTCTGCAATAGGACTGTTGTATCCAAAGAACTTGGTTTCCCAAAATGCTCTTGGAAGTTTTCCTGCTATGACGATATATCCCTTAGCCGCCAGTTCTTGATTAAGGTCTTTGATTAGCTTATACGCTTTTCCTTTTGAAACACCGGCTTCTTCTGCTATATCATCAGCTGTCATCATATACTTCATACCGTTTCCTCCCTTCTTTTCTTTTTCGCAAATTACATATTTACGAACTTCGTAATTGTATATTATCATTCGCTCTTGTTTTTGTAAAGTATTATTTTACGATTTTCGTAATTTATTTTCACTTTCTATATTTTTGCCTTTTCTATTTTTCGTAAATGTGTTACGATGATTCTTGTAAATATCACTTAAATACTGCGGAGGAACATATAATGGGTGATGGAAAAAGATTAAAAGAAATCATCGATGCAAAAGGTACTAATGTTCGCAAAGTTGCAAAAGCATCCGGCATCAGTGGCTCAACTTTATATTCAATTATTCAAAAAGATACAAACATACGGTTTGATTATGCATTACGACTCGCAAATGAACTCGATATTGATGTCAACGAAATCTGTTCTGCAAGTCCCTTTTCCGGCGAATTGAAAGAAGAAGAAATATATCCTACAGTAACAGACAAGAAGGGACTACTGGATAATTCACGAATAAAAAACTACTTAATGTATTCTCTATTTCCCCTTATGCAGCTGTACGGAAAAAACAGTATGCCTGATGTAGATAATCTTCTTACCTCTTTCTATCAGCTTGACGATGAATCCCGAAAAGAAATTATCGAAACAATTCAATTCAAGCTCCAATACCATAGGGATCCTGATCGTGCCAGTGACATCAAAGAAATTAAGCGCTGGTAAAGAATTACATCTTGCTTAAATATATAGCTGTAAAAAAGTCCCTCTACTTATAAGCCACGGGAGAGGCCAAAAGTTAACGGTAAAATTAAAATTCATTGTATTCTTTTTAGTACAATTTGTTTTTCCTAGTACTCGAACATCCGTCAAATAACATTTGTACGCGTGTTTGACGCATTTTGCGAAAAGAGATTTCGTATTAAGATATTCGAGCAGCAAACTGAAATAATCCGAAAAAAAATAAAAAAAGGTACCAAAAAGGTACCACCGGCAAAAAATCATCATATTTTCAAGCATAACAAAAGGGCTTCCCGATTTCTCGGAAAGCCCTTGTTTACTGTATTTCTACTTAATTATTCAATAATTGTAGCAACTCTACCAGAACCTACAGTACGTCCACCTTCACGAATGTACGGAATTGTAATCGTCATTGCAAACCATTGTAAAATGGGCATTTCTGTTTTTCTGACATACATTTTTCGGTACCATTTATGTGGTTTTCGGTTAAAAAGGTACCAAAAAAGTACCGATATCAAAATATTGGCGCATCCACCACCAATATTCAAAGCAAGCGGTAAAAACTTTATGTTCATACCGCCACTCTGAAAATCCTTAAAACCCGCTCTACGAAATCATCTTACCTCAAGTTCATCAAAATCAATATCAAGATTGTCAGGAACTTTCCATTCCTTTTCCTTCATATACTCGATGAACTCATTTGGAAGCTGCAAATCATAGTTTTCTACATAGTACGCTAAATCACCCGGCCATAGCCACTTTCCGTCTGTCATATCATCAGGTGTTCCGGCAATACCTTTTTCAGGATGTATCACATCCGTGACTACCTGTCCGCATGCCGCTAATACGATCCCTTTGTTAAGATAATCGCACACTTCTTTTTTGTTCTCGATTTTCTTTCCTATATAATCCTTTATTGATGGATCGTTTTCTTCGCCGTGTGGCATTTCTTTATAATATCCCTGTCTAACAACTATCATTCTCACTTCGCCTTCTTGAAAAAACTATATTCATGAATATACAATCACACCGCAATTATACTAAATTATGTGTTGCCCATAGCCATGCCTCCTTTTGTTTACCCCGTTTCATTTCGTGCAATTTTATTGTATTTTATAATTATA
>JAZQPR010000188.1:0-20898 GCA_045628605.1 Oscillospiraceae bacterium
CTTCATAATCCATGATTATAAGCTCCTTTCGCCGTAATGTATTACATACTATGTAATACATTATACCATAAAAATAATCAAATTTCAATAGGTTTCCGAAATTTGGTGGTTTTTCTTTTGAAATTGATGCGTTTATCCTAAATAATATTGCATTTTACTTGCTATTATTACTATTTTTATGTTATAATAATCGTTAACCGTTACTATGTGAAGCGGTTAACGATTTTTTATTTTTGAAAGGCTATAAACATGAGAAAAAGTGGTATTTTATTACATATTTCAAGTCTGCCGTCAGAATACGGAATAGGCAAATTCGGCAGAGGTGCTTACAAATTTGTTGATTTTCTAAAAAAATGCAGGATCGGTCTGTGGCAGATTCTCCCTCTTTCTCCGACCGGATATGGTGATTCTCCCTATCAGTCATATTCTGCTTTTGCAGGAAATCCTTATTTTATTGATTTCGAACTGCTTGAGGCAGAAGGACTTCTTGTAAAATCAGACTATACTACTATTGACTGGAACAAAAATCCGGATAAAGTCGATTACGAATTTATCGAGGAGAATATTTATCCTGTATTAAGGAAAGCATATTCACGTTTCAAGCCTGACTCAGAATACTATTTATTTGAATATACATCACGCGACTGGCTTGATGATTTCGCTTTATTTATGGCACTCAAGCTTGATAACAACGGACTTCCATGGTATCAATGGCCCGCATCGCTTGCAATGGCTGAAAATGCTGCTGTAGATGATGCAAAAAAAGTTCTTTCCGGAGAAATAAAATTTCAGAAATTTATACAGTACTGTTTTATAAAGCAATGGAAAAAACTCAAAAATTATGCTAACAGCAAAGGTATTGAAATTATCGGGGATATTCCGATATATGTATCATACGACAGTGTTGAAGTATGGAAAAATCCGGAACTGTTTTCACTCGATCAGAACAAAAAACCTATTGCTGTTGCCGGCTGTCCTCCTGATGCCTATGCGCCCACAGGACAGCTCTGGGGAAATCCTCTTTATAACTGGAGATTCCATCAGCGTACAGACTACGAATGGTGGATCAAACGTTTTAAAAATGCAACCGAGCTTTTTGATATTGTCAGAATCGATCATTTCAGAGGTTTTGAGAGTTTCTACAGTATTCCGTTCGAAAACGACACAGCAGAATTCGGAATATGGCAGAAGGGTCCTAATTCTGAAATTTTCAGAAAAGCTGAAATGGCAATCGGAAAAATGAATATCATCGCTGAAGATCTCGGATTTATAACGGAAGAAGTTCAGGCAATGCTCGACAGAACAGGATATCCGGGCATGAAGGTAATTCAGTTTGGTTTTTCAAATCCAAGAAACAATTACCTTCCTCACAATTATCTTACAACCAATTCATATGCATATACAGGAACTCATGACAACGACACGTTAAAAGGATGGTACAAATCACTTGACAAACAGACACGTGATTTCTGCAAGGCATATCTCAATGTACAGAAAGACGAAGATGTTCCGTATGCACTTTTAAGAACTGTCTGGTCAAGCGTTTCAGAAGTAGCTGTTGCGCAGTTCCAGGATTTCGCTGACAAAGGTTCAGACAGCAGAATGAATATTCCTTCAACACTTTCCGGTAACTGGAAATACAGGGCTAAGGATTCTGATTTTACAACTGAATTAAAAGAAAAAATATTGATGCTCAATATTCTTTTCAACAGATGTACCAGACCTGCCCCCAAAAAGGAAAGGAATGATTTAAATGAACAAACAGATTTTTCTGACAGATTTAAGAAAAAACCTTGAAGAACTAAAAAATGACGGCATAAAATCCCCTGAGATAATCCACAACCGCCTGTCCGAAACTGTAATGAAACACATTTCGGCAGACTGGGAAAAAAGCAAGGGCTTACATATCTCCGGAAGACGTGCATGTTATTTTTCAATGGAATTTCTTATCGGTCGGTCTGTTTACAACAATCTTCTCTCACTTGACATATTAAATGATGCTTCAAAACTGTTTGAAGAATTCGGATATTCCATAAACGATATGGAAGAAATCGAAGATGCTGCTCTTGGAAACGGCGGACTTGGAAGACTTGCTGCATGTTTTCTCGACAGTGCTGCCACACACGTCGTTCCGCTTGACGGATACGGCGTAAGATACAAATACGGACTGTTCAAACAGCAGATAGTTGACGGATTCCAGAAAGAAGTAACTGATAACTGGACAAAGTTCGGAGATCCGTGGTCTGTCAGAAATGAAAACGAAGCTGTTGAAATACATTATGCAAATCAGAATGTAAAAGCTGTTCCCTATGATATTCCGATCATAGGTTTCGGCACTAGAAATATCGGAACTTTAAGACTGTGGCAGGCAGAGGATACTTCTGATGAAGAATTTGACTTTGCGCTGTTTAATGAGCAGAAATACATGGAAGCTCACCAGAAAAAAATTCTTGCCGAAGATATTTCAAGAGTACTTTATCCTAATGATGATGCAAGAGAAGGAAAGCTTCTTAGACTTAAACAGCAGTATTTCTTTACCAGTGCTTCACTTCAGGACATAATAAAAAAACACAAGAGAAATCACAAGGATATCCGGTCCCTCAGCGACTATGTAACAATTCAGCTCAATGACACACATCCTGTTATTTCAATTCCTGAACTCATCAGACTTCTCACTGAAAATGAAGGCTTTACATTTACCGAAGCACTTGAAACAGCAAAGAAGATCTTTAATTATACAAATCACACCATTATGCCTGAAGCACTTGAAAAATGGGATCTTGATCTTGTTGAAGAACTTCTTCCTTTCCTTTCGGACATCATTTTCAAGATAAATGAGTGTTTTACTGCAGACATGTACAAAAAAGGCGTTTCTGTAAAAGACATAAAGGAAATGAAAATTATAAAGGACGGAAAGATCCACATGGCAAATCTTGCAGTTTACTGTTCAACATTTGTCAATGGCGTTGCGGAAATTCACACCGGCATTCTCAAGGAATCGACTCTCAGAGCGTGGTATGAAGCATGTCCTGAAAAATTCCAGAACAAAACAAACGGCATCACGCCAAGAAGATGGCTCGTTTTGTGCAATAAGGAGCTGTCGGGAATTTTGTCCGGTCTTCTTTCAGGGAACTCATGGATGACTGATCTTTCTGAACTTAGCAAGCTCAGATCATACGCAGATGACAAAAAAATAATCACAAGCTTCCTTGATGTCAAAAAGATCAAGAAAAAACAGCTTGCTGACTATATAAAGAAAAAGGAAAATATCATCATCGATGAAAATTCGATTTTTGATATTCAGATAAAAAGACTTCACGAATACAAAAGACAGCTTCTGAATGCATTTTCAATCTTATACATTTATTTTGGTATCAAGGAAGGCAAAATAAAGGATTTCACTCCTACAACATTTATTTTCGGAGCAAAATCCGCACCGGGATATAAACGTGCAAAAGCAGTAATAAAATATATCAATGAAATTGCAGCATTTATTGATAAGGATGAAGATGTAAGAAAGCTTATCAAAGTAGTATTCGTCTCAAATTACAACGTTTCATATGCTGAAAAGCTCGTAGCTGCATGTGACGTATCTGAGCAGATATCTACTGCCGGTACAGAAGCATCAGGTACAGGAAATATGAAGCTGATGCTCAACGGTGCTGTCACACTCGGAACTCTCGACGGAGCAAATATTGAGATAGTTGAAGAAGCAGGTGCTGAAAACAACTACATCTTTGGTGCAACAGTCGATGAGCTTAAGGAGATCATGCCTGAATATTCAAGCAGAAAGATCCTCTCTGAGGATGACACCATGAGAAAAGTTGTCGAAACACTTATCGACGGTACATTTGATGACGGCGGAAGCGGAGATTTCAAGGAACTTTATCTTTCACTCCTCGACGGTGCAAGCTGGCATTCACCTGACAATTATTATGTTCTCGGTGACCTTAAATCTTACGTTGATGCAAAGCTCAGATGCAACAAGGACTATAAAGACAAGATGACTTTCGGCAAAAAAATGTGGTTAAATGTCTGCTCTGCCGGTAAATTCAGTTCTGACAGAACGATAAAAGACTATGCGGAGAATATCTGGCATATTTAATCTTAATAAAATACAACGGACTCATGATCAAATTTCATGAGTCTGTTTTTTTTCAAAGCTCTGCTTTTAACAAGCAGAGGCGATTCGCAGAATCGCTGACCAAACAGTCGGAGATTGTACTCCGACTGTTTGGTCAGATAGAACCCGCCGCCTGCAGAGGCGGGGGATATCCTCTGTGTTGTTATACTGTGTTTTATTGGTATGTCAGCCTTATTCCGCAATTTTTGAAAAACTTTTCTTTCTCAAATAAAAAATCAGTACTTGAAAAATATGCTCAGAACTGATATAATAAAGGAAGGTATTGATATTTTTCAAAGTGAACTGATTCTCTTTGTCTTTATATCATCTCAACAAACTGTATTATATTGAAATGAGGAATTAAAACTATGCCAAGTAGTATTGTAATCGGAACCCAGTGGGGCGATGAAGGTAAAGGAAAAATCATTGATATTCTTGCATCACAGGCTGAAGTTGTTGTACGTTCTCAGGGAGGTAACAATGCAGGTCACACAGTTGTAAACAACGGTGTAACATACAAGCTTCACCTTATTCCTTCAGGAATTCTCTATCCTGACACTCTCTGTCTTGTAGGTGCCGGTGTTGTTTTGGATCCGAAGGATTTTATCGGAGAACTCAAAATGCTTGCTGAAAGAAACATTTCAACTAAAAATCTTAAAATAGATCCGCGTGCTCATGTTGTTATGCCATGGCACATCGTCCTCGACGGACTTTCAGAACAGTTCAGAGGAAACAGTGATATCGGTACAACAAAAAGAGGTATCGGTCCTACATACATGGACAAATATGAACGCTGCGGCATAAGAGTATTTGACCTTGTTCATCCTGAAATTTTCAAGGAAAAAGCAATGGCAACAGGCAAACTCAAAAACAAAATAATCACTGAAGTATACGGCGGAGAAGCACTCGACCTTGATGCAATCATCGCTGAATACACAGAATACGGCAAGGTTCTTGCTCCGTTTGTAGATGACGTTTCTGTTCTCTGCTTCGATGCATACAAAAACGGCAAAAACATCATGTTCGAAGGTGCACAGGCTACACTTCTCGATATTGACTTCGGTACATATCCATACGTTACTTCTTCACATCCTCTCTCAGGCGGTGTATGCGTAGGAACAGGTGTTGGTCCTAAAATGATCGACAGAATCATCGGTGTTGCAAAGGCTTACACTACAAGAGTTGGTAAGGGACCTTTCCCGACAGAACTCAATGACGAGATCGGTGACAAGATCAGAAATATCGGCGGCGAATTTGGTACAACAACAGGTCGTCCTAGAAGAACAGGCTGGTTTGATGCTGTTATTCTCCGTCATTCAGTACGTGTAAACGGTCTTGACGGTGTTGCACTCAACAAGCTCGATACACTTTGCGGTCTCGGAGATCTCAAGATCTGTACGGCTTATAAGAAACCTGACGGAACAATTCTTGAAAATTTCCCTGCTGCTCTTGAAGATCTTGACGGATGCGAGCCTGTATACGAAACAGTTAAAGGCTTCTCAGAAGACATTTCCGGCTGCAGATCATATGCTGAACTTCCACAGGCCTGCAAGGACTATGTAAAGAGAGTTGAAGAACTTATCGGATGTCCTGTAGTAATGATCGGTGTAGGTCCTGACAGATCACAGATAATCAACAAAGACTAATTTTATTCTTTATAATATTTATTCCATAATAATCAAGAGGTGAGATCCATGGCAGACGAAAATAATTTCACGGGAATAAATGCCCCACAGCTCGAAGAAACTGCATACGTTCCGAAAGCTAAAAATCCGGCAAATTCCCTTGATGGCATAGCAGCTCCTGTACTTGAAGAAACCACTTACGTTCCGAAAAACAAAACTGCAGGTCTTGACGGAATTTCAGCACCGAATCTTTCAGATACATACTCCCCTTCAGGTGCTTTTCAGTCAAACAGCACTCCTCAGTATCAGCAGTACGGTGGTGCCCAGACTCAGACACATAATGCTCCTCAGTATCAGCAGTACGGTGCTCAGACTCAGAGTGCCCCTCAGTATCAGCAGTATGGGACTCAGGCTCAGGCACAGAGTGCTCCTCAGTATCAGCAGTACGGCAGCGCTCAGGCTCAGACTCAAAGTGCTCCTCAGTATCAGCAGTACGGTGCTCAGACACAGAGTGTTCCACAGTCTCAGCAATATGGTGCTCAGACACAGAATGCTTCTCAATATCAGCAATACGGTGCTCAGACACAAAGTGTTCCTCAGTCTCAGCAGACACAAGCCAATCCTCAGTACAGCAGTGCTCAGAATACTGCATATCAGCCAAACAACGTTAGCGCAGCAGCCATGGATTACACTCCTGCTGCAAAAAATCCGAACCACACTTTGGATGACATTCAAAAACCGATTCTTGAAGACGAACCTCCTGCTCAGGAACGATATGTTCCAAAATATCAGGATCCTGACCTCGAAGCAGCTAAGAAACAAAGCGTTGACCGAGCAATAAAAAGTTCACTCGCATCAAAGCCTGCAAGCTTCGATGAGGAAAAGAGCCGTGAAGCATACAGAGAATTTATGCGTGAAAGAGATGCCGAAATGGCGCAAAAAGGCGGTTTTCAAATTGTTATTCTTGCAATCATGGGTATCTTATCCGGTATATTTGCAGTTATTTTCTCTTTCATGCCTCTAAAGGAAAGCACTCCCGGATTTCTTGACTTTTGCAACATGCTTTATATAGCACTTGGAGCAGCATTAGTCGGCGGAGCCATTGCAATGTTTGTAAGATCAACAGCCACACAGAAAGCTGCTTCTTCCATTCTGATTATTTCAACGATTTACCACGTAGTACCGGGTGCATTTGTCTTATTTACTAAAGTTAAAGGTGCTTTTCCTACAGGACTTTATGTTCTTGTTCTTGTATTGAATATCATCGTTTCGTTTATCTTTGGATCAAACGAAAACATCAAAAAATATTATAACGGACACTAAAAAACTAAACGCTCTGTCAAATGACAGAGCGTTATTTTTTTTATCAGGAATTATTCCTCATCTTCTGTTTTTATCTCCATATCTTTTTCAAGCCATGCTTTTCTGTATTTGTATGGAGTTGTATTTTCAATGGCCTTAAACTGCTTGTTAAAATAGCATGTATCATAAAAGCCGCAGGCTACTGATATTTCTTCCAGAGTCTTGTCAGAATATTTTAAAAGCCATTTGGCATTGCCGATTCTCTTCTGCATGATATATTTAGCTATTGTAATGCCGTATGCTTTTTTGAATTCCTTTGTCAGATGGAATTTGCTGATGCTGAACTTTTCGCAGATATTTTCAAGATATATATCTGTTGTATAGTTTCTGTTTATATATCTTCTGATTTCAGCAAGCTTTCTTACTATCTGAGAAGTGTAGACCGTGTCGTTTTTCTTAAATGTCATCATCAGAGTCAGAAGTTCTACTATAAGTTTCGAAGATCTGACTTCAGTTGAAGAATCATGCTTGGTATTGATCTCGATCAGCTGTCTCATAAGATCCTCAAAAGGATCAATAAGATCAGGATGGATTACGTTGATATATGCATTTGCAAAATATTCATAATAGCCTCTTGCTGTAGGTCCGTTAAAATGAAGCCACAGAAGCTTCCACGGATCACTGAGACTGCTCTTGTAAGAATGTGGTTTAAGACAATCGATCAAAAAGCAGCTGCCTTTTGTCAAAGTATAAGTCCTATTGTTGTAAACCAGCTCTCCGCGTCCGTCAAGTACAATTACAAACAGGAATGAATCAAGGTTATCACGAATTGTGTTATAAGGTTTGATAACATTTAAATATCCGATTTCCTGTACATAAAAGAATGTTTCTTTTACAGACGCACTGACTGTGCACATTATTCTGTACGAATCATTTGTATAATTGCTTTTGAAACTGTCGAACAAACTATCCACTTAAATCACTTCCCCCGGTATTATTAGTTATGATCAGCAGTACTGATCTTCATGGAAATATCAAAACATTTTACTGAATGAGTAAGAGCACCCAAAGAAATAATATTTACACCTGTCATGGCTATTTCTCTTATGTTTTCAGAAGTTACGTTTCCTGAAGCTTCGAGAAGAGCTTTTCCGTTTGTTATTTCTACTGCTTTTTTCATTTCTTCGCAGCTCATATTATCCAGCATAATGACTTCAACATTGCAGTCAAGAGCTTCTTTAAGTTCCTCAAGATTTCTGACCTCGACCTCTATCTTTACCATATGGCCTATTTTAGGTCTGAGAGCGTTCACTGCAGCTGTGATTCCGCCGTATGCATCAATGTGATTATCCTTGAGCATTGCGCCGTCAGAAAGATTGTATCTGTGATTCTTTCCTCCTCCGACTGTTACTGCATACTTCTGAAGAGCACGAAGACCCGGTAAAGTCTTTCTTGTATCCGTTACCATGGCGTTTGTGCCTTTTACAAGTTCAACGCACTTGTTAGTTGCAGTTGCGATGCCTGACATGTGCTGAAGGATATTCAAAGCTGTACGCTCTCCCTTTAAAAGTGTACGTGTTGAACCCTTCATAACAGCGATAATATCACCTTTTTTTACATTCATGCCGTCTTCCATTTTAATAGTAAAATCTACATTTCCTCCGGCAAGATCAAAAACCCTTTTTGCGATCTGAATCCCACAAATTACCCCATCATCCTTAGCGACATAATAAGCTTCACTGATATGAGAATCATCAATAAGGTTGTCGGTTGTTACGTCAACGTAATTGATGTCCTCAAGTAATGCTGTTTTAATGATATCGTCTACATATGCCTGTGATAACTTCATTTTTGTCCATCCTTTATAATATAATTTTTACAATCGGGCGTATAATGGCGGCAGGGCTTTGCGATCGCCCTGCACCTTCGCATGCATTCCGCTATATCTTTGGTTTTTGGAAATGTGCTAGGTGGGTTGCAGGGCTTTGCGGTCGCCCTGCACCTTCGCATGCATTCCGCTATAACTTTGGTTTTTGGAAATGTGTCAGGTGGGTTGCAGGGCTTTGCGGTCGCCCTGCACCTTCGCATGCATTCCGCTATATCTTTGGTTTTTGGAAATGTGCTAGGTGGGTTGCAGTGCTTTGCGGTCGCCCTGCACCTTCGCGGTTATACGGTCGATTTTTTTCGAAAATAAAATTAGTACTGAATTACTTCTTTCAGTATAAGGTAAGCTACTGTGACCAGTGACTTGGCTTCTATGTAATTTGTATCTACTATGTATTTGCCGGAATTGAGCATGTCTCGGATCTCGGATACGCGCTCAAAACCTCTCTCGGCTTCTTCCTTGTCAGGGATAACGAAATAGCCCTGCTGAAGGATATGTCTTACTTCTGTTCGGATTCCGCTTGGAATGTGTTCACCGTTTGAATTTGTTTCAAATGTAACATTTTCAAAGTCTTCTGAACATTCTGAAACGTGTTTTGCAATATGATTTGCAGCCTGTCTTGAGAATACAAGAGCTTCAAGAAGAGAATTGCTGGCAAGTCTGTTGTTGCCGTGAACTCCTGTGTGTGAACATTCGCCGACAGCATAAAGTCCTTTTATCTTTGTCTGAGCATTTTTATCAACGTTTATACCGCCCATAAGATAATGCTGGCAAGGGAATATCGGGATTTTTTCCTTTGTAAGGTCATATCCCTGTTCAAGAAGGTTTTTATAGATCATCGGGAATCTGTTTTTCAAAAATTCCGGATCCTTTCTTGATATATCAAGATAAAAATCTGTTGAATTCTGTTTTCTGCTTTCGAGAATTATTGCATGTGAAACAACATCTCTCGGAGCAAGCTCAAGTCTGTCATCATAATTCTGCATAAATCTTTCACCATGACAGTTGAGAAGATATGCACCCTCACCTCTGACAGCTTCAGAAATAAGGAAGCACTCTCTTGTGTGCTTGTTGTTAAATGCAGTCGGATGGAACTGAACAAAACTCAGATGCTTTATATCAGCACCGATCTCATAAGCCATACAGATTCCATCACCCGTTGCAATGGCAGAGTTTGTTGTATATTCGTATACACGTCCTATTCCGCCGGTGCCCAGGATCATAAAATGTGAGTTGTAAACTGTGTACTGTTCATCCTTAAGAACATTTACAGAAAATCCTGTATTCGTTTTCTTCAGACCACACATCAAAGCATTTTCAATAATAGTAACATTAGGAAGAGTAATTACCTTATCAATAAGCTTTGTTACCACTTCAAAACCTGTAGCATCTTTATGATGAAAGATCCTGTGTCTGCAGTGACCGCCCTCAAGAGTACGGTGAAGTGTTCCGTCAGGATTTTTGTCAAAATCAACTCCGAGATTGATTATATTCTCAATGTCATATGCGGCCTCGCTGACAAGAATATGAACCGTTTCATTGTTATTTTTAAAACCGCCTGCTATAAGCGTATCGTTCTGGTGGAGCTGAATGTTATCGTTTGGAGAATCATATACTCCGGCAACTCCTCCCTGAGCAAGAGCTGAATTGCACAAAGTCAGTGTTCTTTTAGAAATAATCAGTATCTTCAGATCCTGTGGCAGATTTATAGCTGCATAAAGACCTGATACTCCGCTTCCGACAATAATAACATCAAAATTATTATCCATGTTAAATCTTCTTTCCGGTATTAGTAAAATTTGTTAAAATGATCTTTTTTTCAGCTGAAAACAGCTGAATTTGTTTTCTTCCTATATTACTATTATACCATAATCTATTTTTTTTTCAACAATTTTCAAAAATTACAAATATTAAAATATGATTAGAAACTTCAAAAAAGTCTTTCAAACGACGTATTTGCGTGGTTTTATCATTTTCATAGTATTTTTGTGACTGTTTCGTATTTTTTTACATTTTCTAATTATTAGTACAAAAATAAGCTTTTATTTCTCCCAATTTTTTATTCACCATTATGAAAATAATGTCCGGAACACGTTTTTATTTGACAAAACATACATTTTGCATTAAAATAATTGTGTTGAGTGAACAATAAAAAGCCTGAAAGGATATGTACCAATTGAAAAAAATACAAAAATTTTTGTCTTATACGCTTTCACTCTGTATTTTGTGCAGTTTTTCACTTACAGGATGTGACAGCAGCAAAAAAAATACCATAAATAATACATCTGACACAACTGACGTCTCAGATACAACGGAAAACCCGGATGATGTGACTGTTGATACAACTTCAGCAAAAGAAAAACCGGGCAGCAACTCAGAAAATGTTCTTTTTTCCTTAAAAAATTCAAACAGCTGGAATGACGGAAACGAAACGATTTATCAGCTCGACGGTACCATCACAAACAAACAGCAAGATACCGTTTCAGACTGGAAAGTTACCGTAACAGTTGGCTCAAATGCAAATGTCAAAAATTCATGGGGACTGTCATACAGTATCGACGGAACCACTCTTATAATCACACCGGATGCAAATACAGGAAATATTATTCAGAACGGTTCAATTAATTTCGGGATACAGCTTTCCTCTGATACACCGATCGATACAAATACAGCCGTATTCTCTTCAGACAGTGTTTCAGGCAGTGTAAACAACTCCGGCAGTCAGAACAGTTCCGGCAGCAGTCAGAACAATTCAAACAGCGAACAAAATAAAAAGACGGTTCAGTCATCAGGCATTACATCTTCTCCAAATGCAAAGGAAGTTCCGGAACCTACAACAAACGACTGGCTTACCGTAAAAAAGAACAAAATAGTAGACTCATCCGGAAAAGAGGTCTGGCTCACCGGCTGCAACTGGTTCGGCTACAACACAGGAACAAATATTTTTGACGGTCTCTGGAATGCAGATCTCAATACTTCCATAAACTCCATAGCAGACCATGGTTTTAATCTCATCAGAATTCCTATCTCAACACAGCTTGTAAATCAATGGGAAGACGGTGTCTATCCTGAAGCAAATTTCAACCAGGCCACAAACTCATATCTCTGCGGAATGAACAGTCTTGAGATATTTAACTACGTTATAGGACAGTGCCGTGCAAACGGAATAAAGATCATGATCGATTTCCACTGTGCCACTACAGACGCCTCAGGTCATAACTATCCGCTCTGGTGCGACACAAATATTTCTGAAAAAGATTATCTCCGAGGCATAAAATGGGTAGCAAAGACATACAAAAACGACGATACCATAATCGCAATCGACCTTGAAAACGAACCTCACGGAAAGCAGAGTGAATCTCCTCGTGCAAAATGGGACAATTCAAAGGATTCTGACAACTGGAAATACATAGCCGAAAAAGCCGGCAAAACCGCACTTGATGAAAATCCAAACCTTCTTGTAATGGTTGAAGGAATCGAGATCTATCCTAAGAATCTCAAGAAGAACGGCAACTTTTCCTCAACTGATGAAAAAGACTATCTGTACAACTGGTGGGGCGGAAATCTCAGAGGCGTAAAAGACAACCCTGTAGACCTTGGAAAATATCAGGATCAGCTTGTTTATTCGCCTCACGACTACGGTCCGACAGTGTACGCTCAGCCTTGGTTTGAAAAAAATTATGACTACGATTCACTTATGGAAGACTGCTGGTACGACAACTGGTTCTATATTTACGACGAAAAAATCGCCCCTCTTCTTATCGGTGAATGGGGCGGATACATGACAGAACCGAATCTGACATGGATGACCTACTGCAGAGATCTTATAAAAAAATATAAACTGAACCACACATTCTGGTGCTTCAACGCAAACTCCGGCGACACAGGCGGACTTGTACTTGACGACTTTACCACATGGGATGAAGAAAAATATGCTTTCGTAAAAGAAGTTCTGTGGCAGGACAAAAACGGAAAGTTTGTCGGACTCGATCATGACATAAAGCTCGGAGAAAACGGCATTTCGCTTTCAGAATACAAATAAATATACATATTGAAACATTTTGAATGATAAAAGCCTGTAAAGACGTTTTATCTATCATAAATACAGAAAAATTCCCCGCTCACTATGAACGGGGAATTTTTACTGTAAGTGTCATCATCTATTCATTTGCTATTGAAGCAATTACTTCTGTCACGAGATTTGAAGGAAGCTGTTCGTATCTTACAAATTCAAATGTAAAATCTCCCATGCCTCTTGTTGTCTGTCTCAGATATGTTGAGAAGTCCTGCATTTCTCTGACCGGAACATCAGCGAGGATCTCTGTCATGCCTTCTCCTACAGGATTCATTCCAAGCATTCTGCCGCGTCTCTTGTTGAGCTCGCCCATTACATCACCTGTATTTTCATCCTCTACTCTTACCTTAAGATTTCCTATTGGTTCGAGAAGAACAGGATCTGCCTGTTTAAGTCCTTCTTTATATGCAATTGAAGCAGCTGTTTTGAATGCCATTTCTGAAGAGTCAACCGGATGATAGGAACCATCAACAAGAATAGCCTTTAAGCCGACTACCGGACATCCTGCAAGAACGCCCTTCTTCATGCTTTCAAGGATACCCTTTTCAACTGCAGGGAAGTAGTTCTTCGGAACAGCACCGCCGAACACCTTTTCTTCAAATACAAGATCTTCGCCGACTGTAGGTTCAAATTCCATCCAAACATGTCCGTACTGTCCATGTCCGCCGCTCTGTTTCTTGTGCTTTCCTTCAACTCTTACTTTCTTTCTGATCGTTTCCTTGTAAGCGATCTTAGGAACTGTAAGAAGAACATCTGCACCGAATTTATTTTTGAGTTTTGAAGCAGCTATCTCAAGATGCTGATCTCCAAGACCTGAAATGATCTGTTCTGTTGTTGAAGGATCCTGAACATATGTAAGTGTAGGATCTTCTTCAAGGAGTCTCGAAATACCGCTTGAAATTTTACTTTCATCGCCCTGTGCCTTTGACTTTACTGTCATGGAGTAGCACGGAACAGGATATTCGATATGATCGAATTTTACTATTCTCTGCTGTGTACAGAGTGTATCTGATGTATTGATATCCATCTTGGTAGCAACTACTATATCACCTGCAAGAGCTTCAGATACCTCTTCCTGCTTTTTGCCGCACATATTGTAGAGCTTGCCGACTTTTTCAGTTGTTCCGGTAGTAGCATTGAATACTTCCTGACCGGATGTAAGTTTTCCTGAATAAACCTTGATATATGACATCTTTCCTACGAAAGGATCGACTATTGTCTTAAATACAAATGCTGAAAGCGGAGCACTTTCTGTGCATTCGATCTCTACAGGATCTTCATTTATATCCTTTGCTATCGGTTTTGCAACTTCAAGCGGAGACGGAAGAAGAAGAGAGATCTCTTTGAGAAGCATGTCTATTCCGGCAAGAGTTGTTGCTGAAGTACAAACTACAGGAGTAATTGTACCTGCATTTACGCCCTTGTGAATACCGTCTGTAAGCTCCTTCTGTGTAAATGGTTCACCTTCGAAGAACTTTTCCATAAGAGCATCGTCAGTTTCTGCAACTGCTTCACTGACTGCCTGGATAAGACCGTCAAGTCTGTAATCCATCTTGTCATTATTTGAAATATCACCGTCCGGCATAGGTATTTCGACAGCTTTGCCTTTTTCATACTTGTATGCCTTCATTTCGATGAGATTAATATAGCTTGCTATAGCACCGTCCTTGATAACCGGAACAACTACAGGACATACTGTAGGTCCGAAAACTGTCTTAAGATCGGTAAGTGTATTGTAGAAGTTTGCATTCGGGTCATCAAGCTTTGTAACAACAAAGATCTTTGATTTGTGAAGCTTATCTGCAAAACTGTAAGCCTTCTTTGTACCAACCTTAACCCCTGATTTTGCTGATACGGTGATCATTACAGTTCCTGCTGCAGTAATACCTTCCCTCATGCCTCCTTCAAAATCAAACAGACCGGGAGTATCTATCAGGTTTACTTTTATGTTATCTGTTGTAAAATTAGCTACAGACGTATTGATCGTAACCTTTCTCTTGATTTCCTCCGGATCATAGTCACAAATCGTATTCCCTTCCGCAGTCGTTCCAAGACGATCAGTTGCGCCTGCCATATATAACAGAGCTTCTGCCAATGAAGTCTTACCAGAACCGTTATGTCCGGCAAGAGCTATATTTTTAATAGTTGCTGCATCTTTAGTCATATCACATTCCCCTTTTTGTGTTGATTTGTACAATAATTATGTTACTTATTATAACACTTTTGTTTCTTTAACACAATACCTAACAAAAAATTTCATATCATCTAATAAACCTCAACAGCCTGCTTTGTACATTATGTATACCATAAAGACATTTCTCTGTCTTTATTGTGCAATCTGCGAACATTTGTGTTATTTTTTTGCTGTGCAAAGTTGCATTGCGAAGGTACAGGTCAGACTTGCGAAGGTGCAGGGCGACCGCAAAGCCCTGCAATTACTTCCGAACACTTCCTCCGTTATCCCTATACATTCCAAACATTAATTGATAAAAAAATGGCTGTGAATCACAGCCATTTTTTATCAATTATAAATCTCTGTTAATAATCTCAATACACATCCTGCTGTTATGAAACGGACTCTTCCATTCCCCGGACATAAGAAAATCATCCTTATCTCTGATAAATGCCCCGCTCTCATCTGTAACCGGGAACCATTCCCCGCTCCTCTTATCCTTCTGATACTTCAGAATATAAGACAGCACCTGCTTGCATGCATCAAGAAATTTTGTATCCTTTGTATGCTGATATGCATTTGCAAATCCGACAACACTCTCAGCCTGAATCCACCAGAGTCTTCTCTTATTGATAACATCGCCTTCACGTCTTGTAAAAACCGCACCGTTTTCAAAAGCATTTGCAAGCATGTTATCCGCAATCTGGTCAGACATACTTTCAGCTTTGAGTGCAAGCTTCTTGTCATCAATGATTCTGCTTACCTTTTCAACGATCCATGAAAATTCAATATCATGTCCGTAAGACTGAATATCACCTATCGTATTAAGATTTCTTGTAAAGAACACAGAAAGAGATCTCTTCTTCGGATCATATCCTTTATCCGCTATAATCGAAAAGACTTTCTTCAGACTGTCCTTCACCCTCCTTGAACCTGTTATTCTGAAAAGTTCTGTATAGGCCTCCAGAAGACACAGCATTGTATTCATGGTCTTGTCAGTCTCATGTTTCTCGTCAGTGAGCTGAACGTTTTTCTGCGGTATCCAGTTGCGTGAAAAAGCCTCTCCGTATCCAAAATCATCTGATGCCTTTGTTTCAATATCATCAAAGATCTTCAGTGCCAGAGCTCTTGCCTTTTCATTGCCTGAAACCTTAAAATATTCAGAAAATCCATAGATCGCAAAAGCCTGATTATATGTATGCTTCATATAATCTATCGGCTCTCCGCTGCAGTCCATCATCCAGAAAAGTCCGCCAAATTCATAGTCATAACATTTTTCAGACAAGAATCTGAACGCATGATCAGCATAGTCAAGAAGCTGCTCCTCCTTTAAAAGACTGTATGCAGCCGAATAAAACCATAATATCCTTGAATGAAGTACAACTCCCTTCGGAGCATTTCTTGAAACGGTAAGATCAAGATCAGTCTGTCCGTAAAAACCACCGCGGCCATCATACAGCCTGTTCCAGAAAGGAATGATACTGCCTGTAAGTTCTTCTTTGCAAATATCCTTAAGCATACTCACACACCCCTTTAATAAAATCAGTTTTTTAAATTCTGCCGTTTTAATATCCAAGTAGAATAAAAGAAATTACCCCGTCACTAAGTGATGGGGTAAAATCTCTCTGTCTTTAAAAAATGCTTCTATTCTGTTTTACCCAAATAATAATTTACCCTAATTTATTAATTATCCTTGTCAGATCAATCCTTGTTCATTCCGCAGCATTTTTTGTACTTTTTGCCGCTGCCGCACGGGCAAGGATCATTGTCATTTATTTTTTTTGAAGAAGCCTTGCTTGCAAAGCTTCCGTCTCCCGGTCCTGCATTCGGAGCAGGTACTTCATTTGCCTGAACTCTCTTCGGAGGTTCAGCATTTTTCTGGATCTTTACTGTAAGGAGCATTCTTACTGTATCCTCACGAATGGTCTCGATCATTGCATCGAACATTTCAAAACCTTCATATCTGTATTCAACAACAGGGTTTTTCTGTCCGTATGCTCTGAGTGAGATACCTTTTTTGAGTTCATCCATATCATCGATATGAGCAGTCCACTTTGAGTCAACAACTCTGAGGAGGATAACTCTTTCGATTTCTCTGATAACATCAGCACCTGATTCTTCTGCCTTTAAGTCATAAGCTGCAAGTGTTCTCTTTGTGAGCATGTCCACAATGTCTTTCTTTGTGGCATTTGCAAGCTTTTCTTCATCGTTTTCATATTCCCTGAAGTCATCTTCAAGCGTGATCCATCCGAGGAAGTACTCCTTAAGTCCGAGAAGATTCCAGTGTTCCTTGTCATCATTGTCTTCAAGAAGATAGCTGTCAACAGTTGTTTCAATAAGATCCTTGATCATCTTGAGAATGCTCTCATGAAGGTCTTCACCGTTAAGAACCTTTGCACGCTGATCGTAGATGATCTCACGCTGCTTGTTCATAACGTCATCGTAGTTAAGAACGTTCTTTCTGATGCTGAAGTTTCTGCCTTCAACCTTCTTCTGTGATGATTCGATAACGTTTGTAAGGATCTTGCTTTCGATAGGCATTGTCTCTTCAACGTTGAGTCTTGCCATCATGTTTTCAATTCTGTCTGCAGCAAAGATACGCATAAGGTCATCTTCAAGTGAAAGGAAGAAACGGCTTTCGCCCTCGTCACCCTGACGTCCTGAACGTCCTCTGAGCTGATTGTCTATACGGCGTGATTCATGTCTTTCTGTACCGATAATAAAGAGGCCGCCTGCTTTTCTTACTTCAACAGCCTTTTCCTTAACTTCGGCATTGAATTTTTCATAAAGTTCTCTGTAAACTTTTCTTGCTGCCAGGATCTCTTCATCATCTGTTTCAGCAAATCCTACAGCTTCATTAATGATCTCTTCAGAGTATTCCTTCTTCTTCATTTCAAGTCTTGCCTTGAATTCTGCGTTACCGCCGAGGATAATATCGGTACCACGTCCTGCCATGTTTGTAGCGATCGTAACTGCACCGAATTTACCTGCCTGAGCAACGATCTCAGCTTCTCTTTCATGCTGCTTTGCATTAAGTACTGAGTGCTTGATTCCCTTTTTCTTGAGAAGAGCTGAAAGCTTTTCTGACTTGTCAATTGAAATTGTACCAACAAGAACAGGCTGACCCTTCTTGTTGCACTCTACGATCTGGTCGATAACAGCCTGGAATTTTCCGTTCTCTGTTCTGTAAACCTGATCCGGATGATCGATTCTCTGTACAGGCTTGTTTGTCGGTACTGAGATAACGTCGAGTTTATAAATTTCCTTGAATTCGTCTTCTTCTGTCATAGCTGTACCTGTCATACCGGAGAGCTTTGAATACAGTCTGAAGTAATTCTGGAATGTAATTGTTGCGAGTGTCTTTGATTCGTGAGCTACCTTTACGCCTTCTTTTGCTTCGATAGCCTGATGGAGACCGTCATTGAAACGACGACCCATCATGAGACGGCCTGTAAATTCATCAACGATGATTACTTCTCCGTCCTTTACAACGTAGTCGATATCGCATTTCATGATACCGTTAGCCTTGAGAGCCTGGTTGATATGATGAAGAAGTGTCATATTTTCAGGATCCATAAGGTTTTCTACATTGAAGTGTTCCTCAGCCTTCTTTACACCTGTACGTGTAATTGTTGCTGATTTTGCCTTTTCATCTATGATATAGTCATATTCCTGATTGAGCTCATCCTGGTCTTCCTTGTCGTCCATTTCGACAACGGTGATAGGCTTGAGTGTCTTTGCAAATCTGTCAACGATCTCATAAAGTTCAGTTGACTTGTCACCTCTTCCTGAAATGATAAGAGGTGTTCTTGCTTCATCGATGAGGATGGAGTCAACTTCGTCGACAATGGCAAAATTAGGTTCTCTCTGAACCATATCCTTTTTATAGATAACCATGTTGTCACGGAGATAGTCAAATCCGAGTTCGTTGTTTGTAGCATATGTGATATCACAGTTATATGCAGCTCTTCTTTCTTCATTTGTCATATCATGAAGAATAACGCCGATAGTAAGTCCGAGATATCTGTAAACTTTACCCATTTCCTCTGACTGGAATTTTGCAAGGTAGTCGTTTACTGTTACAACGTGTACGCCTTTTCCTGAAAGAGCGTTAAGGTATGCAGCAAGACATGCAACGAGAGTTTTACCTTCACCTGTTTTCATTTCTGCTATACGTCCCTGATGAAGAACGATGGCACCGATGACCTGAACCGGGAAAGGCTTCTTTTCAAGTACACGGAAAGCTGCTTCTCTGACTGTCGCAAGTGCTTCAGGAAGAATTGAATCAAGGCTTTCTCCGTTTGCTACACGATCCTTGAAGATCTGTGTCTTGCCTTTAAGTTCCTTTTCTGAAAGCTTTGAATACTCATCTTCGAGATTAAGTACAGCCTGTTTGATAGGTTCGATTCTGGCAAGTTCCTTTTTGCTGTATGAACCGAATATTTTGTCAATTAAGCCCATTTGTTTTAGTCCACCTTTTTGTATTATTTATAATATTAACGACATCAGGACTAAATTACGTTTGGTTTAAACGCTTTCCTTCTGTCCCCTGCTATACGAAATAAATTTCTCAAAATATTTAATGTAAAATGCAATAAAAAATTTTTCGAAAGCTGATAATATTTTATTTATGCGATAATCAAAAAATGAAAATACACATATTTATATTTTATATTAGAATTGTCATTTTGTCAATAGCAATAATTTATCAGAGCATGGCTAAATATATCTATATGCATTCACCATGAAAAATATGCATACTGTTTTTCCTTTTTCTAAATATAGTACAGCCGGCATACTGATTTGAAACATTAGGTAAAATATAGGCAAAAAAATACATATTATAAGTAATTTTGTGAATTATTATGCTTTAATATTGACTTATTGTATATTATATCATATAATTACTTCATTGTTAAAACGTTTTTTAACAATATAATTAAATAAGGAGTGAAGCAAATGAATAAACGAATTCTTGCCGGCATACTGAGTCTTACTATGTGTGCTTCGGCGATATCTTCGGGAAATGCAGGACTTTTTGCAGGAGCTGAAGGTCAGAACAACGAACCTTCAGATTCATCACCGAAGGAAACTACTGATGGAAACCACTCTTTACCAGAATCATCAGACATCACAGAAGAACCGGGAATCCCACTAAAACCGGTCTTTCATTCTATACCGGATGATACAGAGATCTATGAATCCGTATCACTTGGTGAAAATATCAGTGCCGATGTGTACAGCAACGGAATTCTCCGTATTTACGGATACGGTGAAATGCGGAACTTTAACAGCAGTCCTTTTGTAAACGCAGCTGCAATTACACAGATCCTTTTTGAAGACACTGATGCATCAAACGGTCTTTTTATTTCAAACATTGGAAATAATGTGTTTAAGGGTATGTATCAGCTGCACGCTTCATCATACGGAGATATAACCAAAGCTGAATCCGGAGTATTTGTTCTTCCGAAAAATGTTACAGCTGTCGGAAGCTCTGCATTTGCAAACTGTTCGGGGCTGATAAAAATGATCGTTCCTGAGTCTGTTACATCAATGGGACGCAGAATGCTTACCGGATGTACTGCTCTTAAAGAACTCACTATTCCTTTCGCCGCAACTTCCAAAAATATTGCCAACGGTGACGGTATTGGTTATAATTCCTCTGTATCTGACCTTTTTATCTCCGTTGACTGGGATCGTGACGGTTCAAAAGTT
>JAZQPR010000189.1:0-17625 GCA_045628605.1 Oscillospiraceae bacterium
CATTTCCGCCGAACCACATGGGGCCGACAGTATGGATGATGTAATTTGCGGGAAGACGGAAAGCCGGTGTGGCAGCTGCATGACCCGGCTTAATGATGCCGATTTTCTGCCGCTCTGCTAAAAGGTCTTCCGGGCCTGCTGACTGGTAGATCGCGCGGTCAGTCCCTGAGGCATAGACAGGGTATGGATTGGCGGAATTCACAATGGCATCGGCTTTTACTTTGGTGATATCATTTCGGACAATCGTTAACGGCATACAGTTCCTTTCTCTGCGGGAAGCATGATTCTTTCCCGTTTCCGGAGCATATTATACACCCATATGCGATATTTCGTGTCGCTTTTCAGGCGACATTTGAACTTTTTTAAATAAACGGGGCAATGCCAAACGCACTGCCCCGTGATGTATTTGCGGATTATTCTTTTCAGTCTTTCTCCAGCATGTGTGATGCCTCCATATCAGCCTCAAAAAGTGCCAGTACAAGAGGGTATTTCTCCATCGCCATACCGAGTGTCCCCCAGTCCTGCTCTCCCGAGTAGGGGCCCATGTGCCAGCGGACAGCATAACGCTCCGCAGGCACGAGCTTAATGTATTCCTCAAGCATCATCACGGACTTTTCTCCGTGCCCGTAGGGGATACGATCGTTTACGATGTAACTTGGAACCTGTACCCAGTTCCCGTCCACTTTCTTGTTGCGCATTTCGACATCATAGAAATAGGTCTTGCAGATATCGTGCAGCAGACCGCAGATAATAACATTTTCCTCTGCGATCCCGGATAAGGCTTTCGACCAGAAGGGGTCGTTAAACGCCTTATCAAAAAGTCTGTCATAAACATTCAGCGAATGCTCCAGAAGTCCTCCCTCATGTGCCCCGTGGAACCGGGTCGATGCGGGAGCGGTATAGAAATCGCTCTTCCGGATAAACTCAAGAAGGCGCTCCGCTCCGGGTCTCTGAACCTTCGCAAAAAGGCTCTCAAAACGTTCTATATTTTCGTTCATTATTCTTCTCCCATATTATTTTATTAAAATATTACTTTATTACTTTTCCATAAGGGAGAAGCGGCTCCGCCTCTCCCTGTTAATTCGGCAGGGTTCGGCTGCTGCCTTTTTGCCCTTTTCCCTGTTTTCAGCATCTTATCACAGGATCTGTCCGGTTTAAAGGACTTAATGATACCGGTATCACGGTATCCACGCTCCGGATGCGTCCACACGGTACCCGTCCGGGGTTACCGCCGAGGACCACATCCGGCCGGTCTTTTCGTCGAGATAATACCACTTTCCGCCGGGACTGTCCTGAATCCACCCGGTAAGCATCTCTCCCGATGCGGACAGGAAATACCAGCTGCTGCCGGTCTCCTCCCGGACAAGCTGCCAGCCTGTCACCATCTGTGCCGTATTCGGATCCATATAATACCATTTCCCATTATCGGAAAGCCATCCCGTCAGTGCGCAGTGACTTCCCTCCGGATCGAAATAATACCATCTCCCACCGATATACTGCCATTTGATGGCGAAATATGGCGTTCCGTCATCATCCTCACGGGTCCTGAACCGAAGGTGCGGCACTGACCCTTCAAAGACTCCGGACACAGTGTTACTTTCCGTCGGAAGCACGGTATCCGTATACTCCGTCCATACGGAATCAAAGAGATACTTCTTCTGCGCCTCCGTTTTCGGGATCGCCTGGATCCTTATGCGGGTCTCCTCAAGATCATCCGTCACATATTTTGAAAGATCGACATAGGTCTGATCCGTGACGCGGATATTAAGGTCGGTTCCCCCGGAGAGATTCACCCTGTATGCCGAAGCATTCGCAGCCTTTTCCCAGTGAAGCGTGCTTCCGTCCTCATCGATGTACATGGAGTCCGGATCGACCGGGGAAAGCCTCATCTTTGTCAGGTAGGTGATATGACAGGTGATCCTGTCCGCCGCCACACTGCAGGACGCAAGGCTTCCGCCGTCCACACTGACCTTTGTCTTTTTCTGCCCGGAAGGCACGAACTGAAAGCCCTCGACCGGAATGACCGTGACTGCTGCCGTAATCTTTTGGCCCGGTTTTTCGGTATCCGACGACCAGGAGATGCTCTCGACCTCCGAGTAGCTTCCCGTCGAGATGTCGCAGTCATAGACGTATCCGTCTCCGCGTCTGTCCACATCCTTAAGAGAGATCCCGATCTTCGAGATCCGTCCCGCTGCCGCGAAAGAGGGAATCCAGGTCACAAGGATCATAATCACCGTAAATGCGGGCAGGAAAAGCTGCCGTATTACCGTTTTCTTCTTTTCACTGCTCACTTTCCGGCACCTCGATTCCGAAATAGTCATATTCCTGCTCCGTCATTTCACATTCGTCGGAAAAATACTGAAGAGCTTCCTCTTCATCATCTTCGATAAGACCGTCCTTGAACCTTGTCGCAAGCTCCGAAAGGCGCTCATACGGAACCGGGCGGTCCGCCTCATATCCCTTGATAAGCTCCAAAAGCCTGTCCTCAAGCCCGTAATAGTCCGATCCGAAGATGATCGCCTCGCTCTCTTCTCCGCTCTTTTCTCCGTTTTCTACCGAAATCCCTTTTTCCGAAAGGAATTCCTCAAAAACATCAATGATTTTCACCGCAAGTTGTTTTCTTTCCACTGTTAAACCTCCTGAATCTTTCATAAACGTAGCCTAAACGGCTGTGAGTTCGATCACGCGTCTGCAGGTTTCCGCGTCCATTTCGGATATATTGCAGCTTGCGTACGGCACACCGATCTTTCCGGAAAGCCAGCTTTTCGCCTCGCTCCGGTTAAGGAATGACTGGCTTCGGGTGATATAGCCTTCGTAGCTCTCATAAGCCTTACGCCGTAGCTTCCTTGTTTCCTCGTCGGCCATGGTGCCTCTGATCTTTACCGTGCCCTGACGGCACAGGGCATACACGCTCTTTCCGTCCCCGCAGTAGCTGCACAGGTAGGCATATCCGTAGCTTCTGCCGTTGTAAATAACAGCGGAATCCACAAGCTCCGCCCTGTTTCCGCAGTACGGGCAGCTGACCCGGTAGCCCTTCGGCTTCTTTTTCTCCATCTGTTCCTCCTTTCACAAAAAAGAGGCAGAAGTGAAAGATCATTTGGTTTTCAGTGTTCTTTCCTTCTGCCAAAATAAAAAAGGCAGAAGGTTGATCCCCTGCCTTTCAGCTTCCTAAAGGCAGAGATGCCTTGTAACGGCTGGTGCGGAAAGCGCAATAACGCGTCTTCCGCTCCCTCCTGTAATTATTTCCCCGTATGCAGAGCCTCACGCTCTCTGCACCGGCATGTCGTTTCTGTAAATACCGGGGTCGAAGCACCTTCCCTTTGCATCGCAGCAAAGGAAATGATTGCGTCCTACCCTTGCAATATGCCCCCAGCCGTTCGGATACAGAAGATCCATGTAGGTATCGAGACATCCCTCACACGAGTGGAAGTCCCCGAAAATACTGGTATATCCTTTAAGATACGGCTTTCCGCAGATATCACAGAATTCAACATCCACTCCGAGATTCTGACGCACCCTGTCCTTAAGTTCGTCCTCATCGTCGGATCTGACTCTTGTGATCACCTGAAAACGGCCCTTTTTCTCGACTTTTGAGACGATGATGAAGTCCTCATCGTCCTCATCAAGCTCAAAAGTGAGCTTCATGTCCCCGTCCCTTACGGTATAGGAGACCCTTTCCGAAAGGAATTCCCATACCGACCTGAACTCGATCGGGATTACGAAGGAAAGAACCTTTTTCACTCCTTTTTTGATAAATCCGTACATTTTCTTCACTTTGCACCTCTTTCCGGGACACTGCCCTAAAATTAAAAAATGGCAGTGTCGGTACCGACCTGCCACAAAACGGCAGGAAGTACCTGCATTGTTACCAAAAACTGTTACCAGAGCATTGAAAGATCCGATGGAAGTCCGAGATTATACGGCCTGTTCACGATACATACCGGGACATTTTCCCGCCTGTAAGAGAGGATATCCTCCGGGCCGTCCTCGATCGCAAATACGACGCGAAGGCCCTTTGCCGTTCTCCCCTTATCGGTGGTAAAGATCACCGTCTCATCGCCAAAGCCCGCGGAGTCAAGCCATCTGAGCGTGTACTCTTCTGCTTCCTTCGGTCTTCTGGTGACAAAAACCACCTCGTAGGATCTTTTCAGCTCCTTAAGCCCCTCAAGTGCCGCCTGAATCGGCTTTCCCTCAAGATAGATATCGGAGTTCCTCAAAAACCACTCCTCTTCCGCCCAGGGATATACCGTCTCGTCAACTGTCCGTCCTTCCCCAAGAAGCCTTTTTCTGATCGCTCCTGAAAGATCACAGACCACGCCGTCGATATCCACCGCCACTTTCGGCCGCCCGACCGAATTTACCAATTCATTTTCCCTCCTTTCCGAATCTTAAGAATCTGAGTCTTAATTTCTTTCCTGCTGCCAGAAGGTCATCAAGACCTTTGAGTGACGGGTCCTTCGCATACTCCGAAGACCAGTCCGCTTCCGCCGCCAGGATTCCGCGCTCCATAAGCGCCGTCTCCAGTTTTTCCTTCTCCCGCTGCACCATCTCGTTCACGGCAGAGTCGGCATCATAAGCCACAACGAACTCTTCTGTCCCGTCTTTTCTGAGCCGGTCTATCAGGCTTTCCCCGAAATCATCCGGCTGGAAAAGGCAGTTCCACGAGCTGACGCCGGAAATCGATATCACAGGGCTTTTCAGCTTTGCGTTCGAGAACATGGATTTCGGCTCACCTTCGACGATATAGCATAGGAACCCGTCATCGCCCGGCTGCCGGTACAGGGAATACCCGTTCTTCGACGGTGTCCCTTCCGGCATTCCGCCCGACTGGAGCGTCCGATACTTTCCCGCAAACGCGGCGCCGAAGCAGCTTCCGTCCACACGGTTTCCGTGCATGTCGGAAAAGCCTTTCATCGAGACAGCGAACCGTTCACCGTCCCTTACGAACTCTCCGGATCTTCCTGACCATGAAATGTCCTTATTCGCAGCGACATCCATAAAGTCCATGCGGATCCGCAGACGGTAGATGAATCCGTCCTTGTCGTACATCGGGAACACTACTCCGGACGGGAAATAGAAAGTCCATTCCCCGTTTTTCGCGCGGTATGCTCCGGGAACCCCCTTAAGGATGTCTTTTCCGTACCTGTCCGTAACCATCTTTGCAAGCTCCGCACAGGTGGGGTTCTTGCTCCCCTCGGGTTTTCCGTTCTTCCACGGCATATCTCCCTTAGGTGCTGATTTCACCGAAAGCAGGAGACTCTGGCTCCACCCGTCTGACACGTACTTTGCCCGGTGCCAGTCATCGAGATAAAGCCTCGACATCATAAACGAGTAAATGCTGTGCAGCCTTTCCGGCGGCAGCGGCTCGTTCTGCGGGACCGATGGCTCCTTTGCGCTTCCGGCCGGCCTTGCATCGACTGTCACAACCGGCGCAGGGGCAGCAGGTTTTCTCATCCTCTGCTCCGCGGCCTTTCCTGACTGCATTCTGTACGGCCCGACGCCTCTTTCGCGCATCCATTCGTCCTTTTCCCGTGCTTTTTTTGCCTCCCAGGCCCTGTCCGATGCTTCCTTATCGCGGAAGATGGCATATCCTTCCTTCGAAAAGCCGGTAAATACATAGTCCCTGCCGTTAAGGCCGTGAACCACATACTTGAAAGGCTTCGTCCCGGAAGGCGGCAGGTTCCTTTTTTCAAGGATCCCGAACTCGCCTCCGTCCTCGTCAGGAAGCATCGCGCACCAGTCGTTGTTGCAGATCGGACACGGATCGGTGCCCTTTTTAAAGTTTTTAAGTCCCATTTTCCCAAGATCTCTCCTTTCTTTCAGATTCCGCATATTCATGGGACAATATGCGTTCACGGTATCTGGTACCGTCTTCCCGCCGCCCGCTGAAATCCTTCAGTCGGCACGGCTTCATTCTTCGCATGACCCCTGAAAAACAAAAAAGCGGGTGCTCCGGTGCTGAAAAAACGCACCAAAAGTCACTCGCTCCTAAGCGGGGTCCGCATCATCATACAAAAGAATCATAAAATACAATGCTAATAATAGCACAATCATATATTCCGTGTCAAATATCTGATATCAATATTTCCAATGCAGAAATATTGCTGTTGTATTTCATTTTTTCGTTGCGCATTCAGGCAGACTGTGGTATTATCCCCTCTGCAAAAAATTTTTTGAGGAGAAATCAGAATGACAAAACAGGATTTTGTATCAGCTCTTGCTGAAAAGACAGGAATGACCAAGAAGGATGCCGACCAGTTCACAAAGGCATTTGTTGAGGAGATCGCCGAGATCATGAAGGCCGGCGACAGCATCGCTTTCCAGGGATTCGGAACCTTTAAGGTAACCGAGGTTGCCGCAAGGGAATCAAGAAATCCGGCTACCGGAGAAAAGATCCAGGTAGAGGCACACAAAAAGCCCGTATTTGCTGCATCAAGCGCATTAAAAGAGGCTGTGAGATAATCTTTATCCATTTCAGAGTTTCGAGCCACCCCGTCACCTGCGGCGGGGTGTTTTTGTATCCGGAGCCTTCCAACAGTGCCTTTTCTCCGCCTTCCGGATCTTCGTCACGCTTATCGCGCTGTTCTGAGCCTCTGTGAGCGTCTGTACGGGCTTTCCCATCTTTCTTCGGTTTCATTACTGTTTTAATTCAAAAGCCCCTTAAAACGCGTTCTATGCGTTCTGAGAGGCTTTTCTGCTTCCATGGAATGTTTTCCGTCTTTACTGTTTCCTTACTATTCCGTTTTCTCCTCTTCCAGCCTTCGGATCTCATATCCGTCATTATCGATCGTATAAAGCGCCGGCGCGTTCTCGTTCCGTAAGAAGTCGGAGGCCAAGCGGTCTTAGGAAGACAAATTTGGTGGACAACTCCTTGGCCCACAGAACGACATGGCTAGATCCGACTTGCATTTTCATCTTCAATATAGTAGCTTTCTGTACTGCAAAGCATTTCGGCATTCTGTATACTGCCGTCTGCGGCATGGAAATCATAATCCTTTATCTGATATTCACTATAAGGCTCTTCCCATTGAGCGTCAAAGCATACAGCGTTGATAAGAAACATTTTTGTCGTATCGTCTATTTCTTCAATCATTTTGTTTATCATTTTATCTGTCTTATTGCTTATCCAGTTGTTAATATCATCTACTGTTGTTTCGTCAAATGGTGCTGAAAAGAAATCCGCATTATAGTAGTCTACGTTGTCCTGTATGAATTCCGGATTTATCAGACTTGTCTCTGTATCTCTTGACCATATTGAATTTGCTGTGTTTACCTTGCAGTATTGGTTATGGGGCTGTGATGTGCGCTGTGTGTAGAAATATTCGTTCAATTCTTCCAAAGGCATTCCGCCGATTACATTTTCCATTTCGCTCTTTGTCTGACCGCCTGCGCCGTTTGCTGTCATTCCAAGTGCCTGTGCAATTGAATATGATGAAAGAAGTACATTTTCATTTTCCTTGCGCTCAGCTTTCAGAAGGTCAAGGGCAAATTTTGTCTGTCCCATAATAAACGGCTCATCTATTTCTTTTCCCTTAATCTCAGATGACTCTATTCCTGCACAGAGATTTCTTGATGTCTTTGACGGCTCGGGTACTGATGTGCTGATATTTTCAAGCAGCTGCTTTCTCATTTCGATGTAGTCAAAAACATTCACTATTCCGTCATTGTTTACGTCTGCATTTCCCTTAACATCGGCATTTCCAATGAGATATTGTCTCATTGTAACCATGTCTGAAAGATTAAATCTTCCGTCACCGTTAAGGTCAATTGTACTTTCAGATGCATTTGCATGCATTCCCATTACTGAAGGCAATGCAAGGGCAAGTGTCATTCCGATTGCAGTTATTTTTGATTTTTTCATAATGATTCCTCCTTAAAAATATATTGCGGGTGATTGTTTTCTGTATACATTAACGTTTGAAAAAAGAAAATGTGCGGATAAAATTGTAAACATTTTGTGAACAAAAATTCACTCTTATTGTCTTTTATCTGCTTATGCTGTATCATATTTAAAAAGGGTGATATTATGAACACAGAAAAATCTATTTTCGATAATTTCAATAAAACAATATGGTCTAAATTTCATAAAGCTATCAGAGAATATAAACTGATTGAAGACGGCGACAGAATTGCTGTCTGTATTTCGGGCGGTAAGGATTCTATGCTTATGGCTAAGTGTATACAGATGCTGCAAAAACACGGCACTTATGATTTTTCAGCTGAATACATCGTTATGAATCCAGGATATACTGAAAAAAATCTTGATAAAATTCTTGCGAATGCACAGGCTCTCGGTCTTGATGTTAAGGTTTTCGATACTAAGATTTTTGAATCAGCTGACAAAGCAGAAAAACATCCGTGCTTTCTCTGTGCAAGGCTCAGACGTGGTTTTCTCTACAAAAAAGCACAGGAGCTTAACTGCAATAAAATTGCTCTCGGTCATCACTTTGATGATGTTATTGAAACTATACTCATGGGTATGCTTTACGGCTCACAGATTCAGACTATGATGCCTAAACTGCACAGCGAAAACTATAAGGGTGTTCAGCTTATACGTCCGCTTTATCTTATCCGTGAAAATGATGTAATTGAATGGGCGAAATTCAATCAGCTTGAATTTATCCGCTGTGCATGCCGTGTCACCGAAAAAATCGGCGAAGGCTCGTCAAAACGTGCTGAGATAAAAAATCTTCTTGCACAGCTCAGAAAAACCAATCCTGCTGTGGATATGAATATTTTCAGAAGTGTTGAAAACGTGAATCTTCAGACTCTTATCTCCTATCATCTCGGGAATGACTATCACCATTTTCTTGATATATATGATGAAGGATTTAGCATTAAGGGGACTAAGATTTAAAGCAGCACAGCACTGTTCATAGTAATTATTCGGAGATTTTTTCAATGACTAAAAATGCATTTAAGTTTATCGGTATTTTAATTTTTTCATTTTTAATTTTAATAGTATTTTCTGTTTTAATATGCAGATGGGCTCTTTCACCTGATTTTAAAACAGAAAAATTCACAACATCTGCAGGTGATACTTTTGTTTTATCATACGATTCCCACAGAGTTAAAACGATTGTAGAAGATTACAATTCAAGATTTTGTTTTGTGGTCAATAATAAGGTTACAAAAGATAATTTTGAGATTATAAATGACTCACCCAAAACATACAAAGTAAAAGACATTGTTTTTTCAGATACAGAAAATGGATTTGAGATAGTAAATGATTAATTGACAAGGAGTATTAATATTATGGCTTATTCAGATTATCAGAAGGCTCTGAAAATCGGTGAGAAAACCTATAAAACAGCAAGCTCAAACGGTTTTCATCCTTATCTTCCTGTTCTTGAGGATATGCTTTCTCATGAAAAATCACAGTCACAGGTAAAACTCGGTCTTGTTGAAATTCCTATAGAACTTATTGCGGGTACTTATACATCGGGACGTACTACCGCTTTCGCAAAAGACTTTATGCCACTGCTTGACCCCGATACAGAATTTGCATACAAATGGTCTAATCTCTATGACTCTCTGATTGACGAAGGTCAGCGTGAACCTATTGTTGCCTTTGAGTATATGAACCGTTTTTATATAGTTGAAGGCAATAAGCGTGTAAGCGTTCAGAAATATATGGGTGCTGTTTCTCTTGAAGGTGTTGTTACAAGAATTATTCCGCAGAGAAATGACTCAAAGGAAAATCGTATCTATTATGAATTCCTTGATTTCTACGCTAAAACAAAAATCAATTATCTGCTTTTCAGCAATGAAGGTTCATATGAAAAAATCTTTAAGCATATGCACCCCGATAATGATAATCCCCTTACTGAAGACGAATCTCTTGAATTCAAATTCGTTTACAACACTTTCAAAAAAGAATATGTCGAAAAGGGCGGTTTAATGAAAATTAAATCCACTATCGGTGACGCTCTGCTCGTTTATCTCAATATTTTCGGCTATAATGATGTTAAAAGCAAATCATCCGCTGACGTAAAAAAAGACCTTGCTAAAATATGGTCTGAATATGAAATGCTTTCAGACGAAACTCCGCTCAATCTTATAATGGCTCCTACTGATGAATCACAGAAGAAATCCATTATGAAAATGCTCACTCCTGTCACTCAGACTCTCAAAATTGCTTTTGTTCACTACAAGGAACCGCACATTTCGGCATGGTCATACTGTCACGATCTCGGAAAAGAGCATATTGAAAAAGTTTTCGGCGATAAAATTTATACTGAATCATTTGCAACTTATGACAGCTCGGATATTTCTCTGCTTGAAAAGCTTATTGACGACGGTTTCAAGGTTATTTTTACAACTACACCCGTTCTCAGCAGTATCAGTTTAAAATGTGCTGTACTTCACCCCGATGTTGTTATTTTAAACTGTTCACTCAATACTGCTTATCGTCATCTCCGTACATATTATCTGCGTATTTATGAAGCTAAATTCATTATCGGTGCCGTTGCAGGTGCGATGACAGAAGAAAACCGAATCGGCTATATTGCAGACTATCCTATTCTTGGAACTCCTGCGTCGGTAAATGCTTTTGCGCTCGGTGTAAGACTTGTAAATCCACGTGCTAAAGTATATCTTGACTGGTCAACTCTTAAAGGTAACAATCCTTTTGAACGATTTGCACGTCACGGTGTTGACCTTGTATCAAACAGAGATCTTACCGCTCCTGATATTAAAAGCCGTGAGTATGGTTTGTATGCTCAGTATGGTGATACAATATTCAACATTGCTATGCCTGTGTGGAACTGGGGCAAGCTTTATGAATCGCTTGTACGTTCAATTCTTAATGGTGCATGGAAAAACGATGAAAAGGACAATGGTGTTCATGCACTGAACTACTACTGGGGACTTTCATCAGAAGCAATTGAAGTTTTCTACTCAAATAAAATCCCGTCGGGTATACGCCGTCTGATTAATATACTGAATGAAGATATAAAATCGGGAAGATTAAGTCCATTTGCAGGTGAAATTCACAATCAGAAGGGACAGCTTGTAAATGATGAAAAACACATTATGACACCGGAAGAAATAATTAATATGGATTGGTTTGCCGAAAATGTTTCGGGATATATCCCGGATATTTCTGAACTTGATGAAGGCTGTCATGAACTGATTTCACATCTCGGCGTTAAGCGTGACTAACGGAGGTTTATATGAAAATACTTACTATTTCTGATGAAGAATCTAAATATTTCTGGGACTACTACAAACCGGGAATGTTTGATGATATTGACCTTATTATTTCCTGCGGAGACCTTAACCCGAATTACCTTTCATTCATTGCAACGTTTGCTCATGCGCCTGTGCTTTATGTAAACGGAAACCATGACGGAAAACCGGGGACTCCTGAGCCTGAGGGCTGTTTCTGTATCGAAGATGAAATATTCGTTTTCAACGGCATAAGAATTCTCGGTCTCGGAGGGTCTATGCGCTATAACATAAACGGAAAAAATCAGTACTCCGAAAAGGAAATGTCTGCAAGAGTCAGAAAACTGCGTTTCAAGCTGTTTTTCAAAAAAGGATTTGATATTCTTGTTACTCATGCACCTGCATATCAGCTTAATGACGGTGATGATTTACCGCATAAGGGCTTTGATGTTTTCCGAAAACTCCTTGACAAGTACAAGCCTAAATATTTCATTCACGGACATATTCACCTTTCATACGGCGGCCGCACTAAACGTGTTGACCAGTATAATGATACTACTGTTATCAATGCTTTTCAGAAATATATTTTTGATTATTAAGGCAATACCGCATAATTAATGTGTGAGTATTGCGAAGTAAATTTTTTTGTCAGAGTGCATAAAAACGACGCAGGAATGCTGTCGTACCCCAAGGGCACTTCCTTTGGGCGCATTACAAGGAGTTTTTGTGTACTATGGCGGAAAAAGTTCAAGCAAGACCACACATAGCCGTAAGGCGGTAATTGTGCGGTATTGCCTTAATTTACCGCATAAGGCTTTGTGTTTTATGCGGTGTTTTATTTTCATGATATGTTTATACAAAATATCGGCAATTATCAGCTTTGTTTTTATTTGGTTCAGATATTGAAAAATGTTCCGTTTCGTGATAAAATATAGTGATACTATTTTTACGGAGGCTCGGCTTAATGGATAATTTCAAATTCTCATCAATTCTGCGCAGTTTAACTGCTGTTGTTTCAGCCTTTTCACTTTTTTGTGCTGTTTCATGCAGTGAAAGCAATGTTTCTGAAAACGAAAATACTTCCGAAACTGAAATTGTTTCAGATGAGACAGATACAACAGACATATCTTCTGAAAGCACAGCAACATCCGAAGAAGATGACAAAACAACTGCTACAACAGTTACTACCGCTGAAGTCTCTAAGAAAAATCCAGATAAGTATAACACATATTCAATGGAAGAGCTTTTCGGAAAAAAATCACCGCTTTTAGGCTACTGGCATACAGAAGGCCGTGATATGTACATTGAATACAACGAATTCGGTGACGAAGGCTTTACAGTTATTCTTCTCGGCAAGGATTTTCAGATTTTCTCATCTGAAATCGGCAATTTCGCAGGTGCACCGCAGAATGTCACATATGAACTTGCATCCGACGTTGATGACCTTGATATCGCTAATCTCTACAACAAGGATACAAAATTTTCAATGGCTGTAAATGATGATAATTCAATTTCCGCTTTCTTTGATTTTGGTTTTGACAGAACATCAACCTATACATTTGAAAAATCTCATCCTGACAGCGAGATAATGCCGTCATATACTGGTGAATGGGGCAACAGTTCGGGTGTTGAAATAAGCTTTACATACGAAGAAGGCAGTGATAATATCAATCTTGAAACACTTTTCGGTTTCTCGAATGACATATATCAGATTGGTATTCCGTCAATGTATGATAATGAATTTTGGATTTTCTGTCCGCATAAAGACGGACTTTTAAATCTTACATCTGATTACGGAGTATTTCTTGACGCTGTAAATGTACGTCTTTCAATCAATTCAGACGGCTCAGTAAACGTCACAAAGGAATTTACAAATCCTGTACTGAAAAACAATGCAATTCTCAATGCACCAAGCGTTGTGAGACATTTAAGATAATAAAAAACGGAGAGAATTTTTAAGTTCTCTCCTTTTTTATATTCATCTGTTACCACGTTGTAAACTTGTATCCCTTGACAAAAAAAGCAGAAATTGATATGATTATAGTATAACATGACAAAAGGGGGATAAGGGTGAATAATAACGAACTGCACGATATTATTATCTCACAGCTTAAAGAAAAACAACCGCTGTGGGCTAACTGGATGATTGGCGAACAGATAGGCTCAGGTGCTTACAGCAGAGTTTACCGTATTACCGCTGAACGCTCAGGCAGAACTGATACAGCCGCAATGAAGGTTGAACCTATTGTTGCGTCTGAAAATGTTTCTTCCGATGAAGAAAGACGCAGACGTTCAATCGAGCGAAAAAAAGAGCTTGTAATCAATGAATCAAATATCATGCACAAGCTGAAATTCTGTCCGAATATCGTTTCATATGAAGATGAATCATTCTATGACCTTATCGTTGACGGAAAAAATGAAGGCTTTTATTTCTGTCTCAGAATGGAATATCTTTCATGCCTTGGAGATATGCTCAAAAATAAGGGCGAATTTGAACTCTCCGAAAAGAATATAAGAAAGCTTGCTCTTGATATCGCTAATGGTCTGAAAGCGGCGCATGATATGGGAATTATTCACCGTGACCTTAAACCTTCTAATTTTTTCCTTGATAAAAACAGCGGTATCTATAAATTAGGTGATTTCAATATCTCAAAGGAAACTGAATTTACAAGAACCTTTGCGGGTACAAACGGAT
Organism: Oscillospiraceae bacterium; assembly: GCA_045628605.1. Classification (GTDB taxonomy): domain Bacteria; phylum Bacillota; class Clostridia; order Oscillospirales; family Ruminococcaceae; genus HUN007. Next base: position 13,865 of record JAZQPR010000189.1, read on the forward strand.
ATCTTGCTCCCGAAGTGTATAAATCAAAGTCGGTTTCAAATGAATATTATACAAATATTGCGGATATTTATTCCTTCGGCATAAGTCTTTATGTGCTTATGAATGACCTGTATATGCCGTTTGAACGTGAAGAAAATCTTTCAGTTGAAGATGCTGTTGATATGCGCCTTCACGGCAGACCGCTTTCACCGCCGTCGGGATGTTCTCCGTCATTTGCAAATATCATTCTCCGTGCCTGTGAATATGACAGCAAGGACAGATTTCAGAGTATTGACGAAATGATTTTTGAACTTAAAAAGCTGAAAAATGTTCCTGTAAAGCCTTATCATGCTGAAACTGAAATTGTTCCTGTTCAGAATGATAATACAGTTGATTACGGAGAAGAAACACTTCCGCAGTCGCAGTACATTCCGCCTGTTCACGAACACTATGCAGACGAAAAAATAAAAAAGCCATTTAATCCTGTTCCGCTTATAGCGGTAATACTTTCGCTTATACTTGCGCTTGGTCTTGGTCTTGCGGTTTATCTGCTGATTAAAGACGATACAGTAAAAAACAGCCGTATAACAGAAATAAAGTCAAATTATCCACGAATTGAAATAGATATTCACGATGATATTGAAATAACAGATGTACAGTGTCCCGATGTTATCGACGTAAACAATCTTGAACCGCTTTTCAGATATAATTATACATCTGAACTTATGACGGTAAACAGTGACCTTATTATCGAAGTGAACAAGGGTGCGGAAGAAGAACTGCAGTGGGACGTTCCCGAAGGCATATTTGTAACTGCGAAATATTCAGACTACAAATACTATATCACCATAGATGCCGCAGATTCCTACGGCACAGACAGATTCTGCAATATCACATTCTACAATCCCGACCGCAGTAACGTCTGCAAGGTTGCAGTTGACATAAGAAACACAGGACCATTCAAAGATGAAATCAGACTTGAATCAAGCGATGAATCTGTAATCAGCTTTAACGAAAACAACAAATTCATTCTTCATAAGGACGGCGAAACCACAGTAAGCTGGATTTATGGTGATGAAGTAAAGTATAGCAAGGATGTTGTTATAAAGAAATAAATAAAAGCGGAAGAACACTAAAACGTGTGTCTTCCGCTTTTTGATTACTAAAAATCAATTCATTTATCTACTGATGCTGAAACATAGCAGCAGAGAATATCAGATGCATCAGATGCGTTAATATAGCCGTCTTTATCATAATCTCCTAAAAAGATAATTCCGTAATCATCTGCTGTTGCCATATGTTCTTCATCAACTGAAATTAATGTGTAGTAGGTTAATACCATTGATGCATCAACAGCATCAACTTCACCATCAAAGTTTACATCTCCTACAGAATGGCTTTCGGCTAAAATTTCACCTAACGCAAGCACATCATTCATGTCGATATAACCATCTTTGTCTATATCTGCATTGCTGTCAACCTTGTCTCTTACAGACTGGTCTGCTATTATGTCTGTTCTCTGTGTTGCAATTTCAAGATAACGCTGTGTGATAAGATAAATATCTTCACCATCTACTTTGCCGTCTGAATTGAAATCACAGCTTTCAGCTATTGATGATGTATCTTCAGCTGATACTGTAAAAGGCATAGCGGAAAGTGTCATTGCGGCGGCTGTTAAAATACCTAAAAATCGTCTTTTCATAATATTACCTCCTGAAAAACATGGTAAGTGTTTCGGGTTTGTACTACTTAAAGTATAACACAGCATATAAAAGATTTCAATAGTAATACTAAACATAATTTATATCAATGATTTGTGCATTTATTATTGTTATATATATATATATATATATATATTAAATATAGCAAAAGCCAAAAAACAACGCTGAATTATTGCTTTCAGCGTTGTTTTGCGTTAATTATTCAAACTCATATTCGCCGTCATAGTTTTTCTTGAATTCTTCGAAAACCTTTTCAATGAGACCGTCATCCTCAACAGAGACAAACTCATCGTAATCAGGACCTTCACCCGGAACGATTTCAAGAATTACAACTCCGTCATCTTCTTCATCAAACGGAATAAGTACAGCAAAATTTCTGCTTTCGTATTCTGTAATTCCGATTAACTCAAATGAAACCTCTTCGCCGTTATCATCTGTAAGAGTGATATAGTTTTCAGACTCATCAAGGTCTTCGAGTTCGTCGAATTCTTCATTTTCAAAATCCTTCATAATATAAACCTCCTTGTGCGGTAATGCTGTAACTACATTATAGCATGAAACTTATATAATTGCAAGTTTTTTTGTTTTCTCACTTGAATTAATTTCGGATTCATAGTATAATAAATATAAACTAACGAAAGGAAACGAACAATGTTAACTGATGCACATATACATATTCTTCCGCAGATAGATGACGGAAGTGACAGCGTGGAAACGTCTCAGAAAATGCTTGAAATTCTGAATGAACAGGGTGTTGAAAGAATTATCGCAACTCCGCATTTTTATTCACACAGAGAAGAATCTGTTCAGCGTTTTCTTGAAAAGCGTGACGAAGCTTACAAAAAAATAGGTTCGCCGAAAAATATGCTCCTTGGTGCAGAAATTTCAATTGAACACGGAATATCAAAGCTTGACGGAATTGAAAAGCTTGCCATTGAAAATACAGACCTTATTCTTCTTGAATTTCCATACACTCACTACGGCGAATGGATGGAGGAGGAGATTTACAATATTATGGTTGACTACAAGCTGAAACCTGTTATTGCTCACATTCACCGCTACCTTAGCCTTTACAAGGCTGAACAGGTTGAGAAAATTCTCGGAACAAAGGCAATTTTTCAGATAAACAACGAGGCATTCGGAAGTTTCCGTGAAAAGAGATTTGTGAAACGTCTTATCAAGGAAGGCTATCCGCTTATTTTCGGTTCAGACAGTCATAATCTTTCAAGCCGTAAGCCTAACTGGGATTTACTGCAAAAGAAGGTTAAACCCGAAGTTATAGAAGATGCTGTTTCAATTCTTGAAAAGCACATCAAAGAGGTCTGATATGGATAAAATCAATCTTGAAAATATAGGGAAGTATCTGATTTGTGTAAATGCACTCGGATTTCTTGTTGCATGGCTTGATTTCAAGATGAATGCAAAATCAGAAAAGGGACAAAAGGCATTTATACTAACTGATTTCCTTACAGTTGTCGGCGGATGTATAGGAACATTTCTTGTGTTCCTGTTTTTCGACCGAAAGCTTACAAAGGAGAATATGACAAGCCGAGTAATTGCAGTTACACTTTCGCTTATAGAATCGGTAATGGTACTTGCGGTGTATTCACCGTACAAGGTAACGCTTGATGATGTCAAGGCGAATATGTTTGTGATGAACAAATATCTGGTGTACTATCTGCTTGCGGTAAACGTTATAACGTTTATAGTATTCGGCATAGACAAGGCTAAAGCAAAGGCTGAAAAGGAACGCATAAAAATAGTCACACTGCTCGGACTTTCGTTTATCGGCGGAAGTATAGGCGGTCTTGCGGCAATGTATCTTTTTAAACACAAAACTCAGAAACCATATTTCAAAATAGGTATGCCGCTTATCCTTATTGCTCAGATTTTTGTACTGGGATATATAAGGGGACTCGGATTGATTTAATATGGCTGAAATAATAAAACGGAGAGAACTTTTTTGGGGTTCTCTCCGTTTTAGTTTATGCATCAGATTTTTAATTGCGGTAGAAAAATTCCGCTTAGTAAAAATACACAATGAAACGCTTTATCATGGTA
>JAZQPR010000190.1:0-5906 GCA_045628605.1 Oscillospiraceae bacterium
CGAATCGCCTCTGCTTGTTAAAAGCAGAGCTTTGAACCCAGCGCCGTCACCTGACGTAAAGCAGATCTATCGTGTCAGAAAGAGCTGGCCTGATGTTAAGTCTCAGACAGGTGCGTATGCAGTATATGATAATGCTGTCAGATCCTGTGCTGAAGGTTACGACTATGAAGCGGTGCAGAATAAAGTTAATGAGATGTTACGATAAAACGATGCCCCGGAGTAGGAAAAATATGAGTACTGCTTTGGGGCTGTTATTTCGATAAAGTTTAAGGAAGCACTGATTTATTTATAAATCAGTGAATGGGGTAAGGGGCGAAGCCCCCATTTCCCCAACATCCGAATTTCCTTAAATAATATACTTTTATATTAGCATACTAAAAAATATTTTCTTTTTGAGAGAAGGAATTTTAATGGATACTTGTGTAATAAAGTCTGTCAACAATTATTATCCTGATCCAAATGAAAACGTTGTTCAAAGTATTTTTAAGCAATATGAGCTTGTGATCGTGCAAAGTATTATAACCTCATTTGGATTGGATTTTCTGGTAAAGGATAATCATGGCGGTGATGTTGATACTATTTTTAACGTTCGAAAAATTGGAAAAGATGAGAAGATGACTTATAAAAACAGCAAAAATGCAAAAGCTTATGCTGATAGAGGCGAGTATGATTCTCATTTGTATCATAGTGCTCCCGGTTACATAGAAAAAAATAAAGCTGTAAATAATCAAAAAAAAGAAGGAAACTTAGTTGATGCGTATACAGGAAATAAAATACCGATAAACGGTAAAACTGATTTGGATCACGTGATTTCAGCTAAAGAGATTCATGAAGACCGCGGAAGAGTACTTTCAGGTTTGAATGGCGTTGATTTGGCAAATAGTGATGAGAATCTTCAGGTAACAAATCCTCACACCAATCGAACCAAGAAAGCTGACAGTATGGAAGAGTTCCTGAATAAAAAGGGCGAAGAATATACTGAAGCTGAAAAAAACAGAATGCTTGAAAAAGATAAAGAATCAAGGAAAATATATGAGCAAAAACTAAATAAAGCATATTATACCAGCCCGGCATTTGCTGCTGATGTGGCAAAATCTGCCGGAAAAGTGGGCGTAAAAATGGGATTGCGTCAGCTTTTAGGTTTTGTTTTTGCAGAAATATGGTTTGCTGTAAAAGATGAATTCATAAAATATGACCTTCACTTCAACATTGAAATGGATTTGGGTGTATTTTTCAAAGCTGTTGGTGATGGAGTAAAAAGAGGTTTTGCAAATGCTAAAAATAAATATAAAGAACTGTTTGAAAAGTTTGCTTCCGGAGCTGAGGCCGGAACATTGGCTAGTTTGACAACTACAATTTGTAATATATTTTTTACGACAGCAAAGAATGTTGTAAAAATAATAAGACAATCTTTTGCATCAATAGTAGAGGCAGGGAAAATACTGCTTATCAATCCGGATAATTATCCTTTTGGTGATCGATTAAGAGCTGCTTCAAAAGTAATCGCAACCGGAGCAAGTGTTGTTCTTGGAGGAGTGGTAAGTGAAGCAATAAGTAAGACACCTGTAGGTACTATTCCCATTTTCGGTGAAATAGTAACAACTTTTTGCGGCACATTATGTACCGGGATTTTGAGTTGTTCATTTTTATATTATCTTGACAGGAGTAAGATTATAAATTCAATAGTAGATAAACTGAATAATCTTCACGGTATTGATATAGAAATAGATGACTTCCGAAAAAAATCTGAGTTATTTGAAAAGTATGCAGCTGAATTGATGAAAATAGATTTAAAGACTTTAAGAAATGAAATATCTGTTTATTCTGATGTGGTTGAGTGTATTGCAAATACCGATAATCCAAAAGAACTAAATACTGTATTGAAAAATAAATTTCAATCTTTGGGGATATCCGTGAGTTGGGAAGCCACTCATGACAGCTTTGACAGTTTCATGAGCGATAATAATTCAAGACTGGTGTTCGAATAATTATGTTTAAATGTAACGAATGCGGCGAATGCTGTAGAAATTTAAAACTATCAGAATTATATTCAGAACTTGATGACGGTACAGGAAAATGTAAGTATTTATCCGGCAACAGATGCAGTATATATTATTCCAGGCCGTTATTTTGTAGGGTTGACGAATGTTATGAGTTATTTTTTAAAGATAAAATGACCAAAGAACAGTATTATGAAGAAAACTATAGGGTATGTGATTATTTGCAAAATAAAAGGAGGACTTAATTATGCCTTTACCGCTTATTATTGGAATTGCAGCAGGAATTGCAGGAGTAGCCGGTCTTGGCTCCGGAATAGGCGGAGCTGTAAAAATGAAAGATGCAAATGATACGATGAAGTCTGCAAAACGAAAAATGGAAGACAGTCAGGAGAAATTTGAAACAACAAGCAATAAAACAAATATAATAATGGATGAACTTGGTAAAACTGAGCTGTCAATTATGAAGTCTTTTGAGGATTTTTCAAATCTGATGGAAAAAATTCATAACAGACCTGAGTTCAAAAAAAAATAACAATGATAATTCTTTGCCTGAAATTTCCTTAAGCAAACTTAAAGAAGTTTCAATTGGTGCAGGAGTATTATTGGGCGGACTTGGCGGAGCTGTTGCGGGTACCGCCGGAGGTTTTGCAGCTGCAGGAGCAACAACCGCTGCTGTAATGGCTATTGGCACTGCTTCAACCGGTACTGCAATTTCTACTTTGAGCGGTGCTGCGGCAACTAATGCGGTTCTTGCAGCTCTGGGCGGTGGTTCGCTGGCAGCAGGCGGAGGTGGTATGGCTCTTGGAACAATTGTCCTGGGCGGGGCAACATTAGGTGTTGGTCTGCTTGTTGGTGGTGTTATTTTTAATATCACGGGATCAAAATTATCAGATAAAGCTGATGAAGCGTGGAGCCAGGCAAAAAGAGCTGAAGAAAATGTAAATAAAATTTGTGATCATTTAAATAAGTTAGCAGAAATTGCCGAAGAATATACTTCATTATTAAAAAATCTTCAGCAAAAGTATTTAAAAAACCTTGGCACTATGGAATATATAGTAAACACAAAGTGTAAAACAGACTGGAAACGTTACAATAATCAAGAGAAATATACAGTTGAAAATACGGTTTTATTAGTTCAGCTTCTCTATAAGATGTGTAAAGTTCAGTTTGTAAACCAGGCAAAAAAAGAAGGCGAAATCGGTACGATTAACACAAATGATATAGATGATGCTAAAAAAAGTGCTCAGATTTTTTTGGATAAAGCGGCTTGATTGTCGAAGAGAAGCTAAATTTGCTTAATATAGAATATGATTATCCGGCATTTCATCTTTCCATGGATTGTTTCTGGTGCGAGCTGTTATCAGTAAATCTTGTACTTAAAGAACATGAAGCAGCAAAGTGGGTTACCAGAAACGAACTTGACAGCGTGGACCGGCTTCCTGCGGATATTACGCTGATCGATGTTCTGAAGGAAAAGATGGGATAAGATACAGTATTATCAAATAATGAAACGAAAAAACAGGCAGTCTTCAGAGACTGCCTGTCGTGATCTTAAGCGTAATTCATAAACAGTACAATACAGCTTGTAAGGAACATGACCACACCGGCTGATCTGCACAGAGTTTTTTCGGAAGCTTTATTTGCAATTACTGAAGCAATTCTTGCCCATATAAGTGTAAATACTACACAAAGTATCAGGCAGAATATATCCGGTTTACCTGAAATGGTAAAATGACTTATTCCGCCGATGAGTGCGGTGAAACTCATAATAAAAACAGATGTTCCTACAGCTTTATGGATTTCGTATCCAAGGAATGATGTAAGTACAAACAGAAGCATCATTCCGCCGCCTGCGCCTACAAATCCGCAGATAAATCCTACGAATATACCACCTGTAACAGCTTTGATAATTTTGCTTTTATTGTGTTCTTCTTTAGGTTCGGCAGTTTTCCGTCCTGGTTTGAGCATGAATTTCAGACCGAGAACCAGTAAACCGAACTGGGACATAAATCCCATAGATCTTTCAGGAAGAAAACTTGCTATATAACTGCCTGTTATTGTCATAACCAGAACTGTTACAAGAAGCGGCAAAGCATTTTTTATATCGAGATTTCCGTTTTTTCTGTAAGTCAATGCGCTGGCAAGAACATCGCTTGCTAATCCAATACCTATAGCTTCATACGGAGAAATTCCGCAGATTGTCATAAGCAGAGGACTTACGATTCCGGCAGCGCTCATTCCTGCAAATCCGGTACCAATACCAGCTCCGGCACCGGCAAGAAAACATATAAAAATTTTAAACAGTACTTCATTCATGAAAGTAAATCCTTTTCCTGATAATATCGATAATTCTCAGAACATACTAAGCTGTTCGTATTTTTCCGGAAGATAATTCAGATATTCAAATATTTTTTCGATGTTGGTTTCAATCGAATGTGATTTGCAAAAACTGTAAAATATTTTTTCGAGCCTGTCGGAATACGGACTTGCAATTTCGTATGAAGATCCGTATTGTCTTATATATTTTTGTTTCAATCCCGGAAAATGCCTGTCAAGTTTGCTGTAAAAATATTCTCTGCAGCCGTCCCGCAGTGTAAGACCGAATCCAAAATGAATAATACCGCAGACTCCTGCATCAGCACAGTAGTTTAATATTCCTGTAAGATTTTCTTCAGTATCATTAATATAAGGCAGCAGGGGACATAACCAGACAACTGCGGGAATGTCATTTTCCTGCATTATTTTAAGTACTTCATATCTTCTGCGGGTGGAACACACTCCTGGTTCTATAATGCGGCAAAGCTCGTCATCAAAAGTGGTTAAAGTCATCTGCAGAACAAACTTTGCCTTTTGGTTAATACTTTTTATAAGATCAAGGTCACGGAGAACCATATCGGATTTTGTAATTAAAGTACCTCCGAAGGAGTATTTATCTATGAGTTCAAGACATTTTCGGGTGATATTAAGCTCTTTTTCGCAGTGCATGTAAGGATCACACATAGAACCGGTGCCTATCATACAGAGTTTTCTTTTTGATTTCAAAGATTTTTCAAGCAGTTCAGGTGCATTCTGTTTTACTTCAATATCCTCAAAATCATGACTGAAACCATAGCATTCGCTCCGTGAATCACAGTAGATACATCCGTGTGTGCATCCCCTGTAAACATTCATTCCGTTTTTTGAGGACAGAATGCTTTTAGCGTTTATATAGTGCATTATTGTGCCTCTTGTTATTTACATATTTCAAACCTATACTTCTGCTCCACGTCCGGATACTTATCATGATCCACCTCTGAAGCAAACATATCATAAGGTCTGACGTATGTCTTGTAATCACCGTAAAGTGCCTTATAGACAACCATCATTTCGCCGGTCTCAGTATGTTCTGCAATGTCGAGTACGAAATAAAGGTTCCCCTTAAAATGCCTGTACATTTTCTGTGGTTCAATTGTTCTCATAAACTGTAACCTCCATCAGTATCCGAAAAGATAGGAATCAAGATCTTCAAGTGTAGCTTCTGCCTGCTGTCTGAGTACATTGTTTTCTTTCAGCCTGATTACATAGCTGACACCGTACTTTTCACAAAGATCATATATTTTCGGAGAAGCAAAACCGCTGTCTCCTCTGAGCATACAGTTAATATCAGGATACGATTCAGTATACTCTTCAAATATTGGTTCAAGAAAATCTGCTGCATCTTTACTGCAGTATTTTGAACCTTCGCGTAAAGCGACACCAATGAGATCTTTGGTAAATGCATCATAACAGAGCAGTGGATGATATCCTACGTTCTGATAATGAAAATTGAAGGCTTTACCTTCCTGATTACCGTAAGTATCAAGCAATGTTGAATCCAGATCAAAGACAATGAATTCAGGTCTTTTAATTGCATAAGCCATTCTTCGT
>JAZQPR010000191.1:0-6834 GCA_045628605.1 Oscillospiraceae bacterium
CGAAGACGTGATTTAATCAGTATTTCCTTAATATTTCAAAAAAAGCATGACTAAAAAATTAACCGCCTTTCGGGGCGGGTTTTTCATTGTTGAAAACACAGCAGATTTATGTTATACTGAATAGTGATATGTAACTGTAAAAACGGAACGGAGGGTAACAATGAAGGAATTTAACACAGAAGGAACATGCATACCGGAAATGCATTATATGGTTGATACCGGTTCTAAAACAGAACATATTATTCAACTGATAGATAAAGGAAAATACTTTACAATCAACCGTTCGAGACAGTACGGAAAGACAACGACGATATCACAGCTTAAACGAACACTGAAAAGCAGAATGCAGGTCATATCCATAAGCTTTGAGGGTATAGGGGATGAACCGTTCAATACAAATGCCGCATTTGTAGGAACATTTATCGAGTTGTGCTCAGACTACTTCAGGTTTACAAAAATAGAAAAAGCGGATGCGGACAAATGGAATGACATATCTGATTTTAATGAAGAAAAACCGTTTAAGTATTTAAGCAGAAAAATAACGGAACTATGCGAAAAATACGAGATAGTTCTTATGATAGATGAGATGGACAAATGCTCAGACAATCAGGTGTTTCTTAATTTTCTGGGGATGCTTCGTGACAAATATCTTTCAAGAAATGAAGGGGAAGACTATACGTTCAAAAGTGTTATACTTGCCGGAGTCTATGATGTAAAAAATCTGAAACTTAAACTCCGTCCTGATGAAGAAAGAAAATACAACAGTCCGTGGAACATAGCAGTTGATTTTAATGTCGATATGAGTTTTCATCCGGAAGAGATAGCAACGATGCTTGAAGACTATGAGAACGATGTTCATACCGGAATGGATATAAAAGCGATAAGTGAGGAACTGTATCATTACACCAGCGGATATCCGTATCTGGTAAGCTGGATATGCAAATGGATAGAGGAACAGGGTGACAGAGAATGGAACAGTGCAGGGCTGCAGAAATCAATCAAGCATTATCACTGTGCTGACAGCACACTGAAGGATGACATGATAAAGAACTATGAGAATAATTCTCAGCTGCGGAATATGATTGATTCAATGATTCTTACCGGCAGGGAGTACTCATATGTGAGCACAGATGAAGCAGTTAATCTTGGACTTACATTCGGAATCTTCAAAAAGCGTAACAATACAGAGGAAAAACTTGAGATAGCGAATATTATTTTTGCAAATATTCTGACGGATCATGTAATGTTTAAGAAGGAACGTGAAAGTACATGGATTCCGCCTGAAAAAAGCCTGTTTATAAAAGAAGACGGACATCTGGATATGAAATGTGTACTTGATCGTTTCCAGGCATTTATGAAATCGGAATACCGCGAAGAGAATGAAAAATTCATAGAGAGCCAGGGACGACTGCTGTTTCTGTGTTTTCTGAAACCGATAATAAACGGAACGGGATTTTACTACGTTGAACCGCAGACAAGATCGAATTCACGGATGGATATAGTGGTGACATATCTTGATGAGGAGTTCATAATAGAACTGAAAATCTGGCGAGGAGACCAGTACAGAAAAGACGGAATAAAGCAGCTTAACGGATATCTTGAAAGCAGGGAACAGAAAAAAGGTTATCTTGTTAGTTTCTCATTCCTGAAAAACAAGGAATACACTGCTGGATATATTGATGATATAAAAAACGAGGATGTTCCGGGAATAGAAGCGAAAGAAATTTACGAAGTTGTGGTATGAGAACCAACTGAGAAACAAAGTATCAAAATATAACAACACAGAGGATATCCCCCGCCTCTGCAGGCGGCGGGTTCTATCTTTCCGTTCAGTCGGTGTACAATCTCCGACTGTACGGAAGCGATTCTACGAATCGCCTCTGCTTGTTAAAAGCAGAGCTTTGAGATTGCAAATTTCACATATGTTAAATTTGTCGTGTATTATTAATAGATAATAAAAGGAGTGTTTAAAATGTGAAAAAGTATTTTAATTTTTCTAGGTATTATTGATGTTATGCTAATAATTGTTATTAATCATTTTTTTGATTCATTAAAATGGATGGGTATATTACTTTTCGCTTTTTTAGTTTTATTAGCATTAATAAATAAAAAGAATCATAAAAAACAATAATTACTATTTCATTTTAGATATTTGCACAAATTTCAGGTTTAGTGTACAATATGCATTTTTTTCTATAAGACATTAATTGTTGATTATATAGAGGGGCTGTTAAAAAAGTCTCTCAAATAAAGAAAGCAGCAAATCAAAGATACGTATTTACGTACTCTAATTTGCTGCTTTTTTCAGCTTTCAGGCAGTTTTTTAACAGCCCCTTTATTGATTTAGATATATTGATTTTTCATTTTGTCAATTGACAAAATTTACAAGTTTTGTATTAACTTTTTTACATCAATTTCTTAAGTTGATGACATTGCCTGAAAGGGGAAGAGGGCCGCTGCCTCGCAGTGGCGAAGGGTTTTTTCTGCGTCCGGATAAAGCTCACTTTACTCCCGTAACTTTGAAATCTTTTTCTTCAATGACTTTTTTCATTTCTTCAAAAGGAACATCTGATGTCATTGTTACAACTGCAGTACCTTTTTCATGGCTTACTTCTGCAAGAGACACGTTTTCAATAGCTTCAAGAGCTTTTTTTACTGTTGCTTCGCAGTGAGGACACATCATTCCTTCGATAAATATAGTTTTTTCCATGGTTTTTAAAACCTCCTTTTTAATTTTTATTTTTCTGTCCTTTGAAGGATCATGAACGTTGAATTTATTTAGTCTCAGCGCATTTGAGACTACGCAGAAGCTTGAGAGACCCATTGTAAGTGCGCATATGCCGGGTTCAAGCTTTATTCCGAATGCCGGGATAAGAACTCCTGCTGCTATCGGAATTCCAAGAGTGTTGTATAAAAAAGCCCACATAAGGTTTTCTTTAATTATTTTCAGAGTCTGCCTGCTCAGCCTTACAGCACAGGCAAGATCTGAGAGAGTGCTGTTTTTTAAAACCACATCGGCGGAATCGATAGCTATGTCAGTACCTGATGCAACGGCTACACCGATATCCGCAGAAGCAAGTGCCGGGGCATCGTTTATTCCGTCACCGACCATGGCAGTACAGTATTCTTTTTTTAGTTTTTTTACTATCTCGGCTTTGTTTCCGGGAAGAACTTCAGCTTCGAAGTCCGTGATCCCGACTGCTTTTGCGGCTGCAGCTGCAGTTCTTTTATTGTCACCGGTCAGCATTATAACAAGGATACCGAGATCATTCAGTTCTTTTACAGCACGTGCACTGTCATCTTTGATTTTATCTGCTGTTGTGATCATTCCTGCATATTTTCCGTTTTTTGAAATATATATGGGAGTGTTTCCTTCTGATGAATATTTTTCACTTTGTTCTTTTACAGCATTCGGGATATCCGTATATTTTGAAATAAAAGAAAAATTTCCGATGGCGCATAAAATGCCGTCTGTTTCAGCTGATATCCCGTTTCCCGGGTGAACTGTAAAATTATCAGTTTCTGATACCTGTATCCCGGATTCAGAGCACTTCTTTACAATTGCTTTTGATACAGGATGTTCGCTTTTTATTTCAAGAGAATAAGCGAGTCTGAGCAGTTCTTCTTCTGAAATGTGATCTTCGGGAAAAACTGCAGTAACTTCAGGTCTTCCGTATGTTACAGTGCCTGTTTTGTCAACGGCGGCTGCAGTTATCTTTCCAAGCTTTTCAAGTGCTTCGGCGTTTTTGAAAAGTATTCCGTTTGAAGCACCTTTTCCGTTTCCTGTCATTATAGCTGCAGGAGTTGCCAGTCCGAGAGCACACGGACAGCTTATTACCATAACAGATACAGCTCTTGCAAGAGAAAATCCGAAGGATGCTCCTGTCAGCATCCAGATAATGAAAGTGATGACAGAGGCACAAAGAACGCATGGAACAAATATTCCTGCAATTTTGTCGGCAGTTTTTGCGACTGGTGCTTTTGTAGCTGATGCATCGGTTACCATACGTATTATCTGTGAAAGCACCGTATCCTCTCCGGATTTTAATGCACAGCATTCAGCGTACCCTGATGTGCAGACAGTAGCTGCATAAACTGTATCTCCGGTATTTTTATCATTTGGGATGCTTTCTCCTGTCAGTGATGATTCATTTACTGAGCAGAACCCCTTTATGACAGTGCCGTCAGCAGGAAAGCTGTCGCCTGAGCGGATCACGAAAACATCGTTCTTTTTAACATCGCAGGCAGGAATTGTTGATTCTTTGCCGTCTATGATGACATTTGCAGTTTTTGGAGCAAGATCCATCAGCTTTTTTACAGCATCTGCAGTTTTTCCTTTTGAACGTGCCTCAAGCATTTTTCCGAAAGTGATCAGCGTGAGTATCATGGCTGACGATTCAAAATAAATATCATTCATAAGTTCACTGCATGCTGAAACATCATTTCTGTATACTGCATCGGTAAGCAGAAGAAGGTTTACAAAGCTGTAGGCAAATGAAGCACCGGCTCCTATTGAAACGAGTGTGTCCATGTTCGGAGCTTTATTTTTGACACCTTTAAATCCGCTTATAAAAAATTTTCTGTTTATAAATATAACCGTCACTGTCGAAATAAGCTCAATAATAAAAGCTGCGGTACAGTTGTTTTTGAAAAAAGAGGGGAGTATTGACGGAAAATGCATCATTCCGATCTGAAAATACATTATGATCAGCAGAAAAATGAGAGATGTACAAAATCTTCTGAGCAGAAGCTTTGTATCTGATATTTCACTCTGCGGTGCAGTTTTTTCCTTGCTTTCATGTTCGGATGCGTCCTTTGCACCGTATCCTGCTTTTATGACAGCGCTGATTATTTCTTCTGATGAAGCAGTTCCTTCAACAGTCATTGAATTTGTGAGAAGACTGACACTGCATGATTCAACGCCGCTTACTTTTTTTACAGCTTTTTCAACTCTTGTACTGCATGCCGAACAGCTCATTCCGCTTATAAGGAATTTTTTCATTAAATTCACCTTAAAACAAATAATTCAGCTCTGCTTTTTATTCAAAAGCAGAGCTGAGAAAAACAAAATTAAATAATTAAAATACTGTTTTTTAAACAAAACAGACTTTATAATTTATAATATATCAGTTTCAGTTTCTGTGATTTTATCTGCTGCAGCTTTTTTTGCATCATCTGAAAGACCTTCAAGACCTGTGATGTTTATGTTTTTAGTGGTTTTTGCATCATAAGTGCTCGCTTTCATTATTTCCTTGATGTCAAAGCCGGTAGTTTCCTTAACAGATTCAAGTACCTTTGCAAGTACTGCAGGTGTGTAGCCGCCGACAGCAGCAGCGCCGGATTCGCCGTTTCCTGAATCGATAACGGTGATCTTTTCGATGGATGCGATAGGCTTTGCAACAGCTTCAGCGATCGCAGGAAGCTGATTTATGATCATTTCTGTCATTGCAGCACTGTTATATTTTGCATATGCTTCGGCTTTCTTTTCCATTGCTTCAGCTTCTGCAAGACCTTTTGCGGCGATAGCCTCAGCTT
Source organism: Oscillospiraceae bacterium (assembly GCA_045628605.1). Taxonomy (GTDB): domain Bacteria; phylum Bacillota; class Clostridia; order Oscillospirales; family Ruminococcaceae; genus HUN007. The sequence continues at coordinate 5,536 of JAZQPR010000191.1, forward strand.
CTGCTTTACCTTTTGCAGCGATAGCTTCAGCTTCAGCAATACCCTTTGCCTTGATTGCTTCAGCTTCCTGCTGTTTTGCAAACTTTTCAGCTTCAGCCTGTGCTTTTCTGGCTTCGGCGTCCTGAAGAGCCTGGAATTTTTCAGCCTCAGCTTTTTTCTGTCTTTCGATATATTCAGCTTCGGCTTCCTGCTGTCTTCTGTATTTGTCAGCTTCTGCCTTTTTCTTGATCTCAGCATCGAGAGCCTGCTCGGTAACTTCAGCCATTTTTCTTTTCAGCTCGATCGTTCTTTCCTGCTGTGTAATGTCTGCGTTTACCTTTGCAGCTTCTATTGACTTACGCTGTTCCTCTTCCTGAATCGTATATGCAGCGTCAGCAACAGCCTTTTGTGTATCTGAAACTTTTTTGAGTTCTGCTTTTTTGATTTCGAGTTCGTTCTGCTTTGATGCGATCTCTGTCTGAGCAGCGACCTTTGCATCGTTTGATTCCTTGTCAGCCTTTGCCTGGGCGATGGCAATGTCTCTTTCTGATTCTGCTCTTGAAATAGCAGCAGCCTTTGAGATTCTTACTACATTGTCAACACCAAGGTTTTCGATAACATGATCGTTATCAACAAAGTTCTGTACGTTGAATGAAATTATATTAAGACCCATCGCAGCAAGGTCAGGTTCAGCATTTTTCTTTACCATCTCAGCAAATTTCTGTCGGTCAGAAACCATTTCTTCAAGCTGCATCTGTCCAACGATCTCACGCATGTTTCCTTCGAGAACTTCTCTTGCGACTTTTCCTATGTAGTCAGGTTTTTTGTTAAGGAAGTTTCTTGATGCCTTGTCCAGCATCTCTGCGTCGTGTCCGACCTGAATGTTTACGGCTGCATCAACGCTTATGTTGATGTAATCAGCTGTCGGGACAGTTGAGCTTGTTTTTACGTCGATAGGGATAAGCTGAAGGTTAAGAACGTCCTTTTTCTCGAAGAACGGTATCTTGATTCCTGCTTTACCTATGAGGTATTTTGGAGTTTTTCTGAGACCTGTGATAATAAATGCCTCGTCAGTCGATGCTTTTACATATCCTGTCATAAGGATTATGAGAAGCAAGATCACAACAATTGCTCCGGGGATAAAATAGCCTAAGTTTTCTTTGATAAATTCAATCATAAAAATCATCCTTTCTTAAAATTGTCTTTTTCTGTTTTGTCGTCTGATCAAATATGCTTTAAAACTATTTTTCTTTCTTCTTCACTCCTTTGTTTTATTTTTGACAGAACACGACCCATGTTTCAAAGCTCTGCTTTTAACAA
>JAZQPR010000192.1:0-5548 GCA_045628605.1 Oscillospiraceae bacterium
TCTTTTGTCATGGCGATACCTCCTATGATTTTTTGTTAGGTTGGCAGACCTTAACTTTATTATATCATAGGAGTTTTTTTATGCCCATAGCTAAAGCTTTTAGAACCACTGGCATAGCCAGTGGTTTTCGTTAAACAATAATTGTAACTGTTCAGGACTTTGAAAAGTCCTGAACAGTTACAAGAAAATAAGATAATATGAAATTTATCAGGACATGTGGTTTGTGTTGTATATAATAATAAATTGTGATATACTTAATACTATACTGATATGAACGGAGAAAAACAATATCCGATAAGTATACAGAAATTTGATGAAATACTAAGAAAGGAAAAGTGTAATTGAATCATTTCCCGCAGGAAGATTTAATTATACCGGTGATTAAAATGGAATTTTCAGAAGTAGTAAAAAACAGATATTCATGCAAAAAATATTCAGACAGGGAAGTTGAAGACTTCAAATTAAAGAAAATACTTGAAGCAGGCAGGCTTGCACCAACAGCGAAAAATCTTCAGGAACAGAAAATATATGTAATTCAGTCGGATGAGTATCTTGCTAAGATAGACAAGGCAACGCCGTGCCGTTATGGAGCACCGGTTGTCTTGGCGGTTGCATATAACAGTAATGAAGTATTTCTTTATCCGGGCGGGAAAAGAGACTCCGGACTTGAAGATGCCACAATAGTTGCAACTCATATGATGCTGGCTGCCGCAAACGAAGGTGTTGACAGCTGCTGGCTGAATTTTTTCAATCCCGATGAACTGGCAGCTGATCTCGGACTTCCGGAAAATGAAGAAATAATTATGCTTCTTGACATCGGGTATGCAGCAGACGGAGCGGGTGTGCTTCCGAATCATTTTTCAAGAAAAGAACTGGATGAAACAGTAAAATATTTATGATTTTTTTCTTAAGATAAAAATCAAAAGAGAGGTATGTAATTTGTGTTTGAATGATCTTATTGAGCTTCTGAGAAAATCAGACACTTTTGCAGAAATCGACAAGTACAGAGATGAAATTGCTGAGCTTATTCCAAAGGTAAAAATAATGTTTGACTACGATCAGGAGCATTATGCACATCAGTATGATCTGTGGGAGCACAGCATTATGACTGTGCTTGGACTTACTGATGATATTGATGATGACATGACATTTCTCGCTGCTCTGCTTCACGATATCGGAAAGCCTGACTGCCGTATTTATGCATATGAGCATGGCGAGATGAAGACACATTTTCCCGGACATCCTAAAAGAAGTATGGAAATAGTTCGAGACGAGATAATCCCCGATCTTCTGAAAAAAGGTGAACCTTTAAGTGAGAAGCAGATAAAAATGCTTTTGTATTACGTAGAATATCACGATGAAGTGATCACTCTCAAGCCGGAATGTATGCAAAGTCATCTGAATATGGGCGTCAGTCTTTCAGAATTCAAAAACCTGATGAAATTACATGTGTCTGACGCAAAGGCACACAATATGGTTCCGTTTGTAATAAACAGAATCGATATCTGCGGCAAACTCTCAGGAGAATATGCTGACAGAGTTTATAAAGAATTAAAAGAATCAACAAAAGGAGAGGACTAAAATGTCTGAAGAAAAGGATGTATATTCATTTTATTATTGTAATTATATTTTGCAGCTTGTATTGTGGACAGCTTTGATTTTGAGTATTGTAATTTCAATTATCACAAAGTTCTATGCATTACTTTATTTATCAATGTTATTAATGGTTTTGGTCTTTGTAACTTTTGAGCTGGAAGTGAAAGTTAAATTAAGAAAAACAAATCTTATATTTGAATATTGCTTTACAAAAAAAATAGTTCCATACAGAGATATTACTAAAATATCCTCAGAGGTTATTAAAACAGGCTGTAACAGATATACCATGGAAGGAAATCAGAAATGTATACTGAAGATTGAAACGAAAGAGAAAGCATACAAATTAAAAAAGGAATTTGATTCTGATCTTACGGCTCTTATCGGAAACCCTGATGATCTGAAAAAAGAAATAGAGGAAAACCCGTTGAAAGTTTTTGAGAGAGAATTAAGGGAAGAAATACGTGAATTTAATTCAGAAGATGATCAGTAGTAAAACTGAATATACAAAACAAAAAGTTAAAATATATATCAAAGAGTAAATCCGGATGTAAAATTATTTTTCTACTGCAACTTACACCTTGAAAAATGCAGCTTACAGTAAATCCTCTTGAAAATATAAGTGTTCATGATATAATAAAAACCGACATGAGAAATGATCTCATGTTTGTGGAAATTATATTTATATTTCAGGAGGAATAGTGAAATGATAACAAGAAAAACAAAGAAATTTTTAGCTGCAGTGATGTCTGTAGCAGTACTTGCATTCGGAACATTTGCCCCGGTATCTTTTTCATTTGTAAATGATACTGCTGTTGAAGTCAAAGCATCAGCAAGCTGGGAGACAAGACCGGATCTCTTTAGAGTCGACTCCTACTATGATACAACTGACGTTGACGGAAATGTTATTCACAGATTTACTTTCTGGCGCGGTGACATAATAGTCGGATACTATGAGGGTTCGGATGAGGCGTTCGTAATGCATGTTGCAAAACAGCTGATGTATAACGATGAGATTTATATTCCTGCTGAAATAGGCGGCAAAACTATCACAGGAATAGATTACAACGCTTTTAACGGATGCACCATTACGAGAGTTGTTCTTCCTGATACACTGAAAACAATAGACAGCTGTGCATTTTTACGTTCTCACATCAAGGAACTTACTATCCCTGATTCAGTAGAAACGATCGGTGATGATGCATTTGCCTATTCAAATTTTGAAAAAATCGTTTATCCGAAATCAGTGACTTCAGCTGAAAGCTACATGTTCAACGGATGTTCTTCATTAAAATCAGTCACGTTTAACGGACCGGTCTCATTTGCTGATAATGTATTTAAAGACTGTACTGCACTTGAAGAAGTATCATTTCCTGAAGGAAGCAAAATAGTCGGAAAATATACTCCATTCAGCAACTGTCCGAAGCTGAAAAAAATAAACGGTATGGATGTATATTCATATGAGACGGACAGCAGAGGAAACAAAAAGCCGGTTTTAAATGAAGATCTTATCCCGGTTATAAAGGAATATTTTAAATCGGCTGATTCAATCGGATTTATAGATGATTATTGTACTGATATGTGCAATTATATTGTTGCAGCTGAGACAGATCCGTGGATGAATGACTTTTTAAAAGCACGTCAGCTCTATGACTGGGTGATCCGTCACTGCAGATATGAAGATCAGAAGAACGGTGAACTTTATTCTGATACTGACAATCATCTTTCTTCATCAGTATTATTAAGTGCGGCTTTGAATGAGCGAGGAGAAGGAATCGGCGAATCAGTCTGCGACGGATTTTCACAGACTTATAACATGCTTCTGTCAGCTGCAGGAATAGAATCCTATCTGTTAAGTACATATAATCACAGCTGGAATGCAGTAGTTATAAACAACACTTATTATCAGTGCGATCCTACATGGGATAATACATATTATTTTGGATCTGATGATGAAAAGAATGAATACTCCACATGTTATGAATGCTTTATGAAAAGCAATTCTGAAATGACAGCCATTCACGGTTCCGGATATGCAAATCCAAGTAATTCTACATCCAATGATTCAACCTTCAAAAACCATCCTCTTCTGACAAAATATACTGACTTTAACCGCACCAAATGTCTGTCAACTACAGGATGTATTTATCAGGATGAAAATCAGGACGGAATAGTTGACTATGACTATGACCTTGACGGAAAACCGCTTGCTTATGATTTTATGGATGACTTAACTGCAGTTCATCTGCTCCAGACATATATTTATCCAAATGAATCTGAAGCATCCATGAATAACAGACTCGGAGAATGCCTGTACAATTTGCATTTTATGCATAAGTCATGGTGGGAATATGTAGGAAGATAATTTAATAGAATATATATATACAGGGATGCTTTTGAAAAATGATCCCAATTAAAACAGCATACAGTTGCCACGTTAAAGACAGCAGTATGCTGTTTTTTTAATTATGTTAAAATGATTGATAAACATTTATGTGAATTATAATTGTATCTGCAGAAGATGTAGAACTTACACCTGAATGGAACAAAAAGAACACAGGAGCAAGGGCTGCGTATGAAGCATTGTCAGCTGATCAGAAAAATATGGTTGATAATGTTCCGGTACTGACATCTGCAGAAAATAAGTATGCTGAAGAATAGAAAGCAGCAGAAAAAGCAGAAAAAGATGTGGAAGCAGCGTCAGAAGTAATAAATCTTCAAAGCTGCATAGCTGATTATGAAATTTAAGTCAGATATGCAGCGAATTTTATTGACTTAAACCACGTAATTATGGTAATATATAAGTAATTCATAAAATGAAAAGGAGATGAAGAAATGCCTGACAGAAAGCCAATACCAGTAGGAACGGAAGATTTTAAGGAGCTTGTAGACAAAGAATACTGTTTTGTAGACAAGACACTGCTTATAAAGGATTTACTGGATCAGAACGCAAAGGTGAATCTCATCACAAGACCAAGACGTTTCGGAAAGACACTGAATATGAGTATGATTCAGCGTTTCTTTGAGAAAACAGAAGATAGTAATGCATATCTGTTTGACGGATTAAAAATAAGTAATGCTGAAGAAAAATATCTGCAGCATCAGGGACAGTATCCGGTTATTACGCTGTCGCTTAAAGGTTTGAAGCAGGAATCATATGAGCAGTCTTTTTTTGAATTTAAAAATATTGTAATCAGTGAATTTGGCAGACATATTGAAGTGCTGGGTTCGGACGTATTGCTTCCGCATGAGAAAAATACTTTTGAACTTATTATAAATGATAATGCAAAAGATGCTGTATATCTAACAGCACTAAAGCTGTTATCGGGATGCCTTGAAAAATATTATAAAAAGAAAGTAATTGTTCTCATAGATGAATACGATGTACCACTTGAAAACGCACATTTCAGAGGATTCTACGATAAGATGGTTGATCTTATCCGAAGTGTATTTGAAAGTGTACTGAAAACAAATCCGTCACTTGAGTTTGCAGTACTGACAGGATGCTTAAGAATATCAAAGGAAAGTATATTTACAGGAATGAACAATCTTAAAGTTTATCCTGTAACAGATCAGAGCCTTTCAGAATATTATGGGTTTACGCAAAATGAAGTAAAAAGTCTGATGAAATATTACAATCTTGAAGACAGACTTGATGAGATAAAAAAATGGTATGACGGATATTTATTTGGAAAAACTGAAATATATAACCCATGGAGTATAATAAACTATATCAGTTCAGTACTTGGCGGAAATGATTATTCATGCAAGCCATTCTGGATAAATACGAGTTCCAACAGCATCATTCATCAGCTGATAGAAAAATCAGATGAAAATACAAAGCAGAAGATAGAGAATCTGATAGCAGGCGGAAGTGTAAAGGCTGAAATAAATGAAAATTCAGTGTATTCAGATATTGATGTAAATGAAGATGTGATATGGAGTTTTCTTCTTT
>JAZQPR010000193.1:0-22778 GCA_045628605.1 Oscillospiraceae bacterium
TACTATTGTCTCCTTTGGTAATAACAGATGCATAAAAACAAAAATTCTTCTGTTCAGCAACAAAACTTTCTTTCACATCAAAGAAACTAACGCAATCGCTTTTTATTTGATCATTATCTAATACTTCTCCATTATAGACAACTTTAACATAATCACCATAATAAAGAACTTTATCTTTATCAAACTCAACTTTTAATTGATCAGGAGAATCAGAAACTATAGGAAATATAAATTCTTTATTTTGTCCATTATAATTACAGATGATTATATTATCGCTTACATCTACAACCGATGCCGTAAAAAAATACTTTTTATCATTAATTTTCAGTTTTGATGATATACTTTCATCTTTACAAATATATTGCTTGTAATATGCAAGATCAGCTATATCAACAGTACCGTTTGAATCAATATCTGCAATTTCTTTCTGAAGCATGTTAAAAGTTGTACTTTTCATCAAATATAACGAAAGATATGATAAATCAGTAAGATCAGAAACACCATCATCATTAATATCTCCATATAAAAAAGAGATTCCTATTCTTTCCTCATTATCTTGCATCACATTATTTTGAATGTTCTGATTTTCTTCGGATTGGGCGTTTGCAACACCAGTTACTGTGGTACATAGCATAGTAACTGCTGAAATTAATGATAATATTTGTTTTTGTTTAATCATAATAATTCCTCCAGTTTAAGTAATATGAATTATAAGTAATACTACCCATGAGAATCTGAGATAGCATATTCTGATCAAGAATATCAATTATACCACTCATATCAACATCAAGACGCTGTGACATATGATCAAATAATTATTTTATAAAGTTCCGAATTATTCTGAAAAATAATTATTTATTTTTATTTCTCACTTATTAGATGCTTTTTTTAATCAATAATCCTTAGAAAAATAAAAAAATATATTATTATTCAGAAGAACTTTATTATTTCAAATTTTTTTGTGTTCAAAAATAAATTCAAAGCTCTGCTTTTAACAAGCAGAGGCGATTCATAGAATCGCTGACCAAACAGTCGGAGATTGTACTCCGGCTGTTTGGTCAGATAGAACCCGCCGCCTGCAGAGGCGGGGGATATCCTCTGTGTTGTTATATTTACTGAAAGATATTTTAGATAACTGTTTCTAAAAATTACAACATGAATACTTTATGACTCACCATAACAGCTGTAAAGAACATAGCCTATCTGAGCATTAGTCAAGTATCTCTTTCTTCCGCAGTTGACTTTTTTCAGGATATAGCTTACAATAAAATTAGTGTTGTCAAAGGGGGAGGTATGCCGAATGGCACAGCAAAGAACAGTGTTAAACACACTGGTGCATGAAAAGAAAAGAAAAATCAGCGGTGGCATATACCATAAAATGCAAATAGATTTTGCATACAATTCCAATCATATTGAGGGAAGCCGTTTAACGCACGATCAGACGCGCTATATTTTTGAAACTCACACAGTTGACGGAACTGCTCATGTAGTTGACATTATTGAAACAGCCAATCATTTTAAGTGCTTTGATTATATCCTTGATACAATTCATGAGCCGATTACAGAAGGGTACGTCAAACATCTGCATCAGCTTCTGAAAAACGGACTGCCATTCAGTGATGATGAAGATGATGTTGTGATCGGCGATTATAAAAAATATCCAAATGAAGTTGGTATGATTCAAACTGTACATCCGAAAGATGTTCATTATTATATGGCAGAGCTGGTTAAGGATTTTGAGATAAAGCAAACTATTGACCTGTTTGATATCGCTGAGTTCCATGCAAGATTTGAAAAAATTCACCCGTTCTATGATGGAAACGGGCGTGTCGGAAGACTGCTTGCATTAAAAATGTGCCTTGCATATGATATTGTTCCTTTTTTCATCAATGATGACAGTAAGCTGTTCTACTGCATGGGATTGAAGGAATGGCAGACTGAAGGAAAAAAAGAAAGATTGCTGGATGTTTTCCTCTCCATGCAGGATGATATGAAATGCATTCTTGATTATTTTGAAATCGAGTACGATAAGTCTGAAGTACGGGCAAGAGACTTGATCCAAAAACATAACTCATAAATATACATGGGCTGTTCGCTAAGATCAGCCCATTTTTTCACCATTTAATTTACTGTCAGCATGTTTTCGTACTATTCTCTGACAGCAGAACTAACAAACATCCTGCCATTAACAGATAATACACCCAATGTCTTTTTCATTGCCGGTGATGCAGGCGGAATAAATACAGCCTCTTCAATATGCATGTATATTGCCCCTTGCTATTTCTTTCTGAGCCAAGCGACCATATTTATAACAACACAGAGGATATCCCCCGCCTCTGCTTGTTAAAAGCAGAGCTTTGAAATTGTGTCCCGGTTTTATCTGCTTTATTATTCTCATAAGCTATTCAAAGCTCTGCAGCACACTTAAGTGTTATGTGGAATATCCAGCATATCAAGAAGCCTTACAAATATATCCTGTCCATCAAGGCAGGTATCTACAAGCCATCCCTTTTCATTTCTCCATTCAGATAAGCCTCTGTAATAAATACTTTTTTTACTGTCTTCGATAATGAATGGAATAATATTATTCTTAAGACACTCCTTTAAAACTATCAACCTGCCAACTCGTCCGTTTCCATCCTGAAATGGATGGATGTACTCAAATTCAGCATGCAGTTCGATAATATCTTCAATATTAACAATTTCTTTGGCGTTATAATTTTCAAGCAGCACCTTCATGTGTTTAGAAACTTCTGATGGTTTTGATGTTTCCCTTCCGCCAACCACATTAGCACGTTTTTTATAATCTCCAACTGCAAACCAGGAGAGCGTAGAATTCTTAGTATCATGTTTTAAAATATAGTGAAGTTTTTTTATTATTTCTTCTGTCAGCTCATCTTCAGCAATATCAATACAATAATCTATTGCTCGGAAATGGTGTACTGTCTCGAGAATATCATCGACAGGAATTCCGTCACCTATATCAATTGTATTCGTTTCAAAAATAAGTCTTGTCTGGTCTTCAGAAAGTTTACTTCCTTCAATATGATTTGAATTGTACGTCATTCTAATCTGAAGTTCATGATAAAGACCGCCCGGAAGATGTATCTCTTTCTCATCTCTAAGTATCTGCAGTATTTTATTATCTGATTCTATACGGTAAAGTAATTCAGGCTTAACCTTCAGATAATCAGCGATTTTATTCAGAGTATTTTTGGAGATTTTTTCTCCTTTCGAAATTTTTGCAACTGTACGTGAAGATAATCCCAATTCTAAACTGAGTTCTGTTTTTCCAATACCTTTTTCTTTCAACAAGGTTTCCAGACCGTTATAAGAAATCATTTATACTTCCCTCCTAAAAATCTTTACTTATTATACCATAGTATTCGTGAATAAGTAAAGATTTTTCCGTATCAGCCACTAAAAAAGTAAAGATTTTTCACTCATATTCCTCTCATGTTGAATATAACAACACAGAGGATATCCCCCGCCTCTGCTTGTTAAAAGCAGAGCTTTGAATCTTCAATGTATTCCAAACTCATCTCTTAAGTGTTTTTAAATACTCCTTCTGTTCCGGTGTAATGCGATAGCTTTCACGAGCTTTTTGTATCGTCCTGTTATGTACCCATGTATCAAGCACACCGTTTTCAATGTAAACAACCGCAGAATCCCACTGCTTTGCCAGCGCCGTTGCAAAAAACCATGCAGTCATCATATTTACATAATACTCTTCACTGTGAACTGAAGCAGGTATATCCAGATACTCGGGTCTGAAATCATCGTCAAGGAAATGAGTCATCAGCATTTCCGTTCCGAAACGGCAGGTAAATGTCTTTTCAGACGCAGACCATTCCTTTATTTTATTAAAAAGCCTATCTTTATTTTTTTTGAATACTTTTGGTGACATGATGTCACAAACGGCCCAGTTATCTACATATGGAAGAAATTTTTCCACAGCTCCGATACACGCATCATAGTCCTTTATTTCAGAAATAAGTAATCCGTGAAGCATATTTTCATCATAATACTTATGAGGAAGTTCATTCAAAAATTCAGAGATTTCAGGTTCTTTTACAAGTCTTTTCGCAAGTTTTCTGACTTCAGGAACTCTTACCCCGATAAACAGTTCTCTTGGAATTCCCGGAGTTAATTTTGCCTGAAAATCTCCGTATGAAACATCCTGCAGTGCAAATAATTCTTCTATGACATTCATTTGTATTATCCTTTCAAATCTTAAATATAACAACACAGAGGATATCCCCCGCCTCTGCTTGTTAAAAGCAGAGCTTTGAACAACACAGAGGAAACTTTATTTTCCTGCTAATTCCCAGAATGCCAGAGCACTTGCTGCTGCAACATTCAGCGAATCCACCTCATTCTGCATAGGTATCATCACGGTATAATCGCATGCGTCTATTGTTTTTTTGTCAAGTCCGAACCCTTCAGAGCCCAAAAGGATCGCAAGCTTCTTCTCAGCTTTCAGCTTCTTATTTTCTATGCCGACCGCCCTGTCATCAAGAGCCATCGCAACTGTAGCGAATCCCATACTTTTTAACAGCTTGAATCCCTGCTCAGGCCAGTCGACCTTTACTCTGTCAGGTATTGCTTTCCTGTCTCCGATTATCGTCCATGGAATCTGAAATACTGTGCCCATGCTAACGCGGACAGATCTTTTATACAAAGGATCACAGCTGTCAGATGTTAGCAGAACTGCATCGATTCCGAGTGCTGCTGCATTTCTGAAAATTGCTCCGACATTTGTAGGATTTGTTACATCATCTATTACAGCGATCCTTTCTGCACCTGTACACACACTTTCAACAGAAGGAAGAATTTTTCGTCTCATTATGCACAGCACACCTCCTGCTATGTTGAAACCTGTAAAATTCTTCAGTTCTTCATAATTTCCTGCATATGCTGTCATCTCCGGTCTGTCGCCGAGTATGCGCTTCACTTCTTCAAGATACCTGTCTTCTATCAGAGCAGAAACAGGTTCATACCCTGCTGCCAGTGCTCTCTCCAGTACCTTCATGCTTTCAGCCAGAAACAGCCCCGGCTGCGGTTCATAATAATGCGCCAGTATTTTATCATCCGCACCGATAAAAAGCTCAAGCCGCGAATCTCTTATGTCAGTTATTTCAATCATCCTGTAACTCCTAGCCGTTAATAATTAATGTTATTTGGTCAATCATTTCTTATCAGTTCCTGCGGAATAAGTGAATAATCAAACATAACCTCAGAATGATTGTCTCTTATCAGCCTGTGATCTATGACTTCATTTGTCTGCTTGTCTATCGTATCCCTGTAAATTTTTGAAACTCGGAAATATTTATTATTTTCCTTTGTGAAATGATGATTTTCTTCAGTTATCTCATAGTCAAACGACACTTCACCGTCACTTCTCAATTCAGCATACAGCTTTTCATCCTTAACATTCACAAGGATCTGAAATGTCTGATCTGTATTATTTTTAAATCTGAGGTCTATACTGTTATAGTTTACAGCAGTTCCAGAACTCAGCGGAACTCGCTCTCCGTGATCAGCTGCAAGAGCATCTGAATGATAATGCACCTCTGTCACATCAAGCGGACTGTGCAGAGCAAGGAGATGCATTGTGTTTCCAAGATTACACAGACCTCCGCCCACGCCTGTAATAAGGTTTCCGCGTTCAAGTACTCTTCCCTTTTTGTATCCTCGATTTTCGGTAGTCGGACCGACAAGCTTCCAGAATGAAAAAACCTCTCCGGGACGAATCAATGCACCGTTTATATGTTCACCTGCAATTTTAATGTTTTCAGCTTTGTTATACTGTGTTTCAGGATCTATCCCCTTCCCGCGTTTAATAAGCCCTGATTCATATCGGTACATCACATTTTTCAGCGGTTCACAGCTTTTTTCCTTAAGATAGTTTTCCCTATGTGTGATATTATAAATATGACGTTTTATTGTTTCCTTCGATTCGGAAATTTTGTAGCACAGCGGACTTATATCACAGAACAGCAGTTCATGTCTGAAAAAAAGTCTGATATTTTCGGTCAGAGACGGCTCTTCCGAACGGCTTATTCCGCCTAAACGCTTATGGTATCTGCCGTGTCTCCACAGAAAAAGCATGACGAACTCAAGATATCTGTTCCATCCGAGCCATTTTTCCTCGCCGGTTGTTATATATTTTACCATTACAGAAGCAAGCTGAGCGTTATTTGCACCGAGAATGTCCCTGAACATTCTGTCGCCTATAACTACTGCCTGTTTTTTTTCGGCATTCAGCATTTTCAGTGCATTTATGTACTGCTCCGGCTCAGGTTTATTTGCGTCACAAATGTACAGCGTATTGATATTTTTATTAAATCTCTGAACTCTTTCCTCATCGTTGTCAGTGAGGAGCAGCGTTTTAAATCCCATTTTATGAAGAGAAATGAAAAACTCTTCTATTTGTTCATCTGCATCATCACCATGATGAACAAGTGTATTGTCAACATCAAATATAAGTGCCCTGAACCCGCTCTGGTACAGCTTCTCATAATCAATGTCATATACACTTTTACAATATTCATAAGGAAAATATTTTTTCAGCATATATATCACCTGTTGTCATTTTTTATATATCTGCATACCGCATCGATCTGTTCCGGTATGTTTTCACCGAATTTCCTGTCAAAAAATGCACTTCCGATAGTGAATCCCCACGGCGAGATACGCTTTATTTCATCAAGTCTGCTGTAGTCATCAACACTTCCTGCTACACACACAGGCGCATCAAGTTCATTTACCATTCTCCTGATAAGCTCAGAAGGATCTCCTGTATAACGATACGCAAGAAGGTCTATTCCATATGCACCTTTTTTGATGTATTTTCTTGCTTCATTTATAAGCTCGTCTATATTTCCTTCAAGAACAGACGGACGTTCAGATACATTTCCTACAAACGGCAGATATTTCAGTCCGTGATTTTTGCAGTATTCATTTACTGATTCGGAAAATACTGTTCCCATAAGATAATCACAGCCGCATTCAAATGCAAGTTCTGCGCCTTTCGTCGAACTTTCCTCATCATAGCAGACAACCTCAAGTATAGTCTTTTTTCCGCATGAACGCATCATGCTGAAAAGCTTTTTCATTTCAGACTTTACCAATGGTTTTTCCTTTATCCCCCAATATTCGGCTTCGGTATCCTTACAAAGTTCAAAAACCTCACATGCATTCATTACAGTAAGGTCATTATATGTAAGCATGACAGTCAGTATTGGTCTGTCTTCCATTCTTTTTTTCCTTCTCTCATCATCGTCTTTGTACGCACACATTTAAAGTAATTATAACATTTTTCATGTTATATGTAAAGAGTACAGGAATTCATTTTCGAACAGTAACAAGCATAAAAACAGCCGTCCCGCCAAAAAACGGAACGGCCTGATATTGATCTTCTAAATATATTTTTCTCTATTCAAAGCTCTGTGCTGCTGAAACATTCTTTTCAGAACATTTAAAATGAATAGTCATACTAAGACAATTGAGATTTCATAAGTATCAAGTCACAAATATTTATCTTACTGTCACCGTTCATATCAGCTGCTTTTCTGTTTTTCAGTTCAGCATCAGGACATGATAACAGCCATTTCTGAAAAGCGACCAGATCTGCTGCATTGAAAACGCCGTCTGAATTTACATCACCCGAAATTTCGGTTTTCTCAGGTGCTGTCAGACCGTCTGTAATAGAATAGAAGGCCGGCTTTGCCTCATAGTTTTCATCAAACAGAAGAGGTTTTCTCTCTGCTCTCCAGCTTGCGTCATCAGTAACTCCCCAGAATACTACTGCTGAAATGCTGTCCTTATGAGCAAGGATCGAATCCCATATTCCCTTGTAGTACTTAGCCTGAGTTTCAAAATCAGGGCTCTGTTCATTACATGTAACATCAAGCTCTGTTATCTGGATATCGAGTCCGAGCTTTGAATAAACATCAAGTGCGTAGTTATATACATTGATTGTCGGGAAAGCTTCTTCGATCTTTGTCCTTACATCAAGATGTGACTGAAGTCCGACACCGTCAATAATTCCTTTTTTCTTGAGATCAGCTGCCATGGATGTTATGGCATTCATCTTTTCTGTCATGTATTCGTTATAGTCGTTGTAATACAGCTTGCATCCTGCAGGAGCATACTCTCTTGCAAAAGTAAACGCATATTCAATAAATGAATTGTCACCGAAAACCTTTACCCATGCTGATTTTTCTGAACCGCTGCTTCCCTGTTCTCCTGGTGAACGAGGTGTTCCTGCTTCAGTCCATGCTTCATTTACAACGTCACAGGCATAAAAATCAATATCCGGATACAGTTCTGTCAGCGTAGTGAAGTATGCCTTGATATAGTTTTCCATTCTGGCAAGCATCTTTTCTGATGAAACCCAGTCTCCTTCAGGATCATAGTTTTCCTTGAAGAACCAGTCAGGAGTCTGACTGTGCCATACAAGCGTATGAACACGGACAGGTATCTGGTTTTTCTGACAGTAGTTAAGGAAAGGCTTTGCTGCTGAGAATGAGATCTGAGGAACTGTATCGTCTCCGGTTTCCTCTGCATATGAAACGCAGGCGTCGTGATCCAGCACTGAATCAGGCTTCATTTCATTTCCTGCTGTAAGACTTCCGCTGAAATGCTTCTCAACAAGTGCCATTGTTGACTTTGAACTCAGATCAGAAGGTACAAGTGCTGTACCGACCTTAAAGTCCTGTGCAAATACATCACAGAGTGAAACTATATCCTCTTCGATAGGCTTTACAGGAACTTCAGCGACTGTAAAGTCATCAATATACATATCATCCTGTCCGCCTTCAAAATAAACAAAAACATTTGTCATTTCATCGGTAAAGCTGACCTTTACGTTTTTCACTGACATCCAGCCGGGTCCGCTGAGATTCTGTACAAGATTGGAATAATGTGTCTTTCCGTCAGGATCATCATACTGAAAGCTCAGGGTTGCACCGGTATACCATTTTCCTTTTACTGATGCACTGATATAATACTCAGTATAAGGCTTGCAGGTATTATCAAGTCTGAAAGCAGGTCCGTTCCAGTCGTTGGTTCTTCCGCTCGCCATAAGTGACTTTCCTCCGCTTACTGCTTCATCACTGCTTATGGAAAGCTCAGTCGTATCCTCGCCGCCTCTGTTGCTGAAACCTTCAAAATTTCCATCTTCAAAATCAAAAGAATATATCACCTTCGCTTCTGAATCTGCTGCATTTGCCGGAAGCAATGATCCAAATGACGGACACTCTGCTGCAATCAGTAATCCTGCTGCTGCAGCTGTTACTTTTTTCAAAATGTTTTTTTTCACAAAAATTCCTCCTCTGAAGTTTTCTTTTTGTTTTCCCGGATTTTATTCAAAGCTCTGCTTTTAACAGGCAGAGGCGATTTTCAGAATCACTGCTGTTTCTTCTGTTTTTCCTTTATTTTTGTTTGTCCCTTCTTTGCTCTTTCGGTATTCATTATAATAAAATTATATCATACAGCAGTTCACATTTCAATATAAAAAATGCCGCATCCCACTTAATATTGAGATACGGCATTTTTTGTATATTTATTTTTTCCTTATTTGTTTCAAAGCTCTGTGTTGTTAAATGGTAACATAAAAAATATATTTTTTCAAAAAATTACAGCCGTTATCAAAAAAACGGCTGTAAAAGTGTCAGTCAAAATATGATCATGTTATGTAAAAATATCGGACTATTCACCCAAAACAAGACTTTTCAGTGTTATAAAATCAACTATATCGATCTTTGAATTCCCGTCAGTATCCGCTGACTCCTGATCAATATTTACATTTTCTCCGAACATCCAGCTACTCAGAAGAACAAGATCAGAGACATCAGTTTTTCCGTCACTGTTAATATCACCTTTTTTAGTTTTAACTTCTGACGACTCACCCGTGTCTGATTTTCCCGGTACAAGAATCTTTACAGATGTAAGTGACGTGCCTGAGCCGTACGGTGAAATACAGAACTGATCCAGTTCACTGTATGAAACACCTGATTCTTTAAGTGCATTTTCAATGTCGGACGACATAAAGCAGGCTCTGCTTCCGTTTGAATATGAAGGCATTATTGATTTCCAGATCTGATTTGCACCCCACTTCTGAATGACTATCTGCGGTGCTGACATTCCGGTATACTCAACTTCCACTGCATAGTCAGAGAGCTTTCCAAGTTCGTTTTTATCAAGCTGTCCTGCGGTACTCCAGCTTCCTTCATCACTTGCTTTGCCTGTAAAAAGTGTTTTTTCCGTTTTATATCCGCTGCACGGATACTTTGTGACTTCGCTGTAGCTTCTGTCACCAAGAGGCGTTTCGCCCTGAAGTTCAAACAGCTCTGAAACCGTAACAAATCTGTATCCCTGTTTTTTCAGCTCCGGCAAAGCTATCTTCAAAGCATCAACAGTCGGCTGATTTGCTTCACTGTCATGCATGAGAATTATCAGTCCGTCTTTTGCTACTCTGAGGATCTCAGCCGCCCTTCCGGAAGGTTCTGTTGAAACATCCTCTATCATGACACCGCTGATAAAGGTCTGATCTATCGTTTCATACACCTGCGCACTTGTGTTCAGATACGGTGCACGGAAAAATTTTGTATGCTCTCCTGTGATCCTGTACACATAATCATCCACATATGATACTTCCTCAAGCATCTCAGACTCCGACTTGTCTGTCATATACGTATGCGACTTTGAATGATTTGCGATCTCACAGCCCATATCGTAGGCACGCTTTACTGACTTTTCAGACATGGAATTTATATTCTGACCAATAAGGAAAAATGTTCCCTTGGCATCATATTCCTCAAACAGATCCAGTATCTGAGTTGTAACTGTTGTATTCGGACCGTCATCAAATGTCAGAGCAATGAGCTTCTCTTTTTCTCCTGCCTTTACAAATACTGCTGAAGAAAATGACGAAACTGCAACTGCCGCTGATACAGCGAC
The DNA here is from genome assembly GCA_045628605.1 of Oscillospiraceae bacterium. Lineage (GTDB taxonomy): Bacteria > Bacillota > Clostridia > Oscillospirales > Ruminococcaceae > HUN007. The sequence continues at coordinate 10,966 of JAZQPR010000193.1, forward strand.
TGAAAATAATGTCTTAACTATTCCTTTCATAAAAACAGCCTCCTGTCTGCAAAGTTATCACTAAAATTTCAAAGAAAGCCTGCATGTCACATATTTTTTAAAATTACAGGTTTTATCCTATGAAAATAATTATACCATAGGCTTATCCTATATTCAATTGTTTCTTTGTTCTCTCTTCAGAATAGTCCGGTTTTATTTTTGTAAAATTAAAAGAGCAACCAAAATCAGCTATTTATGCTTATAATGTTACTAAATCTTGCGAATTGTTATGAATTCTATTGCAACATTGACAATTATGCGGTATACTTATGTTATTAGAGTAATACATAAGTTGTGATTGATTCCAATAAGATACAGGAATATATGAAATCAATTAATTTATTATTAAATAAAGCATATGTCATGCACTAAATTCAGTTAAAAGCAATATTTTAGGAGGAAAAATAAAAATGCGAAAAAACGAAAGAACTCCCCTTGTGAAACACATCTTTACAGCTGACCCGTCAGCACATGTATTTAATGGAAAAATATATATTTATCCGTCGCACGACGTAAAAAGAGATGTTCCGGATGATGACGACGGAGATCAGTACATGATGGAGGATTACCATATCCTTTCCATGGACAGCCTCGACAGCGAATGCGTTGACAACGGATGTGCACTTCATCAGGACGATGTTCCGTGGGTTTTGAATCAGATGTGGGCACCTGACGCAGTTGAAGTAAACGGAAAATATTATCTTGTATTCCCTGCCAAGGATCATGACGGCATTTTCAGAATCGGTGTTGCAGAAGGCGACAAGCCGGAAGGTCCTTTCAAAGCACAGGAAAATTATATAAAAGGAAGCTACAGTATTGATCCATGCGTTCTTAAGGATGACGACGGAAGACTGTACTGCTACTTCGGCGGACTCTGGGGCGGACAGCTTGAAATGTGGCAGTCCGGTTCATTCAACAGAGACGAAAGAAGACCTGAAGGGGACGAACCTGCGATCGGTCCGATGTTTGCAGAATTCAATCAGGAAATGAATGCTTTCATCTCAGAACCAAAACACATCCAGATACTCGATGAAAACGGAGATCCTATCAAAGCAGGCGATGAAGACAGAAGATACTTTGAAGACCCGTGGACTTACAAATTCAACGGAAAATATTATTTCTCATATTCAACAGGTACAACTCATTACCTCTGCTATGCAGAAGGAACAGACCCTGCAGGTCCGTTCACTTACAAGGGAAGAATTATGGAACCTGTTCTCGGATGGACAACACATCATTCAATTCTTGAGATCGACGGTGAATGGTATCTGTTCTATCATGACTGCGAGCTTTCAAAAGGCGTAAATCATGAAAGAAACGTCAAGTATACAAAGCTTAACATCAGCGAAGACGGTACTATCGAAACCATCATTCCATATGATCATCTTCCTGAAGGAAAGATCACTTTCTGATAATAAATCAAATTATCTTCAAATATTAAACAAGCCGGTTTTCATATGGAGAACCGGCTGTTTTTCATCTTTGAGTATATTTGACTGAATTTTCAAAAAGTGATAGAATATAACTATATTTCGTTTTTCGGAAAGGAAGGTCCTGATATGTATTTCTTAATAAAAAATAGTCTGGTTTCAGTGGAAACACTTGATTTCAGGAAAAGCAGAAACCAGTATGTCGCCGTTATTTCTTCATCTGAATGGTATGAGCACAAGGAACTGTTTGACATGGGGATAGAAATGGAACTTGATCCCGAACTAATTCACTCTACAAAGGTCGATGTGAACTACGATTCACTGACAGGCTCATTTTCAGTTCCTGACCGTAAAAATATTTCAGAAAAAAACATTACCTTTTCCTTCGCACTTGACGAAAAAGGTATCGTATTTATAGATGACACAGGCTTTGTAAATAAACAGATAGAAAATATTATACGCACAAAGAAATGGACTTTTCCGGGACTTGAAAGATTTATCTACGATTTTCTTGAAACGATCGTTGCAAATGACCAGGCTGTTTTAGAAAATATCGACAAGGAACTCGATACACTTGAATCCGATATTTTAGCAGGCACCAAAAGTAACCCTTCAGTAAGAATAAGCAGAATAAGAAGCGATCTCCGTGACATGCGCATACACTATGAACAGCTGCTTGATCTGAGTCAGGAGCTTGAAGAAAACGAAAACAATTTTTTCAAAAAAAACAACATCAGATATTTTCATATGTTTTCACAGCGTGTTTCAAGACTTCACGATATGGCAAACTCACTGCGTGAATATTCGATACAGATACGTGAACTGTACCAGTCACAGCTTGACATCAGGCAGAATCATATCATGACACTGCTGACAGTGCTGACGTCCATATTTATGCCGCTCACACTGATAACCGGCTGGTACGGAATGAATTTCAAATACATGCCGGAGCTCGAAATGAAATTTGCATATCCGGCGGTTATTGTACTGAGTCTGATAATCGTGATAATAAGTCTGATATTTTTCAGAAAGAAAAAATGGCTGTAACATGAACACATATGATAAAAGCACGCAAACACATGTCTGCGTGCTTTTATTTTGAAAAATAAACTCAAATGATCTCAAAGACTGTTCCGTTGATATGCAGTTCCTTAAATTTTGAAACATCCGTAAATATTGTATTATATTTAATTTCTCCTTCTTCGTTTTCATAGTATTCAACATAATCAATTTTAGATTTTACAGATATTGTGTCCTTGCTATCAATCTCTGAAGCAAATAAATTCAGATCCACTCTGCTTCCATCATCATTGATGATGTATATATCATTGTCATCTGCATTTACAAGCAAAAAGAACGGAGATGATTTACAGTCTTCACCGGGAACATATGAATAATCAAGCTCGCCCTTAATTGATGTAAATTCAATTTTTGAAGGAGTACATAAGATTTCTTCTGAAATAGTGTCTTCATCTGTCCATGATGCATCTCCGTCTGTATCAGGAAAACCGGTTTTATTGATAATAAAATCTTCATAAATATCTATGCATTCTTTTTTTATTTCAGCTTGTTTGGATGGCTGATATTTAAAACTGAATTTCCAGTTAAGCTTTAGTCCGATAATATCTTCCAATGTACTGTAATCTTCTTCACCATCCACATGGTCTTTATATACATGGTTTTTCCTGTCAGATAATGAAAAATCTACATACACACTTTTTTCACTGGTTTGTTTGTGATACAAATCCCATGAAAATACATCTGCACCCATTGCAATAAACTTTTTTCCGTTCATATTATTTTTTTCAGAAGTAAGTTCATATTCCATTTCTATATTTCCGGATTTATTTAAATATGAACCATATCCTGCTCCGCAGTTTGTAAAATACATGGCAAACTCCTGAGGCGTTTCCAGTCCTCCTTTTTCATCAGTAAAATGTTTTATGTAATCTTTGACAGGCTTCCCGTCTTTTCTGTAGATTTCTGCATTTAAATACATTCTGCTGCTGTCTCCGGTAACGCCCAGTATTCTTATGGCATACGCATCATCTGATACATAATATTTAAAATTATGAACTATTCCCAAAAGAGATGTTCCCAGTTCACTGTCAGAAACCTTTATACTGTCACCGAAAGCTTCCTCGAACTTAATTTCAGGAACAGCATATACCCCGGCTGTACCAAGTATGCAAATCGCAGCTGCTGCTGCAATTACTTTTACCAATATACGTCTTTTTTTCTTTTTCGTATTTTTTGTTTTCATAAGTACCTCCAAAAATTCCTCCGACGGTTTTGTTTCAGAAAAAGCCTCTTTTACTTTTCCGGAAAATTCATCTATATTCATAACTGTATTTCCTCCTTCAGAATAGTACTCAGCTTTTCTCTTGCTCTTTTCAGTCTCGTACGTATTGTTGCCTCCTTATCACCTGTCATTTTTGACATCTCAACGCATGAATAATCATAAAAATAAAATAAGATAACTGCTATCCTCTGATTTTTTTCAAGCTTCATCACTGCATCGTAAACCAGCTTGTTTTCCGTCTGAACACAAATATCATTATCACTTTTTATCACATTGATCTCAGCACTGCCGTCCCGTTTTCTGAACCAGGCCGACCGTTTCAAAAGCTTTATCTCATTGACCGTCACTTTTATAAGCCAGGCTTTCCGGTGCTCCTCTGTTTCTAATTTTTTTCTGTTTTTATAAAGCTTCATAAAAACATCCTGCGTAATATCCTCAGCATCAGAATTGTTTCCTGTGCCGACAAATGCGATCCTGTATACCATTTCCGAATAATTCTTTACTGCCTCTGTATATTCAGCATCCATTCATATCTCCTCCCTTCACTTATAATATACATTACCATAACAAATAGTTTCAGTTTTAAAAAAATTTTTTTCATCATTTTCCGACGAACGCAGGCTGCGAAAACCTGAAAAATACATGTCAAAAGAACCGTACATGAAAGCTATGCATGCACGGTTCGGTATTTCATTTCTTTAATTGTTTCAAAATTCCAGCAGTTGAGTTACTCTTTTCTGCAAATATTTTTCTATTGCATTTAATCTCGCCGCCGGAAGATTGTAAGTTCTGTGCCTTTCAAATTTAAATCCGATCATTTTTCTGAGCTGTGCCTTTTGTCTTGGTGTTATAAATTCCTTCACGATATTTTCAAAGGGAACACCAAAGCTTGAAGACCGGGTTTGGGCATATTTTTCAAGATCATCTATTTCATCAGGCATTGCATAATGAAACAAGGACATGCCGTTATCAAATATCGGAGCAAACGAAACCGGTTTATTTGTTTTACTGTCAACTATCAGTCCGAAATTTCCGAGATGTCTGTCTTCATTACAGATCAAAGCGTCAAATATAAGCATATCCACAAACTCATTATAATAATCATCGCCCAGTGATCTGATATACTCTGCAACATTTCTAAGTTTATTGCTTTCCACGAATCTGAACATAGGAACATAAGAATGATCTATATCCGTGAAAAGTTCACATGTTGAGCACAAACTTCCTTTCCACTTCGCCAGTGAATAATCTACATGTTTAAGCTCCATTTTTTTTGCTATCAGGGATGCATAATACTCCGAATACGGTTCATTTCCGGTATTGGCAGCTCCGCTTGTTCCTCCTTTAAACAGCAGGATCCTGCCGTTTAACCTTCTCCATCCTTTTCTCAGCATACCGTTTGTTGTAAATTCAGGTGACGAAGAAAATCCTCTTACTTTTGAATCACCATATCCGGTATATGCGATCAGAGACAAAATCTTTACAAAATCATGCTCATACAAATTATAATCTTCAAATTTCTCATCATCATTTTCAACGATCCAGTAACTGTCATTCAAAGAAAGTCCTTTTGAGACCATCAGAATTCCTTTTATGTCATTATGAGCAAGTCCGTTTTTGGCAAGAAACGAAGCCACAAATTCCCTGTTTTTCGGAATAATTCTGCTCTTCAGCCAGTTCATCAGACTTTCAGGTGTAACCTGAGTTCCCGGAGGCATTAAACAAATATCCGCTTTTTCAGGATATTTTTCTATTTTTACAGTTTGACCGTCAAGATTGTCTTCGATAATACTAAACTGCATCAATGTTTTATTGTAGTGTTTTAAGTAAAACATTTATTCACCACCCTGATTCAAAATGAATTGTTTTTAGTATACCATAAAAATATATAATATTCAATCAGCATTAACGATATAGATCTTTTTACATCAAAATTTTCAGACATAAGTGAACTGATAAAAATTCCGTCCTGCCTCTGCAGATATCACTAAAAAAGCACGCAAACCTCACGTCTGCGTGCTTTTTTTCATATATTAAAACATAGAAAAATCAAAATATACCGAACTTTTTTCAAAAACGTTCTTTCAAAATATTAATAGTTAAGTGCAGAATGAATAACTTCATTTCGCTTTATCATAAAGTCAACAATGGACACCTGATCGCCGCCGTATGAATATACTCCGCCTCCGCCGAAACCGCCGAAGCCGCCCATTCCGCCCCAGTCGAAGCCGCCCATGTTTCCTCCGCCGTTATTGCCGCCCCAGTCAAAGCCTCCGTTGTTGCCTCCCCAGTTGAAGCCGCCGCCCCAGTCATCAGCACCAACTGCGCCATACGGTTCTGCGTATGTCAGTGCCCAGCCGAAGCCGCCTCCGCCAAAGCCTCCGAAACCTCCGAAGCCGCCCATACCGCCTGCATTTGCTGAAACCTGAAGACCTGCCGCACTCTTTGCGATGTTGCTTTCAAACTGATCAGGAGTAAAGAATGAATGAGGGTCTGCCTTTGCGTCATCTCTTATTACCTTCGCATAGCTGTTTACAACTGCTTCAGGGTCACTGTACATGGATACGATCTGTTTTACATATTTTACATATCTGTCATAATAATCAGGAACTGACAGCAGCTTCTTTATCATTGGTCTGTCATCCAGGGTCGTGTTATAGATCGCCGTTGTTATGTCTGAATTTACAGAAGCACCATAATCCATAAAATTTCCAAGACAGAGGTGATAGTCCCAGCCTACGAAATACATGATTCCGCCATCATCTATAAGATAGAAGTTGTGAGCCATCATGCCGTTATAGCTGTCGTAGTTGCACATTACTGCATTTACTGCGATACCCTGCAGGAAACTGTCTACATCTATGATATTTTCAATTGATTTGTAATTGGATGTGTTCATTTTATCTATAGCATTTATAAGCTCTTTTATTCTGTCAAGTGACGCATCATCCGGTCCGGAAATGATTTTGTAGTTTGAATTTATGTCATCATTAGGTTTCAGAGCGCAGTAGTAGCCTGAAGCTTTGTACAGTGTCGGAGCCTCATGGGTGGAGTATCTCTCCATAAGTGTATCTCCCGGCTGCTCAGCCATATAGTAGAAGCTGTGAAGCTTGCCGTTTACACTGACATTTGTATGAGCACCTATCGGACCTATACCGCCTATATTGTGAAGAGCGTTGTAGCAGAGAATATCTCTCATGCATGAAGGATCTGAGAACATGTTGTTTATACACATTTCTGTAAGTCCGTGATAGTTTACATATTTATCGTACTTGTTGAATTTTATTCTCAGACTGTATTTTTCCGAATTTGCCTGTGAAGTGAACTGGTGTGAACCGTTTCCTTTGGTTCTGACACCTACATTGTAAAATTTCTCTCCGTCGATAGTTACATCAGCAGGGAAATAGTCCTCCTTGTCAGCCTCCTGAATGAATTTGTTCCAGTCAGGCATATTTATCTGAATATCATGAACGACTGACTGATCAAACAGATTTGAATACAGAAGCTTTCCTGCAACGGTGTTTGTTATTCCGCTGTATACGGAAGGTTTCGATGAAGAAGGTTTAAACGTCTTTGATGAATCACAGACTGCATTTATTCCTCCTACATACAGATCATACTGTGATGAAGGAGATACGCTTTCAGATGAAACAAAAGCATATCTGAATTTTTTGTATGTGTTCATTTCAAAAACAGGTTTATTTCCTGATACAAATGCTATCGGATTGTTTTTGGACCACTCCCTTGAAAATTCAAGGATCATTGCACCGTTTGCAAATGTACCGTTCACGTCTATAGGATCATCGCTTGCTGTTGCAAGAACATTTCCTCCGGTTATATTCACTCCTTCAGGAGCTGTCAGTGCCTTGTCACCACCGACAGAAACATCTCCGCCTGACACTTCTATCGTGGTTTCAGCCTGTATTGCATCATTTCCTGCCTTTACATGAACAGTACCGCCTGAAATAGTCACACTTCCCTTGGTTGATTTTATTCCGTCTCCGTCTGCATCAACAAAAAGTGTTCCGTCCTTTATGGTAACTGACGTCTTTCCGCGGATACCGTCCTCTGCCTCAGCATATACGCTGATGTCACCGCCGTTTATCTTCAGATCGTTGTTGCAGTGGATACCGTACTGTGCTGCAGAATTTACTGTAAGCTTTCCTTCGCCCTTGATAGTAAGGTCATCCTTAGCATAGATCGCTGCCATCAGATTCTCAGCATCTGCATTCATGCCGTCGGTGATAACGTTTTCCGTACCTGACTCAAGATTTATGGATGTGTTTTCAGCATTCTCTATAAATATGGCAGGAGCGCTGTTTCCTGTTATATTGACGCCCTTCAAAAACAGCTTTACAGTTCCGGGATCAGCTTCATTGTCCGGAACATTTACACATATCTGACCGTCGTTTAACGTACCGTCGATATAATAAATACCTGAAGCGCTGATCGTAACGATATTTCCTTTGGCTGAAACATTTTCACCTTCACATGAAGCGGATGAACCCTTCAGATGAATATATGATTCTGTTTCCTGCTTCTCCTCAGGAAGAACACCTGTGAGAAGTGAATTTTTAGCAATGATAAAGTCCGCAATATTGATTTTTCCGTTAAAATCCATATCAGCCGAATCCTTGTCAATGCTTATACCTTTGTTTCCGAGCATATATTCGGAAAAGCTTTTCAGATCGGAAACGTTAAACTTTCCGTCCGAATTTACATCGCCTATCCCTGCAGCACTTGACTGTACTGAAAAGCCGAATGCACAGGTCAGCAGTGCAGCACAAAAGCTGCATACCTGTTTTCTTTGTTTTTTCATACCATTCCACCTCTGATAATTTACCCGGACCTGATCCGGGTAATATATAGCCCCATTTGCTTATAATTATACTGCCCGATATTTTATTTGTCAACAGCTATATTTTTGGTGAAATTATACAATTGCGTTTCAAATCAAGCAATTTCTTAACGCGAAATAAATAATGACATTTATAAGGCTTTTTTGTGTCATAAAAATGCCGTCTGAGAATCTCAAAAAACTCAAACGGCATTTATTAATTTATTTTTTCAGATCAGTAAAACATATATCATATTCAGAAACCCAGCCGTAATACTCACCGTTATCGGAATCTGTACATTCATACCACACACTGCCATATTATTTTCGGATTATGTGATGTTTGATCATGAAAAGCAGAGAGACAAAAAACACAAAGATTATGATTATTTTTCAAATACTGCTTTCAAAACACGGCTGCTGCCATATTCGTCTGTCCAGGCTGACTCTGTACTTACTATATTCCCTTCACTGTCCTGCCAGCCGACAAATACAAAGCTCTCATCAGGATATGCATAATAGCTCTGCTGCCATTCACCTGTTTCCTTCCACTGAGCGTTATAAACAGGATTGAACTTCAGACCGACGCATCCGCCCTCTCCGGCATATATTTCAAGAGGCAGCTTCTCATCCCTCTGAGGTGCAAGGGAAAGTATCTCCTTCATCGGATTGCCTGTCGCATTCAGGTGTCTTAGAAGAGGATTGTTTCTTGTGTCGAGTTTTTCTATATGATTGTTGTGGCAATAGAAAAACTTTAATTTCTTATTGTATGAAATATCTATCTCTGAAAAATCATTGTCGTTGATATACAGCTCCACAAGCTCGCTGTTATGTGACACATCAATTTCAGACAGTCTGTTCATTCCTGCATCAATTCCCTGACATGCAGGCATCTTTGAAACATCGAGCTCTCCGATCATATTGTCCTGAACTCCGAAGATACGCATTGACGGCATTTCACCGGTTCTGACAGAAGATATTTTATTATGATACACATCAAGGAAAACCATATCCTTCTGACCTTCAAGGTCAAGGCATCCTGTAAGTCCGCAGCTTCTGAGATATATTTCAAAGCTCTGAAGAGGATAAACGTCCTCGTTTAAAATATGTATGCCGAAGCCGATAGTTTTGTTGTTTTCAACTACTATTCCACTCGGATATCCGTTGTTTTCACACGCCTTGTCTGCTTCCTCAAAGCTCTTTGACTTGTCAGTTTTTGCATCTCTTCTTATTATTTTCTGATTTTCATTTACTTTCTCAAGATTTGTTTTTCCCTCATCATCCTTCAGATCAAAAAAGGAAACAAGTCGGTCGGTGCTGTCCGGACGATAGCGGTACGGTGCAAAAAATACAGAATAGAAAAATCTCTTTGTCTCATCTGCACCAAGTGACTTTACAAACAGATCGGTGGATACTCCTCCGTCCTCAACAAGTGCTCTTGCGTAATCATAGTTCTTTTCCCATTTTCCCTGACGTTTATCATCCGGAAGAAGCGGCGTTTCCTTTTCCATTCTGATAAATGTTTCAAGGTTTTTCATAAACAGTTCAAAAATAAGGTCATCATTTTCCGGATGTGAAACCTTTCCCGCAAAAACAGGACGAATATCATCATACCAGCATTTTTTCATCTTCATGTCTTCAAGTGAAGACACCATGCGGCAGTTTTCCTTGAATTTTTCTATATATTCATTGTAAATACTGTCCTTGTATTCAACAAGGTCATATATTTCATTTAAAAACATTCGTTTGTCTTCAAAGTACAAATAATCTGTCGTAAACAGCGGAAGATTCTTAAAATACGGCGTTATAGTAAAGGTGTCCATCTGCATCTTTCCTTCTTTTGGATTTGTCATAACCAGAAGATTTCCTACACCCTCTATTTCATACTGCTTTACCTCATGATACCTGTTATCAACAACAAAGCTTTCAAGGCTCCCTGTATTTATCTCTGTCACTCTGTAATTTTCCTTAAGCATTGCAAGTCCCGAATCAAGTCTGCGTTTTATCATTTTCATGTTTGTTTCATACATACTCATTCTTCAGCATCCTTTCATTTCTAAAGCATCTGTTTTAATTATACACAGCTCTCAGAATTAATACAATGGACAAATATTACTCATATGAGGCTTGTTTCAGCACGAACACAGCAGATGCTGCCGTCAACTCGGCAATGGTCATAGCCTATTGGGAGATCGGTGAGCAGATCTACAAGGCTTGCGGTGAGAATGACAGGGCTGAGTACGGCAAGAATCTTTTGAAGTACCTTTCTGACAAACTGACCGTTGAGTTCGGAAAAGGCTTCACAGAACGAAATCTGCGCGCAATGCGACAGTTTTATAGCTGCTTCCCGAATCGGCACACACTGTGTGCCGATTTGAGCTGGTCGCATTACCGCATACTTATGAAGATAGCCGATAAGACTGCCCGTGACTTCTATACAGAGGAATGTGCAAAATCTGCGTGGAGTGTTCGCCAGCTTGAACGGCAGATCAATACGATGTACTTTCAGCGGCTGCTTGCAAGCAAGGATAAGTCCTCGGTGGCGGCAGAGATACAGACCAGCACGCCGAAGCCCGAATATGAAAAAGCTATCAAAGACCCCTATATCATGGAGTTTTTGCAGATAAAGCCCGATACTCATGTGTATGAGAGCGATATTGAGCAAGCCCTGATAGACCACTTACAACAGTTTCTTTTGGAACTTGGACGTGGTTTTTCCTTTGTATCAAGGCAAAAACGCTTTACGCTTGACGGTCAGGACTTTTTCATTGACCTTGTGTTTTACAACTATATTCTCAAATGCTTTGTGCTGTTTGACCTGAAAACGGATAAGCTCACGCATCAGGATTTGGGACAGATGCAGATGTATGTCAACTACTACACCAGAGAGCTTATGAACGAAGGTGACAATCCGCCTATTGGTATCGTGCTGTGTGCAGAAAAGAATGATGCTGTTGTAAAGTATACTCTGCCGGAGGGCAACAACCAGATATTCGCTTCAAAGTATTTCACCTATCTCCCGACAGAGGAAGAATTAAAACGGGAGCTGCGGATCGAGGATTTCAAAAAGAACGATGATTAACTTTCTATTTATAACAACACAGAGGATATCCCCCGCCTCTGCAGGCAATGTCATCAACTTAAGCCTTCCGTGACGCACAGCGTCCTTTGAGACCCCTTCGCCACGCTTACGCGCGGCCCTCTT
>JAZQPR010000194.1:0-2007 GCA_045628605.1 Oscillospiraceae bacterium
GGGCTAATTATAGTCCTGGAGCCGGACTTTTTAAGCCGGATTTTAAAAGTGTTATAGATCAAATGATATTATTTTTGGAGCCTGTTTACAAATCAGTTCTGGGGAAAAAAGATTTTTCATTAAAATGGGATTCAGCACTTAATAAATGGTTGTAAAATCCTATAGAAACTGAAGGAGGCAAGAATACTATGTGTGCTATAATGGAAGAACTTTGTGATGACAGAGCAACAGAAATTGCAATCAAAATGATTATGCGTGGCAAGCTTACTTATGAAGAAATTGCTGAAGACAGCGGACTCACACTTGAAGACGTAAAGACTCTTGCTGAAGAAATTTCATCAGAAAAATAAAAATACAATTTAGCAATACTTTTGAAAGCATCTCATTTGAGGTGCTTTTTTTCTGTCCAAAAATTCTTATGACATAAAACTGTGAACGGAAAAGAAATAATTTTTCTTTCAGTATTGACATTGAGCTCCGTGTGTGGTAAAATAAAAATAGACAAAAAGCAATAATATCATACATAGAATAAATGCGTATAAACATAACAGGAGGAAAAAGATTATGGAATATAATAAAGAAATGGAAAAAGCGGAAATTGAAAGAGATGTATTTATAGACTTCGGAGAACTGTTGTCGAGCAAATTATCTGCGGAAGCATCAGTCACATTAAATGCGGATGATATTCCAGCGTAGAATTTGACGGACAAACTATTTGAGAAAAGTTGAGCAAAATAAATTCGGTATACAAAAAGTAAAACAGAGACCATCCGGGAGATAATCTCTGTTTTAAGTTCATCGAAAGTTGCAATCCTCTACTGCACGCATAACAGTCTCTGCTGAAATAGTATTTAAGCCCTGTGCATTACCTATCAAAAGGCTTGTATTACAAATCTTGTTAATAACTCTGGGAATACCGCCTGCAGAATTAACAATAGCTTCAAGCGCAGCATCTTCAAATACAAGCTGATGACATTCAGCACCTTCGAGCTTTTTAATGATGTAGGAACGAGCTTCTTCCTTGGAAAGTTCAGACATCTTGTAGTTCATAATAAGTCGCTGTCTAAGAGGTTCGTTGCAGGAAAGACGAAGTGAATTGCAGATTTGATTAAGACCGGTAAGAAGAACAACAGCATGATCTCTGGAGTCCATATCAAAGTTGAAAAGGAGCTTCAAATCATTAAGAATAGCGTTGCTGATATGATTTACTTCATCGATTACAATAACAGGCGTAATACGCTTTTCAACAGAGTATCTGATTATCTCATCCTGAATAATTTTGAAATTGTCAGATTTTCTGTGAGCAGGTTCAGCACCGAGAGACAAAGCGAGATTGCGGTAAAAGTCCATTACAGTAATAGTAGAAAGACAACTGTATACCGGCTTGTACAGCGAAGGATTTAAAGAATTAAGCCAGTTACGCACGACAGTGGTTTTGCCCTGCCCAGGATTCCCGGTGAGCAGACCAAAGCCCCTGACGGTCAGCAGATAGTCAAGTCTGCTGCGGGCTTCGGTATATTCAGTGGAAGAAAAAATAATTTCCTTAGAGTTTTTAAGGAATGGATTAAAAGCCAAACCATACCGGGAAGTGTAATTTTCAGTCATTACTATCACCTCCGAATATATGTTCCTGACGTTTGGTTACAGCGTTTTCATGCTTGTTAAGCTGATGTACAGGGATAAGATTACCGTCTGTATCCTCGATATATACAGTAGACATATCAGGAAGGTATCTGATAATGACCTTTGATTTAGCAAATCTGCAGTCAACTTCATAATCTGAATTGTTGAAGCGAATAACAGAATCTGCAGAAACATTACGTGTATCCTTAAGGAGAAAAAGCTTGTCAATTTCATCCGGATTAAGATATCTGATAGATTCATTGCGGTCAAAAAATCTGTCATGAGGTGAAATGCCATCGAGAGAAGAATGCGGAGCAAGATTGTACTTACGAACATATTCGAAAAGGCTGGTTCTCACTTCATCAAGTGAGTGAAAATCATCAT
>JAZQPR010000195.1:0-14890 GCA_045628605.1 Oscillospiraceae bacterium
CCGCCTGCAGAGGCGGGGGATATCCTCTGTGTTGTTATATCACAGTATCTGTTTTTAAACCATTGATCCTGTATTATCATTCCCCTTTATTTTTTTAAATAAATATATTATAATATAATTGCATGTTTTTTTAGGACAGAACGTATTTTATATAACTATAAGGAGAAGCACAGTGGAAAAATTTAAACTTGTATCCCCGTATTCCCCGTCAGGTGACCAGCCTCAGGCAATAGAAAGGCTTTCACAGGGGGTAAAAAACGGAGACCGTATACAGACACTTCTGGGTGTTACAGGTTCGGGAAAGACATTTACCATGGCAAATGTCATAGCAAATGTCAACAAACCTACACTTGTTCTTGCACACAACAAAATACTGGCAGCACAGCTCTGTTCCGAATTCAAGGAATTTTTCCCGGAAAATGCCGTGGAATACTTCGTCAGCTACTATGACTACTACCAGCCGGAAGCGTATATTCCGGGTTCGGACACTTTTATTGAAAAGGACAGCTCCATAAACAATGAAATAGACCGTCTGAGACACTCGGCAACATGTGCTCTGGCTGAGAGAAGAGACGTTATCATAGTTTCAAGTGTATCGTGCATATACACGCTCGGTGATCCTTCCGAGTACAAATCCCTTCAGGTCTCTGTCAGAAAAGGCATGGAAAAGCCAAGAGACGAGCTGCTTACTGAGCTTACGATGATACAGTATGAACGAAACGACCTGGATCTTCAGAGAAACCGTTTCAGAGTCAGAGGAGACGTTGTTGAGATACAGCCGTCAAATTCTGCCGACATCGCTGTACGAATAGAATACTTCGGCGATGAGATCGACAGGATCTGTGAAATAAATACCGTCACCGGAAATGTCATATCAGAGCTGGCACACGCACTCTTCTTCCCTGCTTCCCACTATGTTGTATCGCATGAGCGAATGCAGGATGCCATACAGGAAATAAATACTGAGCTTGCAGACAGAATAAAATATTTTACCGACAATAAAAAGCTCATCGAAGCCCAGCGTATCTCGGAAAGAACTCACCATGACATGGAAATGCTCGGTGAGATTGGTTTCTGTAAAGGCATAGAAAACTATTCAAGAATACTCTCGGGCAGAGAACCGGGAAGCACACCGTATACGCTTCTCGACCATTTCCCTGAGGATTTTCTTCTGATAGTCGATGAAAGTCACGTTACTCTGCCTCAGGTAAGAGGAATGTCCGCAGGCGACCGTGCCAGAAAACAGACACTCGTTGACTACGGCTTCAGACTTCCGAGTGCTTTTGACAACAGACCGCTGTTCTACGACGAATTCAGCTCACATATCAATCAGGCGATCTTTGTAAGTGCCACTCCGGGAGAATATGAAAAGGAAAACTCCACACAGATAGTTGAACAGGTCATCAGACCAACAGGACTTGTCGACCCTGAAGTTATTGTAAAACCATCTGAGGGTCAGATCGATGACCTTATCTCAGAAATCAATAAAAGGACAGAACGTTCTGAAAGAGTTCTTGTAACCACGCTTACAAAAAAGATGGCCGAGGACCTTACAGGCTTTCTTGACAACGCCGGCATCAGAGTGCGCTATATGCATCATGATATCGACACCATCGAACGTATGGAAATAATAAAGGATCTCAGAAGCGGAGAGTTTGACGTTCTGGTCGGAATAAACCTCCTGAGAGAAGGTCTCGATATCCCGGAGGTGTCACTCGTTGCCATACTCGACGCTGACAAGGAAGGCTTCCTCAGAAGTGAGACATCACTGATACAGACCATAGGAAGAGCGGCCAGAAACGCCGAAGGACAGGTCATAATGTACGCTGACTGTGTCACACCTTCAATGGAAAAAGCGCTGACGGAAACCGAACGACGCCGTACGATACAAAAGGATTTCAACGAGAAAAACGGGATCGTACCGAAGACCATCATAAAGGACATCCGCGATGTGATCGAAATAACGACCAAAAAGAAAGCAACCGAAACAGATTATTCAAAGCTTTCAAAAAAAGAACTCGATGCAAAGATCAAAGAGCTTACTGCACAGATGCAGCTCGCCTCAAAGCTGCTTGAATTTGAGCATGCTGCTTTTCTTCGTGACAAGATCAAGGAATTAAAAGGTGAAATATAGTGAACAAAAATAAAATAGTAATAAAAGGCGCACGCGAACACAACCTCAAAAATATAGATCTTGAACTGGAAAGAGACAGCCTTATCGTAATGACAGGTCTCTCCGGCTCAGGAAAATCCTCTCTCGCCTTCGACACCATCTACGCTGACGGTCAGAGAAGATATGTCGAAAGCCTTTCATCATACGCCAGAATGTTTTTAGGGCAGGCAAACAAACCTGATGTCGACAGCATCGAGGGTCTGTCTCCGTCAATATCCATTGACCAGAAAACCACTTCAAAAAATCCGCGTTCCACAGTCGGAACCATCACTGAAATATACGACTATTACAGACTTCTTTTCGCACGAATAGGCACGCCCCACTGTCCTGTGTGCGGAAAGGAGATAAAGCAGCAGACAGTCGATCAGATAGTCGACAAACTCATGAAATATGAACCCGGAACAAAGGTTCAGCTCCTCGCTCCGATCATCAGAGGCAAAAAAGGCACACATGCAAAGGAACTCGAAGCAGCGAGACGCTCGGGATATGTCAGAGTACGCTGCGACGGCATCACATATGACCTTTCAGAAGAAATAGAGCTTGAAAAAAACAAAAAGCACAGCATCGAGATCATCGTTGACAGACTTGTCATAAAAGAAGGCATAGAGCTTCGTATGGCCGACAGTATCGAAACCATAAACGGTCTGTCAGGCGGACTCGTAACAGCTGACATCATAGGTGACAGGGAGATAACCTTCTCACTCAACTACGCATGTCCCGATCACGACATCTCAATAGATGAACTTTCTCCAAGAATGTTCTCCTTCAACAATCCTTTCGGTGCCTGCCCGTCATGCTCGGGACTCGGAATGTTCCATGATATAGACCCTGAATTTATCGTCCCGAACAAGGATCTGACGATTCTGGAGGGTGCCATCCATGCATCAGGCTGGAATACACTCAGTCCGACTTCCATCGCGATGATGTACTATACAGCCATTTCAAAGGAATACAAGATACCGCTCGACGTTCCGGTAAAAGAGCTTACCAAGGAACAGCTTGATCTCTTCCTGTACGGCACAGGAGACCATCAGCTCACGCTCAGAAGACCTGAGGAGTGGGGCGGCGTAAATGCCGGAGGTCTGTACAAGAGCTCATTTGAGGGCGTTATAAACAACCTGTACAGGCGCTACAACTCAACGGCAGGAAAATTTCAGAGAGACGATCTTGAAGAGTACATGACTGACAGGGAATGTCCTGACTGCCACGGCAGGAGATTAAAAAAGGAAAGTCTTGGCGTCACTGTAAACGGACTGAACATAAGCGAGCTGACAGACCTGTCAATAGACTCATCGATCGAATTTTTTGAAAATCTGAAGCTCTCGGAAAGAGAAAAGCTCATAGGCGAAAGAATAATAAAGGAAATAAAGAGCAGACTCTCATTTCTTAAAAATGTAGGTCTCGGATACCTTACTCTTTCACGTTCAGCAGGAACACTCTCCGGCGGAGAAAGTCAGAGGATCCGTCTTGCAACACAGATAGGATCTTCACTCGTGGGTGTACTCTACATTCTCGATGAGCCGAGCATCGGTCTTCACCAGAAGGACAACAGCAAGCTTATCGCAGCCTTAAAAAATCTCCGTGATATCGGAAACACAGTCATAGTCGTTGAGCATGATGATGATACCATGTTTGCGGCAGACCACATAGTTGACATAGGACCGGGCGCGGGTGTAAACGGCGGAAATATCATCTACAGCGGCGATGTAAAAGGACTTCTTGAATGTGAGGAATCCATCACCGGTCAGTACTTAAGCGGCAAAAAATTCATTCCGGTCCCTGAAACCAGAAGAAAAGGAAACGGCAATTTTCTCAAAGTCAGAGGTGCATGCGAACACAACCTCAAAAACGTTGATGTCGACATCCCTCTCGGAACATTTGTCTGCGTCACAGGCGTTTCAGGCTCAGGAAAATCTTCTCTTGTAAATGAAACGATATGCAAATACCTCTCGGCAAAGCTCAACGGTGCAAAGACGACCTACGGAAAATTCAAAGAGATCACAGGACTGGAAAATCTCGACAAGGTCATCTGCATTGACCAGTCACCTATAGGCAGAACACCGCGTTCCAACCCTGCTACATATACAGGCGTTTTTACGGACATCCGTGAACTGTTTGCCCAGACAAACTACTCAAAACTCAAGGGATACACCTCAGGAAGATTTTCCTTTAATGTAAAGGGCGGCAGATGCGAGGCCTGTGAAGGTGACGGCATAGTCAAAATAGAAATGCACTTCTTACCGGACGTCTACGTTCCGTGTGAAGTCTGCAAAGGAAAAAGATACAACAGAGAGACTCTGGAAGTAAAATACAAGGACAAGTCAATCTACGACATCCTCGAAATGACAGTTGATGAAGGCGTGGAGTTCTTTGAAAACCACCCGAAAATCAAAAAGAAGATCAAAACCCTTCAGGATGTAGGTCTCGGATACATCAAGCTCGGTCAGTCAGCGACAACGCTCTCCGGCGGTGAAGCTCAGCGTATAAAGCTTGCGACTGAACTCTCAAAGAGAGCAACCGGCAAAACCATATACATCCTCGATGAACCGACAACAGGTCTTCACAACGCCGATATCCACAAGCTCACCGATGTTCTTCAGGAGCTTGTAAACACAGGAAACACTGTTCTCGTCATAGAACACAATCTCGGTCTTATAAAAGTAGCCGACTATATCATAGACATAGGTCCCGAAGGCGGAGAAAACGGCGGCACCATCATCGCCTGCGGCACACCTGAAGAAATATGCAAATGCAAAAATTCATACACGGGTGAATATCTTAAGCCGATACTGGAAGAGAGAAGATGAACGCTTCGTCACCGTGCTCGACCCCTTCGCCACCGCTTCGCGGCGGCCCTCTTCCCCTTTCAGGGGACGTTTTTTGGGGGATGGTTCTAATTAATACAAAAACTAAAAAAAATAAATGCGACAATTCGTAATTTGAAATGTCGCTTTTGTTTTTTTAATAACTTAAATTATTTACCCCATCAACGTAATTTACGTCCCCTGAAAGGGGAAGAGGGCCGCTGCTTGCAGTGGCGAAGGGGTCAAGTACGGCAGGCGAACCGGTAAAAGTACCCGGCGAAGGGGTCAAATACGGTCGTCGAAGTACTTAAAAATTGTCATAGTGCCTGAGAATTCCTTCAAACGAACTCAGATCATCAGCCTTAAGAATTGAATCATCGAAAAATACCCATTCGTTGTCAATAAGGAAAACTTCGACAAGATCTTTGCTCTCTATATCCTGATTGCTTTCCTTACTCTTAAGAACGGTATTTGTTCTGAGGTAATAGCCCTTCTTTACCTTATGATCAATGTCTTTTTTCTTAAGCTTTTCATTGATCTTTTTCAGCTCATCCTTTTTCATTTTTTCCTTTCCGGTAACCTCAACCTTGATCTTGAAGCCGGTTCCGTAGGTTTCCATATAATCCTTGTGCATCGAAACTGCAGCTATAGTGTACACCTCAGAAGCACTGTCTATGTCAGAATATTTTTTACTTTTTCCCTTGTTATCCTTTAACATCTCGTCAATTTCTTCTTCAACAACGCTTCCGAAAGCCTTTTCAAGATATTTTCCGTCACCTTTTTCAATGGCTTTGTAATAATTATTTACCGGTCTTTCGTACTTCTGGCCAATGGAAAATACTGCTGCGAACACCACATAAAGAACAAAGAGCGCTGCCACAGCAATTCCTGCTTTCTTTAAAACAGAACCCTTTTTCTTTTCCGGTTCGGTATTTTTATTTTTTCCGGAAAGATCTACGGTCTGAAACTGTACCGGTTTTTTCATGTCAGTACTGTTTGATTTAGCACCGGATGCATTTTCCTGTTTCGGAGCACCTGCAGGCTTTTCTTCAGATTTTGCTTCGTTCTGAGGTTCTGAAGCCTGTGCTTCACTTTCTGAAGCTTCTGCCTTGACTTTCTCTTTTTCTTCCGGAGTATTTTCTTCTTTGTCAAGACTGATCACCGGTGTTTCTGAAGCTTCATCGTTTTTTTCAGGGACAGCAGAGTTGCCTTCTCCGGTATTGTTCACTGTTTCATTTAATTTTTCATCCATAATTATTACCCTCCATCTGATTACAGATAATTAACTACAACATCAGGACATATCCATTCATCGTTGTTCTTTACAACATTTATCTTCAGATCTTCGGTTTCCTTAAGAAGACTGCCTTTGTATGATACCTTTATATCGAAAACATAGCCTTTTGAGAAACTGATATTTGTCATTCCTCCGGAAATAAGATCCTCCTCGATCGCTTTCAGTTCACTTTTGGATAATTTATTTTTTTTCCTGAAGCTGACTGATATCTCAAGGTCGTCACCATATTTTCCCTTTGCGTCTTTATTAAGTTCATTTACTCTGAAGCCTATAAATTCATCTATATTGTTAATGTTAAGCAGCTCGGAATAAAACTCATAATATGATATTTCCTTAAGGTGTTCATCGATTGAAGCAGTTATGTCATCACCTATCGATGCCTCAAACTGTTTTACATCTCCGGTCGCCATCGACTCAAAAAAGCTTTTTACCGGTTTCTGACAAAACGAACCTGTTATGGTAAGCGTGATCCCGACTGAAAGAACAGCGATAACTGCAATCGCTGACAACAGCTCGACCATGCGCATTCTTCTCTTTGCTTCCTTGTCATCAGGAGAAATTTTTGTTATCTGAACCGAACCATGAAAAGCGGTTTCTTCTTTTTCAGGAGTACTCTTTTTTTCGGTTTTATTTTTACTCAATATCATCCCTCCAATAAATCAATCTTCAAGATAGATTATATCATATTCCCGACACAATATCAACAGCTTTTAATTACAGCACCGTATCTTCCTGCTTCTGAAACAGTCAGCCATTCTTTTTTATTATTTTTACGGCTTTTATTTTAAACCTTCTCCATGATATTCTGAAAACTGAACAGAATATCATGCGTCTGACATATCTTTTGTAAACAGGATCATCAACAGAAATTTTTTTCCCGTCACGAACGCAGTCTGTCATAACTCCAAGAATATTTTTTTCAGATATTGTTTCTTTATTTATGCAGTTATCGCCTCTGATAATATATCCTGTATCCGTAACCTTCAAAACACGATGAAGAACATAATCTTTTCCCCGCCGGTAAAAAGCAACATCATATTTTTTCAGCCTTTCACCATTTTTTAGCTTTCTGACGGTAAAGAGATCCTTTCCCTCTCTCAGAAGAGGCATCATCGAAACACCTTTATTACGGTATGTAAATGAACCGTATTTTTCAAGCTGTTCTTCAAAACAGGAGTTATTCATCGATGGCTCCGATGCTTTTAAGCTTATCAACTATTTTTTTAATATCATTCATCACAGTTTCTCTTGTGACACCGTCATAGTGTTCAAGCATACTGTCAGCAATCTTATCCTCTGTTGTATCCTCTTTGAGACAGTTTACAATAAATGCAGCTGTCGGATTGGTTCTTGCAAATCCGCTGAAATTTTCGCCGCTTGCATCTATTAAAATATTTTCATTTTGAGATTCATGAATAAGAAAAGTGTCTTTTAATTTCATAATATATTATCCTTTCATTCCTTTGTATGCTACCTCAGCTGAAGATATTTCCATATTACAGCCAAGTTTGTAAAATTCAGTATTTTCAAAAAATCTGTCTATCAGACTTAAAACCTTTGCAAGTCCGGCCGGATCCTTCGGTCTGTATGCCTGCTGAAGAAGGATCCCGTAATAATCACGAGGATCGATCTTTTCGATCCGGTTTGTTTCTGAGCGTGTCAGTATACATACAGCTTTTAACTTAACGTTTATATTTGTACTGAGATGATGCTTTCCATCCCACGGAGTTCCATATGCCGTCACTTCATTGTCATTTATCTTCAGCAGCGGCTTGTCATCATTGACCATAACAGCCCTGTCTCCAAAATATTTTCTCCAGTTGGCAGTATGCGTTGATTTTCCTGTTCCGCTCTTTGCCGTAAAAAGAAAAGCTTCACCGTCAACAGCTATAACAGAACCGTGATACAGGATAGTATCATTTTCCAGTATATCAGAACTTATTTTTCTGTAAACTGCAAGGGTCTCAAGATACTCGTCCGAATATCTGACCGGCTGTCTGCCTTCTTCAATATCTGTTTTTGCAGATATTTTTCTCTCATTTTCGATATCCTGCTGACATATCTCTATCCGGAAATCAGCTTTTTCATCAGATAAATATTCCCGGCACATTTCATGAATTTTTTCGAATATGGAGCTTATTTCAAATACCGTTCCTGCAAACGAATAATTCCGAGTAAAAATCGAACTCATCCCTCTCATTTATTCTTTTCTTCAAAATTCCGCAAAATCTGAAATCACGTCTGAACAGGATATATCAAAATTTTTCGGAAGTGTTAATTTATTATAACATAATAGCTCATAATTTATCAAGAGCCTTATATACAAAAAACCGGTCAAACACTGTTCAGTCAATATCTGACAGTATATAACCGGCATTTTTTTCATGAAAAAACGTCATATACGGAATAAATAATATTTCGCACTGTTATTTTATCATTGTTCAGTGATCACTTCAGCATGAGGTTCATCAGCATCCTTCAGCTGACCGACCACAACCTGTCTTTGCGTTCCGTCATCAGTACAGGAGATAACAGTTATCCTGTCGTCACCAAAATCATTAAGGACCCACGTATCCTTCGGATCTACAATTTTATATTCTGTAACGACATAAGTATATCTTGTACGTTCTTTATCCTTATCGACAAGAATCATTTCATCTCCTGTCTTTATCTTGTCGAGGTCGTTAAAGATCTCAGCATATATCGTGCTGTTATGACCGCAAATGCAGTAGTTTCCCTTACCGAGAGAACCTGTGTTCTCAAAGTGCCCTGCTGAGACCTGCAGTGACTTACTGTCTGTACCTTCAAGGACCGGAACTTTGATATCAAGCTCAGGTATCTCAAAGTTTATGTTTTCCTTTAGCAGTCTGTGAAGATATATCTCCCTGCTTATTTTTTTGTATCCGTAAACCGACAGTATTCCGGCACTGAATATTATCATCAATATTCCGATTATACGTGTTTTTTTCATAATTCACCTTCATTAACAAGAGTACTGCCGAAAAGCAGTACTCTCATTAAACACTTTGAACCTTTTATTATTTGTTTTCTGTTTTTCCCCGCAAGACGTTTACATGTTACAATTATACACTTCCTGTCCTTTCGTTGTCAAGGCAGAAAGGTAAACATCCCGGTTCTTTCATTTCTGTCTGTTTCATATATACCGGTCGTTTCGGTCCTGCGGGCATTTTCTCATTACGCTTCTGTTTTTATAAACTTCACGTACTCAAACCTTTTTTCAGAACGATCATGCATTATTCTTCGTCTTCTTTTCTTCTCTTCTTTGCAAGACCTATTCCTGCCATTCCGATAAGTGCTGCAAATCCTGCAAATACCTTATGGATTCCTGAATATCCTGTCTGCGGAAGCATACTGTATTCTGTTTCGGCTTTTACAAGCTTTTCATAGTTTGTTACAAGCTGTTTCTGTTCATCTGTCAGTGCATCATACGCTGATCTTGCTGCAACTATGGAATTCTCACACTCATTGGTCTGTTCTATTTCACTTATCTCATCTATTTTTGCAATTACTTTTCCGGCTGCTTCTTTGTCTGCTTCTGCTTTTTCTTCTGCTGCCTTCTGTATTGCCTCTGCCTTTTCCTGCTCAGCTGCTTCTTTGGCTGCCTGTGCATCTGCTGCTTCTTTTTCAGCTATTGCCTGTGCTGTCTTGGCTGCTGCTGCCTCTGCTTCTGCTGTTTCCGCTTTTTCTTCTGCTGTCTTCTGCGCTGCTGCAGCTGTTTCTGCAGCTTTTTCGGCTACTGCCTGTGCTGTCTTTGCTGCTGCCGCCTCTGCTTCTGCTGTTTCTGCTTTTTCTTCTGCTGTCTTCTGGGCTGCTTTCGCATCTTTGGCTGCTGTTTCTGCTGTCTCCTTGACGGTATTGGCAATTTCAGCTTCTTTTTCAGCTTCTGCCTGTGCCTCTTCTGCTGCCTTCTGATCATTTTTAGCTTTTTCTTCTTCTGTTTCTGCCAGTGCCTGTGCTTTTTCTGCGGCTTCCTGTGCTGCCTTTGCTGATGCTTCTTCTATTTCAGCAATTTCACGGGCTTTTTCGGCTGCCGCCTGGGCTGTTCTGGCTTTCTCTGCTGCAGTATTAGCTGCTGCTATCTTTTCAGCTGCATCCTTTTTATTTAATTCCAAAGCTTCTTCAGCTTCTGCCTGCGCTTGTTCTGCCGCTGTTTTAGCATTCTCCGCATTTATCTTTGCCTTTTCAGCAGTTTCCTTTGCATAAACTGCTGATACTGTTTTTTCTTCAGCTACTGCCTTAGCTGTTTTTGCTGCTGCCGCCTCAGTTTCTGCTGTTTCTGCTCTTTCTTCAGCTGTCTTTTGGGCTGTTGCGGCTAACTCAGCGGCTTTTTCGGCTACTGCCTGCGCTGTCTTCGCTGCTTCTGCCTCAGTTTCTGCGGCTTCCGCTTTTTCTTCTGCTGTCTTTTGGGCTGCTGCTGCTAACTCAGCGGCTTTTTCGGCTACTGCCTGCGCTGTCTTCGCTGCTGCTACTTCTTTGGCTGCTGCTGCTTTTGCTTCTTCTGCTGCAGCTTCCGCCGAGTCTTTAGCTTGTATTGCCTGATCTCTTTCTTCTTCTGCATCTTCCTTGTCTGATACAGCCTGATCTCTCTCTTCTTCTGCTTTATTCTTTGCTTCAAGTGCCGAATAAAGGTTTTCTGCATATTCAAGAACATAATAATTTGTTATTAGTTCTTTTCTACCAGATCCGCCATTCACATATGAATTATAAGAGCTTCTTGCTGTTTCTATTTTTTTCTTAAATGGATCAGTGTATTCAAAATTAACGATCTCATTTATTTCAGATACTACTTTATAATATTCTTCTGCTTCTGCCAGAACAGAATAATTGATTATCAATTTCTCACGATCAGTACCACCATTTATAAAAGTATCATATGCTTTTCTTGCTGTATCTGTATTTTTCTTAAAACTATCAGTATATTCAAAATCACCAATTAAATCAATTTTAGATATTACAGTTTCGATTTCCTCATATAATGTTTCTGCTGAAGTAAGAACTGAATAATTGACAATCATTTTTTCACGGTCGTTTCCTCCGCTTACAAAAGTATCATATGCATTTCTTGCTGCATCAATCTTTCCCTTGCAATCAGAAGTATATTCAACAGAACCAATTGAATTTATTTCAGATACTACATCATAACATTTTTCCGCTTCTGTAAGAACTGAATAATTAGTAATCAATATTTCACGATTAGTTCCTCCACTTACAAAAGTATCATATGCTTTTCTTGCTGTATCTGTCTTTTCCTTATAACTATCAGTGTATTCAAAATTGCCAATTGTATCAATTTTTGATATTACACTTCCTATTTCTTCGTATAATGATTCTGCAGAAGTCAGAACAGAATAATTTATAATCAGATTTTCACGATTTGTTCCTCCGCTTAAAAAACTATCATAAGAACTTCTTGCAGTATCAATTTTATCCTTGCAATCAGAAGTATACTCAACAAAACCAATATTGTCAACAGCAGATATTACATCGCTGATTTCCTGATACAACACTTCTGCTTCTTCGAGGATCTGATAATTGGTTATATCTTCTTTTTCTGTATTATTCAAGCTATCATAAGTATTTCTTGCATCATCTATCTTTGCTTTACAGACGGAAGAATATTCTACGTCACCTATTTTACCTATTTTATCTATTACATCAAGTACTTTATATTTACTTTCTGCAGACAAAAGAACAGATTTATTCAATACATATTCAGCTTCATCATTATCAAGATCATCAAATGAACTTCTTGCATCATCTATCTTAGCTTTACACTCATCAGTATAAATAACCGTTCCGATATTATTTATTATGTCTTCTGTTATTTTTGCACGATAACAAATAGGTTCACTTTGTGTAGAATCAGTACATATTTCACTATCCGGATCTGCTGTAACAAAGGCATAATACACTCCTTTTTGAACCGGAAAATCTTTAACGGTATTACTATTACTGATTCCATATACAACATCATATTCACTTTCAGGAATATTTAAACCTTTAAAACTTACTGAAATTTTCTTGTTATCATAATCTACTGTTACAGTTGATTCAGAAAGAGAACATACAGTTGTTACAGGGTACTCATTATCTTCTGCAGTCCAAAGCAGCCATGCAGGTTCATCAGGATTTTTACTCATATTATATGCTGAAACATTTGCATTTAGTTTTTCGAAAAGGCTTCCTGTTCCATTTCCCTGACAATTTTCAGTTGATAAACCGGTTCCATTTTCATCAGATGCGCAAATTGTGCTGTCATAATAACAATTTTTTACTTCTCCGTTTTGTTTTCTTCCAACTACTATAACCGGAGCCGTTCCTATATTATAACAGTTTTCAACTTTTGGACTGATATCCATACCACCTGTTATAGCTGCTCTATAACTACCTGTACTAGCAACAGTTCCAGCATTTACACTATTGTATAAAGCACTGTAAACATAAACCTGACCACATAATCCTCCAAAGAACATAGATCCACTAACATTTCCTTTATTGTAACAGTTTACAACTATACTGCTTTCAGTATTCCAGCCACATATACCTCCGACATAGTCAGTACCATTTATTTCTGCCTCATTTATACAATTATTTATAATGCTTCCAAAAGTCTTACCGCATATACCGCCAACCTGATTATAGCCTTTTACGCTGCCGTTTACAGTTACATTCTTAATTGTCGCATTTTTTGCATAACCGAACAGGCCAACTATGTTAGAATTCTTATTTATTGCCAGAGTTATGGTGTGTCCTAGACCATTAAATGTACCTTGGAAACTATTCTGCTCACTTATACCGATTACTTCTGTAAAAGTATCAGAAATATCAGCATTAAGGTAAACTGTCTTGTCTTTAAAATTCTTACCTTCATTTACTAAAGATGCAAACTCGTTAAGATCTTCTATTGAATCTATGTAAAACTTTGATCGCTCTTCATAAAAACCAAACAACTGCTGTCTAATCAATTCCGGATAATTGTCAGTTTTTGAAACCCAGCTTGCCCAAGGTATTTCACTGCTATTATCCTGGTTATATTCAGTAACATTAGCGTTAAGTTTTTCATACAGGCTTCCGCTGCCGTCTCCCTTACACAAATCAGTCGACAGAGCTGTTCCATTGCCGCTATCTGCAATACTGCTGTCATAATAACAATTTTTCTGTGAACCAATCTTTCCAAAAATTGTTTGGCTGCTGATTGACACTTTTCCTGCATTAAAGCAATTTTCTAAACTAACACCATTCAAATAATCATAACCAAACACACCGCCTATACGGTCAGACCCACTGGTACTTGACTGTACTTCTCCAAAATTTGCACAGTTAGAAATATGAGAAGTATTTTTTACATTAGAAAAACCACATATGCCACCTATTCCGCTAAGGCTGCTTTTATTAGAAGATACCTTTCCATAATTAACGCAGTTTATTACAGAAGCAGTATCAACATAGCCGGTTATACCACCTAACATTGAACCATCACTTATATCAGCATAATTTATACAATTATAAATATTAGTCCTACAAGTTACTCCACCAATACTACCCATAGTACTATTACCTTTTACAAAACCGGTTACAACAACATTACAAATTGTTGCACCGTCTGTATAACCAAATAGTGCCACGTAATTAGAATTACTATTTATAGCAAGATTTACAGTATATCCGCAACCATCAAATGTTCCTTTGAACTTTGTATATTCTTGGGTGTTATAGTTATACTTACCATCACCAATAACCTTAGTAAAAGGCTCCTTAATATCATCATTAAGATATACTTTCTTGTTTAAAAAGTCATTTCCGCTATTAACAAAATCAGCAAATGCCTTAAGATCATCAATTGTATTCAGATAAAACTCTGTCTGATTTGCATAATCAGCAAAAATTTCAGCTCCGGAAGCTGCTGATACAGTAATCACGTTTGAAAATAAATTGTTATTAAAAAATCCATCAAACTGTACACTTCCTGCCACTATAAGCAATGCTGTTACTGCTGCTGCTGTTCGTTTTAAAAATGAATTACTCTTCATATCGATTTCCCCTTTTCTATAAAAAATATACATCCCTTATCAGCATTTTAAAAAATACATAATATTGTCGTATTTCAATAATAAACACATTCCACAGTATCGTGAAATGATATATATTATTTTGAAAATTTTAGCAACATTTTGTATAAATGAATAAAATACTATGTATTCATTATATCATCATATATATTTATTGTCAACTTGCTTTGCATTGTTTAAAACATTTCTACATTTTTAACAGTTTTTTATATTTTTATGATGGTGTCGTTTTTATTTTTCTTTTTTAAACAGAATTATTTTATTTTATTATTTTTTGATCATTATTGTGTATAATTTCAATTTGCAAATCAAACTCAGTCTCTTATTTATTAATATTAATTATTTCAAGCCATCTTTTATCCATTTCGCTAATAATTATTGTCCCATATAACAACACAGAGGATATCCCCCGCCTCTGCAGGCAATGTCATCAACTTAAAGGAAGTCAAATTTGTCGCTTAATTATATAAGTAACAATAATCTAATAAAAGCAACATAATTTTACGTCCCCTGATAAGGGGAAGAG
>JAZQPR010000196.1:0-25966 GCA_045628605.1 Oscillospiraceae bacterium
GATTCCTGTGTTTGGAATAGTATTTGACAGCGTAAATACAGTGTGGTATTTGGTTGATGGTGAATATGGATTAGCATTGCTTTCAGGAACTGCTATAATACATGTAATAGGAGAAGGTAAAGCAACAAAAATTTCAGGAAAAGTCACATGGGAAGCAATGTCATATGTAGATGACGCAGAAATATATGTGGCGAAATATGGCGATGATGTAAGTGATATCCTCAGTACAGGTGCATTTTTTAAATCATCAACGTTTGAAGAAGTTAATAAGTTTATTAATAGTATTGATGCGAGACTTGTAGAAAATGAATATTTTAATAATGGAGTGAGGGTGGCAACTAGAAAACAAATAAGAAAATATAACAACACAGAGGATATCCCCCGCCTCTGCAGGCGGCGGGTTCTATCTTTCCGTTCAGTCGGAGTACAATCTCCGACTGAGCGGGAACCGATTCTACGAATCGCCTCTGCTTGTTAAAAGCAGAGCTTTGAACAACACAGAGCTTTGAAGGGAAAGAAATTAAAATATTATGAATGATTTACTAAATGAATTATACGAATATTCAAGGAAATATAACACAGAATCTATGATAGATATTAAAGGTGTGTTATTACCTGAAGATGCATCTTTGTTTTTTAAAAAACAAATCGGGGGCTTTAATGATTATATCTGGTTTATTTCACCTTATGATGACGTATGGAATGAACAGGTACAGGAGCAAAAAGAAATATATGAAGATCTAAAAGAAGCTTATCATCAATACGGATTAACAGACAAAAAGGGTGAAGGTTATCCATTTGATTTTTATCCGCAGAAAAATGGAATAATTCCGTGGGCTGTTTGTGATAATGGTGCATTATTCTTTTGGAAGATCAATATTAATTCAATTACTATCGTAGTATATGGTGAGGATGCTGATTACTATGAATATGATATGACAACTACAGAGTTTTTGTATAAACTAATTAATAATGAGATCCCTGAAATGATAGAATTTTTGCCGATGAATTTATTTGATAACGGCATTGTATGTAATTAATTGATCAGTAAAAAACACATTTGGATGGTGAATAATAAGTCGTTCAAATGTTGTTTATTCTAATTACACTTTATGGAATATATTAACAGAGTGAAAGGAGCGGTTAAAGATTTCAATGGATAATTATATCAATGAATTATTAGAATATTCAAAGTGCTATGATACAAACGCATTAACAGAAATTAATGGAGTATTATTTCCGGAAGATGCAGCATTGTTTTTTAAAAATAAAATAAACGGCCTGAATGATTTTATTTGGTTTATAACTCCATATGATCAAAAGTGGGAAGAGATGGTTCAGGAACAAAGAAATATATATCAGAATTCAAAAAAAGAATTCGTTCAGGATTCTGAAAAATATGGATATGATTTAAAGGACGGTGAAGGATATCCGTTTGATTTTTTCCCTGATGAAAATGGATTGATACCCTGGGCAGTTTGTGATAATTATTCATCATTTTTTTGGAAACCAACTAAAGGAAAAATTACTATTGTTGTTTATGGAGAATGTTGTGATTACTATGAATATGATATGACAACTGCTGAGTTTTTGTATAAACTAATTAATAATGAAATTCATGAAATGGAAGAATTTTTACCGGATGATCTTTTTTATAATGGAGTTTACTGGATCGAATAAAACTTATGGTTGAATATCTGAAGGAGATGTGTTCAGAGTATTTGTTCCGTTAAAACAGATTCGGCAGGCTGCAGGAAGTACCGGTTTGATATGTTTGGAAAAATAAAAATTGTTGCCGGATCGGATATATGATGATAAAATAATGGAGAAAAATAAATGAATTTTAATGAATTTATTGAATTAGTTGAGCTTGTAAAAAAACAAAAACCGGTTTTGTTCAGACGTGAGTCTGATGATATACCGAATGAAGCAAACATAGAGTTTGCTGAAAAACATTATGGCATTATGTTTCCGGATTGTTACAGGAAGTTTATAAAAAAATATGGAGGAGGATCATTTGCACACGGATCAATATTTTCATGCGACGAGAATAGTATTTACTATATAATAAAAAATGTTCACAAAGATATTGTTAAAGAAAAGAAAATACTTCCTTTTTATGATTTTGAAACAGGAGATGTGGCTGCATTTAGAATTAATAATGAAATAATATCTGATAAGATTGTAATATATGATCATGAATCGGAAAAAATAGAGGAGACGAATCTTGATTTTTTCGAGTTTGTGGTTAAATATGCATTGAAAATACAATGGTAAATATTATTGATAAAGATGAATGGTAATATTCATGATGAAAAAGAATTATTATTTATAAATTGAAAGGAACAATTACAGCTTACCATGATGAACGATATTATAAATGAGCTATTTGATTTTTCACAGAAATATACGATAAGTGATTTAACAGAAATTAATGGCGTTAAATTTCCGGCAGATGCAGCATTATTTTTTAAAGATAGTATAAACGGCTGGAACGATTATATCTGGTTTATAACTCCATATGACAAGAAATGGAATGAAATAATACAGGAACAAAGAGAAAGATATTTGTTTTTGAAAAACGACTTTGATCAGGATTCAATTGTATTAGGCGATGCTCCAAAAGACGGTGAAGGATATCCGTTTGATTTTTTCCCTGATGAAAATGGTTTGATCCCATGGGCTGTTTGCGATAACGGAACAGCTTTCTTCTGGAAACCGGATAATTGTAGAATTACAATTGTTATTTATGGAGACAGCTATGAGTATTATGAATACGCAATGACGACGACTAAGTTTTTGTATAAACTTCTTAATAATGAAATTAAGGAAATATATAAATTCTTACCTCGGGATATTTTTGAAAATGGCATAGTGTGCTGTTGAAAAACACCTATAGGAATGATCCGGCGCAGGATAGGTATATTGCAAAAATGTGATTTTTCTCATTTAAAAAGCTGCAAAAATGTGTGAATATCACGCTGTATTTTCTTCAAAAATGTGCGAATATCACGTTGTTTTTTCTTCAAAAATGTGTGAATGTGCCGTTGCGATATTTCTCTTCAGGTCATAGTGAACTTGATTTTCTTGTTCAGTTTAACGGCGGCGTAATTCCTGTCGAGGTAAAAGCAGGGGGAGATAAATCAGCACCGTCATTCAAACGATATATATCAGAAAAGCAGCCGGCATACGCTCTGCGTTTTTCAAAACGAGAATATCGCACAGATGGTTTGATCACTAATTTTCCGCTTTATCTTGCTAACCGCACAAGAAACCTGCTTGAAGAGAGATGACAATATTATGAGTATAAAAGAGGAAATTTTAGAAGTAGTTGAAAACACAACATTCAGCATAGAAGAAACAGCAGCAGATACAAGTGAATATATTAGAAAAAAAATAGTGAAACTGTATTGCAGATCAGATAACACAAGAAATGTATTATGGGAAAATTTTAAAGAACATGCATGCTTTTCAGATCCGAATGGATGGAGATATGTTAAGGAATTAGTTGTACTGTTTTTTAATGAAGCAGAGGATAATTCTATGTTATTGATCAATTCGGGTGATGAATTGGATTATATTTTATCTGAAACATATGGATTTGAATTTTATGTGACAGATATGGAATGTTCATATTTATTGTGTTTCAGCGATCATGACATTTTGTACGGATGCGGTTCGGCATATGAAAAAGTTAAACATCTGATCAGGTAAATACTGATCATTCGGATATATTGTCGCTGATGAGAAATAAGTCGGGTGAAGATAATGAACCAATTAACATTGTAGTTATCGGAACAGATGAAACGAATATGTGGTTAAAGGTAAGAAAAACAGATAAATGACATTAAGTTTGAAAAATGCCAGAGGGTCTGATTTTTGCAGATAGATCAAACAGGAAGAATGATGGTGAATTGTATGGTAGATTTTTTGTCAATTAAATTACAGGAAGAAATGCTTCGTGATTTATTTTTTAAATATAAAATCAATTTAAACATAGACAGAAGGAAAATGTTTTTAAAAAACGCAAAAATAAATCCGCATTTTGACTATGAAACATTCGGAACGCTTAACAGCATAAATTTGATTTATTTATCATATGTCGAAGATGAGGATGTTACTGACTGTATGGACTACGGATTCAATAATGTTGATTTTGCAGTGAGAAAAAGACTGTATGATGGTTTTACAGAAATTAAAGGAACCGCAAGTGCTGTTTTTAGAGAACAAAAGAAAGAAAAGGGGAGCAATGTATATTCAGAAGAGTATCATACTCTGCCGGTAAATAAACTTAACAGTGAAAATGAAAAGCAGATGTTCGGAATCGTAAGCTCTGATAATTTTGAAATTGATAAAAGATTTATTGAAACGGATATAAAATATATCTCGGAGATAGTATTTAATAAAAATGCAGTGATGATAAAAGTGCCAATATACGCCGGATATAATTATATGTTTTTTTGTAATGATTCACTGCTGGATAATATTAGCGTGCTGTGTACAGAGTTGTGGAGGAAGAAATGATCAGTGATATATATTTGAAAGAATTGATTAAAGAACGTACTGATATAGTTGAGTATGCGGTTAATAATTATGATGTTTTAAAAAATAATTCAGACAATAGAAATGTGAAAAAATATTGATTATCAGTATAAATAGTGATATAATATTTTTAAAATTCACTTGATTAAAAAGTATAAATAAAGAAAAATCAGGGATAGAAAAAATACAGACGTAGCAAAGAGATAAGGAAAATTTATAATGAAATCAATTAAAAAATATAACAGAGGCGCGTTTATTAGAATATTGGTATTATCAGTACTGCTGGCAGCAATGCTGATCGTTATGTTCATTTTTGGCTTTTTCCCAAAACTTGGTACGATATTTGTTATACTGCTTTTCGCAAAAGAAATATCAAAGAGCATTAAAAGGATCAAAACAGACTACTACAGCGAAAATAAAAAAAAGAATTATAAAACAGTTGTATTACCTGTTGTAGGTGCGGTGGTATTGTTCTTAAGCAGCGTTTTTCCATATTCATCGATAGGGTTCTTTTCGTTTCAGTATAATATTATAAAAAAATATGCATCTTATTATAATGATACAATAGATGAATATTTTCCGGATACTTTGCCGGGAAAAACATTTTTGTGTTTGAGTAATTATTTTCCGGGTGTTTTACAGGCGAACAGTTTTATGCATGTTGATTTTTCAACAGATGAAGAAGGCATCAGAGAAATAAAAAAATATGCTGAAGATAGAGCTTTCTGGGTACTTGATCTGCAAAAATATGTTCAGGATAAAAGTAATGATCAGGTAAAAGATTATATAAAATCTAATTTTAACCTTGAATATCAAAACGACGTGCCGTATTATTACAGTATGTATACCGGAAAACCCGGCACGAAGGATGGTAACGGGCATATATATATTCTGTATGCAAACGGAAGCTGGAATCATCCACATACGTTATGTATAACGGTCAACGATGATACAAACACTGTAAGCTTTTCATACTGATATCTGATGGACCGCTTTTTGACATTTTATCACAAAGAAGAGCTGTACAGAGCGATAGGTGATATAAGCGACAGACATATCATAAATGTCCGTGGACGGCATATTGACTATGGAGCACATTCTGCTTCGTCTTCTTCAGACGAAAGGACGATTGTGATGGATGCAGTAATTAAGAAAAAAAGAAAAATGCAGCTGTGATTATAGCGTCGCTGATAGCAGCAGCGACTGTTGCAGCAGGAGCTGCAATAATCAAAAAAAGAGAAGGCATCCGATAAAAGATACCTTCTCTTTTCTTTTTAAAACTTCAGGCAGACCTGAAATTCGCTGTCGGTTGAGGAAAGTTTGAGTTTCATATTGTTAAGCTCGGCAGCACTTTTTACGATTGAAAGACCGAGACCGCTGCCTTTGCAGTTGCTTCTGGCTTTGTCGCCTCTGACAAAAGGCATCGTAAGATCTTTTGTGTCTGTTTTCTGTAAAGTGCTGTTGATGATTATGAATGAATGTCTGTCTGTAAATATTTTTATGCTGCCGTTTTCGTTAGTATAGTAAACGGCATTTGATATCAGATTTTCAATTGCCGAAGATATGGAGACTTCATCTGCTTTTATTTCAGATTTTCCTTGGACCTCAAAGGTGATTTTTTTAGAGGCGATCATGCTGTCATATTTTTGCAAAATATCGTTTGCAAGTTTATCAAGAGATATGACCTTGTTTTGTATCTTTTTTTCTGGCATATTGTTCATTTCCAGAGTTTTTGAAATAAGTAAGTCTGTTGTGCTGATATTTTCAAGGATCGATTCAAGAAATGATACGGAATTGCCGATTTCTCCTTTTTTCAGAACCTTCAGGGCGTTTTCGGTGTATCCGCTTATTGCCGTCAGCGGTGTTTTCAGGTCATGGGCAAGATTGTTGGTAAGAGCTTTCTGATGATCTTCAAATCTGTAACGTGTCTGATTTTTGCTGTTTTTTGTTTCGCCCCAGATAAATGCGGCGGTTTCTGCAAGGAAAAAGAAAAAGAAAACAGTAAACCATGTGGCTTTTTTGAACCTGATCGAGCAGTCAACAGCGGATGAATAGTACAAGTAGTAATATTTGTCTCCTGCTTTTATATAAGTAATATCTGAGTAGTAATATTTGTTTTCTCTTATGTCAAAACCGGTTTTTTCAGGGGATATATATCTTATCTGCTCTGATGTCAGATTTTCCGGAATCAGATTGTCAAACTGTTCTTTGGAAATGCCATCGTAATGACATGAACAAAAATATTTTCCTTTTTCTCTTTTTATAAGTTCATAATTTTCGCAGGCTGTATCAATTGAAAAATCTTCTGAAACAGTTGAACCGTCTTTTTTTTCAGCTGATATTGTTCCGGTGTGCGGGATAAATGTGTGATTTTTTTTATTGACATACATACTGTTAAGAATAAGATAAGCGTTGTAATATTCTGTCTGATATTTTTCGTATTTCTGACAAAGTTCATTTATTTCAGGAATATTCAGACTTTTATCATATGTATAATACGAACATTCTCTTTTTTCGCCCAAAGTAATACGTAAAGCGTACAGATTTAATTCATTTATCATTTCAATGTTTCCGGTTCCGTCAGAAATAAGTGCGGCAGCATGAGAATCTTTTGAATGAAGAGCAGACCATGCAAAATATTTGTTATCCTCTACATCACAATATTGATAATCAGTCAGCCAGAAGAGAATGTTTTCTTTATTGTCAGTTTTATCGGGCTCTATGCTTTCCAGCTGGTCTTCTATTGCAATTACATAATCACTTTCATTTTCATTTATGTGTTTTATAAGTATAAGAGAAAGAAATATTTTGCATCCGACTGCGAACAGGATCGTCGCCAGAACAGCAATACATGAATATCTGAGCAGCAGTCCGTTGATCGTTGTTCTTTTTTTCTTTTTCTTTTTCATAAAATAACCCCTCTTTCTTTTTCTGTTATTCAGTGATCTTGTATCCTTTTGAGATAACAGTTTTGATTTGTTTTCCTGAAGAGCCGAGTGCTTTTCTTAGAACACGGATATGGTCATCCACAACGCGGTCATTTCCGAAATAATCGTATCCCCATATTCTGTTAAGCAGGGTATTACGATCAATTACCATATTTTTGTTTTCCATAAGAAAATGAAGTACTGCAAAATCTTTCGGTGCAAGTTCAATTTCTTCATCGTTTACAAAGCACTGAAGAGCCAGCGGATCAAGAGTGATATTTCCGCAGGAAAGATTTTTTGAAATAACATTTCCTTCAGATCTGCGCATAAATGCCATACACTTTGCATACAGCTCGGCAAGTGAAAACGGCTTTAATATGTAGTCGTCACATCCGAGTTCATAGCCGTGAAGAACATCCTCCTCGCGGCCTTTTGCTGTGATGAACAGAACCGGAAGGTCATATGTTTTTCTGATCTTTTTGCAGATGGTGAATCCGTCAGCACCGGGAAGCATGATATCAAGAAGGATAAGTCCGATATCGTCAAGTCCCTCATCAATTTTTTCGAGTGCATCATGTCCGTTCTGAATGAAAACACAGTCTGCTCCTTCATCTTTAAAATAGATGTCTATGACATCACAGATCTGTATGTCGTCTTCTATTACCAGTATTTTTTTCATGATGTTTCCTCCTTTCAATTTTATGATATCATGACGATGTGGGGTTTGTATGTGATTTTTCGGAGTTATTTAAAAATACATTTTTTAAAACCAATATATTAAGTATACTGTATTTTTACTTTTTTTAAAAGACCTGAAATACGGTTTATGAAATAACTGTAAGAGTATCTGTTCATGCCGTACGGCTTCTTTGGAAAATATGTGATAATATTGCTGTGAATTGTGATATTTTGGTGATTTTCAGCTTCGATTCAGCATAGTTTTGTATACTGAAATTAATGGAAGGGAGGGTGAGTATGGATTTAAGACATGAGATCAAGCACGAAATCAGTACTGCGGATATGATCACAATAAGACAGAGATTAAGAGCTGTTGCGTATCCGGATGCACATGCAGTAAACGGAGTATATCTTATCAGAAGCCTTTACTTTGACAACCTCGATGACAAGGCTCTCAGGGAAAAGATCAACGGTATGAACATACGTGAAAAATTCAGGATAAGATATTATAACGGAGATACGTCTGTTATTCATCTGGAGAAGAAGAGCAAATTTGATAATCTTGGAAACAAGCAGAGCGCAAGTCTTACAAAAGATCAGGCTCAGGCAATCGTTGACGGTGACATCGAATGGATGATAAATTCCGAATATCCCCTTGTAAGAGAGCTTTACACCAAAATGAAAAATCAGGGGATCGCACCGAAGACGATCGTTGACTATACGAGAGAACCTTTTGTATTTCCTGCGGGAAATGTTCGTGTTACGATCGACTACAACGTCAGAAGCGGAATGAGATGCACGGATTTTTTAAATCCCGGATGTGTGACGGTTCCGGTTTCCGATCTGATTATCCTTGAAGTAAAGTGGGATGCTTTTCTTCCGGATATTATTAGAGATGCAGTATCTCTTGAAGACAGACGAGAGGGAGCATTTTCAAAATATGCTGCCTGCAGGATCTATGGTTAAAAGGAGTTTTTTAAAATGGGTTTAAACGAAATTTTTAAGTCTAATTTTCTGGAAAATGTTACAAGCGTAAGCGTTCTCGACATGATAATAGCACTCGTAATTGCTTTTGGTCTGGGAATGTTTATTTTTTTTGTTTATAAGAAAACATATTCGGGAGTTATGTATTCTTCAAGCTTTGGAACAACTCTTGTTGCACTTACAATGATCACTACTGTTGTAATTCTTGCTGTTACAAGCAACGTTGTTCTTTCACTCGGTATGGTAGGTGCGCTGTCTATCGTTCGTTTCAGAACAGCGATCAAGGAGCCTCTGGATATAGCATTCCTTTTCTGGTCAATTGCAGTAGGTATTGTGCTTGCCGCAGGAATGATCCCGCTTGCTCTTATCGGAAGCGTTGTTATCGGCGTTATCCTTCTTGTATTTGTAAATCGCAAATCACATTCAAATCCGTATATCGTTGTAGTTAAATGCGACGGATATGAAAGTGAAAAAAATGCAAAGGCATTTCTTGACAAAAACGTTGAAAGATGCGTTGTAAAGAGCAAAACTGCACAGAAGGGCAGTGTAGAGCTTAATATGGAAATTCGTCTTAAAGATGACAACACCGACTTTGTAAACGCTCTCAGTGATATAAGCGGTGTAAGCAGTGCGGTTCTTGTAAGCTACAACGGAGATTATATGGGATAAGGTGAGAGAATGTCTAAAAGTAAAAATATAGATAGGATCTGTATCATAGTAACGGTTATAACACTTCTTATCGGATTTGTTTTCTGCAACGGTCAGTTGTTCGGCATTGAGATCACTGCAGGTGCAATGGGATATGAAAACCGACTTTTTGATAATTCAAAGGTTCACAGGATCGATATTGTTATTGATGACTGGGACGGTTTTCTTGAGACCTGTACATCTGAGGTGTATTCTGCCTGCAATGTTGTGATCGACGGTGAGGCTGTGAAAAATGTCGGAATCAGAGGAAAGGGAAATACATCCTTAAGTTCCGTAAAAAGTATGAACAGTAACAGATACAGCTTCAAGCTTGAGTTTGACCAGTATGAAGACGGAAAGACCTACCACGGTCTTGACAAGCTGTGCTTAAACAACATAATTCAGGACAACACCTACATGAAGGACTATATTGCCTACACCATGATGAATGAATTTGGTGTCGATACTCCTCTTTGTTCGTATGCTGATATCTACGTAAACGGCGAAGAGTGGGGACTATATCTTGCGGTGGAAGCTGTTGAGGATGCCTTTCTGTCAAGAAACTACGGAAAACAGTACGGTGATCTTTACAAGCCGGACAGTATGGGCTTCGGAGGCGGACGCGGCAACGGCGGAGATTTTGACATGAAGGATTTCATGGGCGATGATAAATCTGGAAACGGTCAGGGAATGGATTTCGGCGGTGGAAATATGCCGGGCGGAATGCCTGATTTTAACGGCGGAGAAATGCCCGACTTCGGAAACGGAGAAATGCCGGAAGGATTTGATTTTGAACAGATGTTCGGAGAGGGCGGAATGCCCGACTTCGGAAACGGAGAAATGCCTGACTTTGGCGGCAGCGGAATGCCGGATTTCGGCGGCGGTTTCGGTATGGGCAGCGATGACGTTAAGTTAAAATATACCGATGATGATTTTGACAGCTATTCAAATATTTTCAACAATGCCAAAACCACTGTAAATACAGCTGATAAAAAGAGACTTATAAGTTCTCTTAAAGCACTGTATGAACAGAGCGACATAGAATCAACAGTTGACGTTGATGAGGTGCTCAGATATTTTGTAGTCCATAATTTCCTCGTAAACGGCGACAGCTACACAGGACAGATGATCCATAATTATTATCTCTACGAAGAAAACGGACAGTTTTCTATGATCCCGTGGGATTATAACCTTGCATTTGGTTCGTTCCATGGCGGAAATGCTTCATCATCTGTAAATTCACCTGTTGATACTCCTGTTTCATCGGGCGATATGAGTGACAGACCGATGGTTTCATGGATATTTGACAATGATGAATATACAGAGCAGTACCATAGACTTTTCAGTGAATTTATAAACAGCGTTGATTTTGAGAGCTTTATTTCAAAGACTGCAGATATGATCGACGAGTATGTAAAGAATGACTCTACAAAATTCTGTACATATGAGGAGTTTCAGAAGGGCGTTGAGACTATTTCACAGTTCTGCAAACTTCGTTCGGAGAGTATAAAGGGACAGCTCGAAGGTACTATTCCGTCAACATCAGCAGGGCAGAAAGAGGATTCCTCTGCTCTTGTCGATACAGGAGACTTAAACGTTTCTGATATGGGTACCATGAACATGGGCGGCGGCGGATTCGGCGGAAAAGGCGGAAAAGACGGATTCGGCGGAAAAAACAGCTTTGATGGAAAAGGAAGCTTTGGCGGAAAAGAAAAATCCGAAACGACAGATGTATCTGTTTCAGAAGTGTCTTATACCGGTACAGGAAGCTTTATAGTGTCCAGACTTAACAATATAGTGCTGGTCGATAACAAAAACAGTTCTCAGAATGATGGTGCAAATAAATCCCAGGGTGAAGGCAGAAAAATGCCGCAGGGCGGTTTTGACCCGGACAACATGCCTGAAGGCTTTGATCCTTCCAATATGCCGGAAGGCGGTTTTGATCCGAACAACATGCCTGAGGGATTTGATCCCTCCAATATGCAGGCAGGCGGTTTTGATCCGAACAACATGCCTGAAGGCTTTGATCCTTCCAATATGCCGGAAGGCGGTTTTGATCCGAACAACATGCCTGAAGGCTTTGATCCCTCCAATATGCCTGAGGGCGGTTTTGACCCGGACAGCATGCCTGAAGGTGCTTCTCCGGCAGAAGATAAGCAGGGAGAAGCAGATCCTGACAGTGCAAAGAAGGATGACTCCGGTTCAGATGAAAATGCTGATAAAAACACCGGAAACGGAAAGTCACAGAGCCGCGGCGGCGGAGACAGACCTCAGATGGGCGGAGATTTTTCACCGTTCGGAGGCACCAGTCAGTCCAAAACTGATACAAAGACAGAAGTGATCCTTCTGATAGTATCAACAGTAATTTTAGCCGGCGGTCTGGTTTTTGCGGCTAAGTTCAAAAGAAGAAAATAAAACAACAAGTAAAAAAAGCATGTGCCTGAAAGTGAAGGTACATGCTTTTTTGAGTTTCAGTGAAAATTGACATTCTGAGAAATAAATGATATAATAAATACCAAAGTATGAGATTTTTTAAAACAGGATAAAATAAAAAACAGCCTTAGATTAAGTGCCTGTAACTGAATCTAAGGTATATTTATAATATGTGACAGAAATAAAAGTATTCAAGGAGCGTGTTTGTGTGATAAGAAACGTAGAAAATGAACAGAACGAAAGACCTCAGGTCATTCAGCAGAAAAATGTTAAAACGTACATTCCGGTCGTAACATATGCGATAATAGCAGTAAATGTACTGATCTTTATTTTTGTAAATGTTTTGAGCGGCGGCAGGCAGCTGCCGTATCTGGCAGTTTCCAGAAAAGAATTTTCTGTTTATAAGCTTGTATCCGCAATGTTTGCCCACGGAAGTCTGCAGCACATATTCTGCAACATGCTGTCTCTGTATTCTGTCGGAGCGGGACTGGAGCATTTTCTCGGAAGAGCGAAATACACCATGCTGTATTTCTTTGCAGGCATCGGTTCGTCGGTTGCAGTTGTTCTGTTTTCGGATCATTATGCGGTCGGAGCCAGCGGTGCAATATTCGGACTGGTCGGATTTTACCTGATGCTTGCTTTGATGAACAGGGACAAGCTTGGTGAGACACTCAGAAAAAATATCCTGCCTCCGCTGCTGATAAATCTGCTTGTGACAGTAATAGTCCCCGGTATCTCAATAGCAGGACATTTCGGAGGACTTATAGCAGGAATGATCTTTTATCTGATATTTTTCAGAAATATCAGACTGGTGTACAGAAATGATGTAAATGAATAAACAGAATCCCTGATATATTCCAATAATGCTTTGAATATGAAGATAACAACAGTAAATAATCAATAAAAAGCATACACCGTCACTCACAATGAGCTGACGGTGTATGTTTTTTTTGAATTTATGCTTTTGAAATGAAAGGATCAGTGAAAAATGTCTGCCTTCAAAGCTCTGCTTTTAACAAGCAGAGGCGGGGGATATCCTCTGTGTTGTTATATCATTTGAGTGATTCAAGATATTTTTTTGCACAGTAATTATATGAATAAAGTGCTTTGCAGACGTTCTGAAGAGCCGGATCTGAGGTTTGGGTATCTATAACCTTGTTGCAGTAGCTGAGAACACCGCTTGTAAATTCCATGGTACTGTCATCCTCTGTGATCTTTAAAGTGTACATATTATCAAGATATGCAGGACCGATTTCGGTGACGTCAACATAAATATAGGAACTGTTCTGTCTATCATTAAAATCAGGATATGAAATCAGTTTATTATCAAGATATAGTTCAAATGATACTGAACCTTCCATATACGTCTCCATGAGATCGTTAGGTGTCATACCGTTTTCAAGTCTGAAATAGTGTCTGAGAATGGTTTTATCCTTTAAAAGAAGACTTGTTCCGGCGTATTTGATATGTTCAGTTTTTCCGGTTACCGGTGACGAATTATATTTTTTATCAGTCTTGTTATATCCGATGAAGTTGTATTCCGTTACGGATGGTGTGCCGGTTTCTGAAGCCGTATTTTTAAAATATTCTTCAGCAGTTTTGCAGTAGGTTTCAAGACTGTTGATAAGATCAATGGCTTCTGTATTATTTATGTAGTATTTTTTATAGGTGGTTATCATATCTGCTAATGTAAAGCTTCTATCATTTTTTGAAACATCAGTAAAAGTTAAATTCAGTGGTTTGTTGTAATCTTTTGGTGCAACCGAATAAGTTAATATATAAGTGTCATTTCTTTTTTTAAGCGGTATTTTGGATCCGTTAATTGCTGCATTGACATCATCGGAAAGAAATTGTATTTCAATAGTAAAGGTTCCGTCTTTAGCCAGTACAAGTCTTACATCGGGTAATGCAATATCCTGTTTTACAGAAAATACCTTAACGTAACCTGAACCTGTACGCATATTTCCCATATTGTCAAAATAATACGATTCAGGGGAATTAACTTTGCAATTGTTAAGTTCTATTCCTTTCAGATACGTTTTGACTGCTTGGTCTCCGCCTTTCAGATCCACATTAGAATTATTTATCTTTAGAACCTTAGGATCAGAAGCACTGCTTGTACATCCGGTCAAAGCCACGCCTGCTGCTTCTACGGAAAGAAAAGTATTATTTAAAGTAAGTGTGCCTGTGATGGCATTGCCTTTTTTGCTGACTGCTGTCAGATGATAGTAATTTCCGTCGATTATAAGATTTCTGGTATGTGAATAAATAACGTCACTGACTGATACCAGTTTTGAATCTCCTGAAAGTCTTATTGTAAGCTCTTTATCTGTTCTGAAGTAGTTGATAATGGACTTTTCAGACGTACAGTCACCGTTTATATATAATGTCCAGCTTACAGGGTCAAAACGAAATACACCGTCTCCGAGAATATCGTTTTGATTTAATAATGAAACAGGTTCACCGCAGATTGAAAAATCTGTATAGTTTATGGTTGAAAGATATCCCGGTAAAAACGGCTTATCTTCTCTTGCGTATTCCTTGTCTGTTTTTCCGAAGTTGAAGACTGTGCCGTTGGAACCGGTAAGGCTTTTACAATTATCGAACATATAAGTTGAAGATTTAACTTTTTCGGTAGACCATTTATCAGTTATATAAATGGTTTTTAAAGAAGTACAATTTGAGAACATTTGACCCATATCAGTTACTTCGGATGTGTCAAAGGATGATAAGTCGATTTTTTTTAATGAAGAACAATCGTAGAATAAGCCTTTCATGTTCGTAACATTTGAAGTATCGAGGTTGTGTATTTCTAATTCAGATTCATCTATACTGCTAAACATAAAGCTCATATTGGTAACATTTGATGTATTTAGTGTGCTGAAATCTATTGAGTTGATCAATTCAGCAGAACATCCTAAAAAAAGACCTGACATACTCGTTACTTTTGAAGTATCAAATACAGTAAAGTCGATACTTTTCAGAGATGTACACCCTGCAAACATTCCAGATATATCAGTTAAACTTGAAGTGTCAAAAATACTCAGATCAATAGAAGAAAGGTTCTTCCATTCGCTGAAAAAGCCTCCCAGATCTGTAACTTTTGAAGTATCGAAGTGTTTTATAAAATCAGTTGAAGAAAACTTTGAACATTCCATAAACATTCCGTACATATCTGTAACGTTTGAAGTATCAAATGAACTGCAGTCAATAGAAGAAAGTGAGCTGCAGTCTGCAAACAAATGACTCATATTTGTAACGTTTGAAGTGTCAAATGAGCTGATGTCAATAGAATAAAGTGACCTGCAGTAGCTGAACATATAACACATATTTGTAACGTTTGAAGTGTCAAATGAGCTGATGGTAAGATAATGATG
Source organism: Oscillospiraceae bacterium (assembly GCA_045628605.1). Classification (GTDB taxonomy): domain Bacteria; phylum Bacillota; class Clostridia; order Oscillospirales; family Ruminococcaceae; genus HUN007. Next base: position 15,629 of record JAZQPR010000196.1, read on the forward strand.
TGACAGACACATACAAAAATTGAACATGTAACTCATATCAGTAACAGATGATGTATCAAAATTAGAAAGACCTGTTATCGAAGCAAGACTAATACAATATTTAAACATTCCGGACATGTTTGTTACATTTTGAGTGTTAAAACTCGTAAGATCGAGAGATGACAATGATTTACATGCTTCAAACATACTGCTCATGTCCGTAACATTTGATGTATCTATGCTTGTAATGTCTAACATATTTAAAGATTCACAGCCATAAAACATACTGCTCATGTCCGTAACATTTGATGTATCTATGCTTGTAACGTCTAATATTTTTAAAGAGCCACAGCCATAAAACATACCGCTCATATTTTCAACGTTTGAAAAATTCAGCTTGCTGATGTCAATAGAAGATGCTGACATCGCGTTAAACATATGGTTCGTATTTTTGGCATTTGAAGCATCAGCATTTGTCAAGTCTATTCTGGAAACATTTTTCCAGTAGTAATTGCTGTTTCTGTTGAACATAAATGAACAGTCTGAAGGGAGAATACATCCTTTGGCTGCGGTAACAGACTTTACTGCATTGTTGGATTTGTATTCATCGATCATAGCTTTTGTGACATGGCCATAAAGTGCAAGTTCACCGGTATCTTCATTCAGATACACATATCCGTCTGTTGTTCCTTCAGTGTGAGTAAAATACCCAGGTGCGCCTGCTTTGTCTATGCGAGCATATGTACCGTTGACATAATTGTCATTATATTTTGTATTTCGTTCGCCGTTTATATTTTTGCAATATTTGAACATATCCTGAGTGGCACTGGATGATAGTTTACTGATATCCCATAAATCAGAAACTCTGACGGTTTTCAGCTGCGAACAGTCATAGAACATTTTTTTTGCAGATGTTAATTTTTTTGTATCAAAGGATCCGAGATCAATATTGGTGATCACTGAGCATCCACTGAACATTGAGTCTGTCGTTGTAAGTGATGAAGTTTTAAAATTTCTTAAATCAAGCGAGCTGAGAAGCTTACAGTTGTTAAACATCTGATCCATTGATGTAACTTTTTCAGTGTTAAAGCTGCCGGTATCAATTGAGTTCAGTGCACTGCATCCATCAAACATATTTGACATACTGACAACATTATGAGTGTCAAATCCGCTGATTTTAAGCGTGCTAAGGTTTGTACATCCTGCGAACATACGTGACATGTTACTTACATAGTAAGTGTTGAATTTATCAAGATCGAGTTTATTAAGTGCTGAACAGTTTTCAAACATGGAGTTCATTTTTTCAACTTTGAATGTATCAAATTCACTGATATTCAATAAATTTAATGAAGAACAATCTTTGAACAATTCGGACATATCAGTAACATTTGACGTGTTTATGCCGGTCATATTTATTGAGGTAAAAGAAGAACAACCTGAAAACATTGAATGCATATCAGTAACGTTTGACGTATTTATGCCGGTCATATTTATTGAGGTAAGAGAAGAACAACCTGAAAACATAGAACTCATATCAGTAACGTTTGACGTGTTCATGCCGGTCATTTTTATTGAGGTAAGAGAAGAACAACCTGAAAACATGGAACTCATATCAGTAATATTTGAAGTATTTGATTTACTGAGATTTATAGATTTAAGACCGATACAGTTACTAAATACTTCTTTAAGACCGGACGAAGAAAAGGTGGCACCGCTCAGATCCAGATTAATTCCCTCTGAACAATTGTGTAAAATTCCATTTAAACTGGTTACATTGGATAAGTTTCCGTTATTCATTTTTATGGTGATATTTGAACTTCCTTCAAACATATTATTAACTTTCTTAACTTTTGACATATCAGCTGCTGACAGGTCTATTAACTCGAGGTTTTTCCAGCGATAATAATTCCTATCCTCATAAGATGCCTTCGGCTTCTCAGCATCGGGAAGCTGATACTGAGGCAGTGATGAAATCGTATATTTAGAGTAAGTTGATAATAAAGATGAACAGTTTTCAGGCAAAACAGCATCCGGTGCAGCAATTATTTTTCTGACGTTTCGTTTATCCAAATTATATTTGGAAATTTCGGTATAAACTTTATAAGGATGACCATCGACATCAATTGTATCTTCTTGATAATCTGTTATTACGGGTACGTCAGTGATGATATTTGAAGTAATGTTACCATGCAAAGTAAGTGTCCCTGTTGCTTCATCAAAATCGACATACCCGTCTGCTGCGTGAACAGTCAGAGAATTTTCAGAAAACAAATGATTTTCTGTTACAGAAGTAAGTCCTGCGCCTGCAGTCATCAGCGAAAGTGAAAGCATGACTGCAAAAATTTTTCTTTGTGATCTCATATTTTATTCCTCCGGTTTTAATTTTCAGTATTTTGAAATAATATATCTTCATGCGTATGATAGTAATGATTATACCATAAAAAAATGAAAATAATCAATAATTACAGATTTGTAATTGTTAATAGAAAGAATTATTGGTAAAAACTTAAAAATTATGAAAAAACATACACCGTCACTCACGCTGAGCTGACGGTGTATGTTTTTTTGAATTTATGCTTTTGAAATGAAAATATCAGTGAAAATTTTCTGCACTGTATCATCTGAGTGATTTAAGATATTTTTTTGCACAGTTATTATATGAATAAAGTGCTTTGCAGACGTTTTTGAGAGCCGGATAAGATGTTTTGGTATCTATAACCTTGTTGCAGTAGCTGAGAACACCGCTTGTAAATTCCATGGTACTGTCATCCTCTATGATCTTTAAAGTGTACATATTATCAAGATATGCAGGACCGATTTCGGTGACGTCAACATAAATATAGGAACTGTTCTGGCTATAATTAAAATCAGGACATGAAATCAGTTTATTATCAAGATATAGTTCAAATGATACTGAACCTTCCATATACGTCTCCATGAAATCTTCAGGTGTCATACCGTTTTCAAGTCTGAAATAGTGTCTGAGAATGGTTTTATCCTTTAAAAGAAGACTTGTTCCGGCGTATTTGATATGTTCAGTTTTTCCGGTTACCGGTGACGAATTATATTTTTTATCAGTCTTTTTATATCCGATGAAGTTGTATTCCGTTACGGATGGTGTGCCGGTTTCTGAAGCCGTATTATTAAAATATTCTTCAGCAGTTTTGCAGTAGGTTTCAAGACTGTTGATAAGATCAATGGCTTCTGTATTATTTATGTAGTATTTTTTATAGGTGGTTATCATATCTGCTAATGTAAAGCTTTTAGCATTTTTTTTATTTGAAACATCAGTAAAAGTTAAATTCAGTGGTTTGTTGTAATCTTTTGGTACAATTGAATATGATAATATATAAGAGTTGTTTCTTTTTTCAAGCGGTATTATGGTTTGGTTAATTGCTGCATTGACATTACCGGAACGGAATTGTATTTCAAGAGTAATGGTTCCGTCTTTAGCAAGCAATAGTCTTGCACCGGTTAAAAAACTGTTCTGTGTTATAGAGAGTTTTTTAACCGGATCTGAACCTATACACATATTTCCCATATTATCAAAAGAATAAGAAGCTTTGGGTGAAGAAACGTAGCAGTTATTAAGTTTCATTCCTTTCTGATAATGTACTACTGCCAGTTGTTTGCCGTTCAGATTCACAATGGAATTATTTATCTTTAGAGTGTGATAAAGAGACAGATTGTTTGAACTTCCGTTCAAAGCCGCTTTTGCTGCTTTGACGGAAAGAATAGTATTATTTATAGTAAGAGGGCCTGTGATGGCATCGTCTTTTTGGCTGATTGCTGTCAGATGATAGAAATTTCCTTCAATTATAATTTCTTTGTACTCTGAATAAATAACTTCATAGTCTGATTCCAGTTTTGAATCTCCTGATAGTTTTATTGTAAGATTTTTATCTCTTCCGGTGTAGCAGACAATGGAGTGTTCATATGTACAGTCACCGTTTATATATAAGGTCCAGTTTACAGGGTCAAAACGAAATACACCGTCTCCCAGAATGTCGTTTTGATTGAAGTATGAAATCGGTTCACCGCAGATTGAAAAACTTTCATAGTATATGGTTGAAAAATATCCGGGGTTATTTTGCTTATCTAATCTTGCATATTCCATGTCTGTTTTTTCGGAGTTGAAGACTGTGCCGTTGGAACCGGTAAGGCTTTTACAATTATAGAACATATGAGCTGAAGATTTAACTTTTTCGGTAGACCATTTATCAGTTATATAAATGGTTTTTAAAGAAGTACAATATAAGAACATTTTACTCATATCAGTTACTTCGGAGGTGTCAAAGGATGATAAGTCGATTGTTTTTAAAGAGGTACATTCAGAGAATATACCCGACATATAAATTACATTGGACGTGTCAAAAGATGATAAGTCGAGTGTTTCTAAAGAAGAACAATTTGAGAACATGTTGTTTATGTAGACTGCTTTGGATGTATCGAATGATGATAAGTCGATTGTTTTTAAAGAAGTACAATAATCGAACATATTTCTCATATCGGTAACATTTGATGTATGTAGTATACTAAAATCAATTGAATTGATTAATGAGTCAGAACATCCTGAAAAAAGGAAGGCCATGTTCGTAACTTTTGAAGTATCAAATGCAGTAAAGTCAATACTTTTCAGAGAATTACAACATTCAAACATTCCCTCTATACTAGTTAAACTTGAAGTGTCAAAAATACTCAGATCTATAGAAGAAATGTTATTACATCCGAAGAAAAAGTATCCCAGATCTGTAACTTTTGAAGTGTTGAAGTGTTTTATAAAATCAGTAGAAGAAAGCCATGAACAATTCATAAACATTCCGTTCATATTTGTAACATTTGAAGTATCAAATGAACTGCAGTCAAGAGAAGGAAGTGATTTGCAGTTTGAGAACATATTACTCATATTTGTAACATTTGAAGTATCAAATGAACTGCAGTCAAGAGAAGGAAGTAATCTGCAGTTTGAGAACATACAACTCATATCATTCACGTTTGAAGTATCAAATGAACTGAAGTCAAGAGAGGAAAGTGAATAGCAGTCTGAGAACATATTACTCATATCATTCACGTTTGAAGTATCAAATGAACTGAGGTCAAGAGAAGAAAGTGAACTGCAGTTTGCGAACATATAACTCATATCAGTAACAGATGATGTATCAAAAGCATCAAGACCGGTTATCGAAGCAAGTTGCCTGCAATCATAAAACATTTTGGACATGTTTGTTACATTATGAGTAACGATACTCTTAAGATTGAGAGAAGATAATGAGATACAGCCTTCAAACATACTGTTCATTTTTTCTGCTTTTGAAAAATTCAGATTGCTGATGTCAATATAGGATGCTGAAAGAAAGCGGAACATACCATTCGCATTTTTGACATTTGAAGCATCGGCATTTGATAAGTTTATTCTGGAAACATTTTCCCAGTAATAGTTGCTTTCGCCGAACATATATGAACAGTCTGAAGGGAGGATACATCCATCAGCAGCAGTAATAGACTTTACTTTATTGTTAAATTTGTATTCATTGATCATAGTTTTTGTGACATCGCCAAAAAGTGTGAGTGTACCGGATTCTTCATGCAGATATATATATCCGTTGGTTGATTTTTCATTCTGAGTAAAATATCCCGGTGCATCTTTTCTGTCTATGCGGGCATATGTACCGTCAGTATAATTTTCATTATAACAGGTTTTTTGTTCGCCTTTTATGTAATTGCATTTTTTGAACATTTCTTTAGTAGCATCTGATGAAAGCGTGCTGATATCCCATAAATCGGAAACGATGACAGTATCCAGATGTGAGCAGTTACAGAACATTTTTGTTGCAGATGTTAATTTTTTTGTATCAAAGCTGGACAGATTAAGTGTTTCAATTGATAGGCAGCGTTCGAACATTGAGTCGGAGGATTCTAATAGTGAAGTATTAAAGATGTTTGTAGGGATGTAATCAAGACTGGCGCATCCATAAAACATGTTTGACATATTAACAACATTACGAGTATCAAAACCGCTGATTTCAAGATTGCTAAGAAAGGTGCATTCTTTGAACATACTTGACATGTCTTTTACATATAAAGTGTTGAAGTTATTGAGATCAAGTTCATTAAGTGTATAACAGCCGCTAAACATTGAATTCATATTTTCAACTTTGTTTGTGATAAATCCGCTGACATTCAATGATTGTAACGAAGTACAGTTTCTAAACATTGAGGACATGTCTGTAACGTTTGAAGTATCTGCGCCGTTCATATTTAATGAGGTAAGAGAATGACAGTTAAAAAACATTGAATTCATATTAGTAACGCCGGACATGTCTGCGGCTGACAGATCTATTGATTCTAAATTTGGCCAGCGCTGATAGTTAAGATATTTGAGTGATAAAAAACGATCATCAGTAACGGCATAATTCCTCGACTCATATGTCGTAAGGCTGGCAAATAAATAGGAACAGTTTTCAGGCAGAACAGTACCCGGATCAGCAATTATTTTTCTGACATCCCGATGATCCTTTTTTACATAAGAATACCCATCTACCATCTGTTCTTTGTCATCGTCCATATTTTCTCTATATTCTATTTCGACAGGAACGTCTTTAATGATATTTGAAGTAATGTTACCATGCAAAGTAAGTGTTCCGGTTGCTTCATCAAAATCAACATATCCGTCTGCTGCGTGAACAGTCAGAGAATTTTCAGAAAACAAATGATTTTCTGTTCCAAAATTAAGTCCTGTGCCTGAAATCATCAGCAAAATCGAAAGCATGACTGCAAAAAATTTTCTTAGTGAGCTCATATTTTATTCCTCCGGCTTTTATTTTTCAGTATTTGGAAATAATACATTTTCATGCGTATGATAGTAATGATTATACCATATAAAAGTTTAAATAATCAATAATTACAGATTTGTAATTGTTATTTTATTTGCTATTTGCTTACTTATCATTATTAAAAATATAATAGTTTTGATATTTGTTATTAATTTTGTTCTTTTTTTAAAAAAAGAAATAAATTCTCTTTATATTTGTCATCACTTATGATATAATACTTATTGTTATGATGGGTGCAGAATAATATTTTTAACATTATTTCGAAACATCATTTTATTTACTGTAAAAAATATAACAACACAGAGCTTTGAAGTATGTTATGAATAGAAGATTCTGTAGTTTCCGGGGATAATATTTCAGGGGACAAATTAATTATTATATTTTTTTAAGGAGTATTGTTATGAGGAAACCAAATATGAAAAAGGTGTTTGCCGGAATATTGGCAGCATGCCTTGTCAGCACATGTGGAAAATGTATAGACACTGCTGTATTTGCAGCAGATGACAGCAAGCCGTTATTGATAATGAGTAATCCTCAGTCTTCTGAACCTGTTCAGATCACAGGAATATCAGCAGTACTTGAAGGCAATATCGGTATGAATTTCTTTGCAAAGCTTCCTGAAAATCTGTTGAACTCAGATTCTGCAGAAGTTCATTTTGATCATAGCGGAAAAACAGACATTGTAGCTGTAAAAGACGGAAAATATGATTCAAAAAATGACTGGTACAAATTTACATGCTATGTAAGTGCCAAGGAAATGAACGATGATATTAAGATCACAGTATTTGACGGTTCTGTTCAGCAGACACTTTCTGATACAAAAGGAAAAGCTCTTCCGAACAGCGAATATTCGTATTCTGTTGAAAAATATTTTAATAAGCTCAGCCAGAGTGTAACAGATCAGAAGCTGTTGTCACTTATCAAAGCAACATCTGACTACGGTTATTTTTCCCAGAAGCTTTTTGATTACAATACAGAAAACCTTGAAGAACGCAGTCTGAGCGAAGATGTTGAAGCTGATGAACTTCAGAAATTCAGCATGAATTATCAAAATCTTCCTGAAGGCGTTGACATGCAGATGTCACTGCTTCTCAAATCAGAAACAGCTATTCGTCTTTACTTCAGCGGCGATCTTGAAAAACTCGGTTCTTCACTGATAGTTGACGGACAGACACAGGATCTCAAGAATGCCGGAAAAGACATGAAATATATTGAGATCAAAAATATAGCAGCTGCTAATTTAGACAAAGAGTATACTGTTAAGGTAAATGAAGACTGTGAAATAAAAGTAACAGCACTCAGCTATGCTTATGCTGTTTTGAACAGTGATACAACAGATGAAGCAAACAAAACAGCAATGAAAGCACTTTATCTCTATTCTCAGGCTGCAAATGCATATTATGAGAAGGAAGAAGAAAAAACTCCTGAAGTTTCAGTGGATTCAAAGGTAGATTCCGAGAAAGAATCAGATTCAAAGATCAAAATAAAAATCAAAATTGACGGAAAAATTAAGTTTTAATTTCTGAAAATATTTTATTGTACTGATATCCTGTGTTCTGAAAAAAGAATGCAGGATTTTTTTTATTTTTTGTGTAATGTTTTAAAACAAATGCGGTCTGTATATATGAAGGGCGATAAAAAAGTATCGGCAATAAAATGACCGCATTTTCGTATTGGCATAATGAACGTTTTTGCAGGGGTTTGCGGTCTCCCTGCAGTTTTTGAAAAAAATAAAAAAATTTTTAAAAAAAGTGTAATTACTTAACAAAAATGCGGTCTATATATACAGAGAGCATTAAATCAGATATTATCTCACTTCTTATTAATATATTTATTTTCACAAAAGGGAGTATACACCACCGCTCCCTTTTTGTGAAAGTAATAATTTGTCTTATTAATATATTATCCATAAATCAGGATCGGTCCTCCTTGTTACCCGGGATCGTATCACAAAAACGCATGTATGGTCTTTTGAGACTGTACATGCGTTTTTGTTTTTTATTCAGCATTTTTTACTGTTCTTCTGAATCATACAGCTCGCCTTCATTCGCAATTTCGATTTCGATATCCTGCTGTTTTGCATCGTGTGTGAATCGAACGCAGAATACTGCCTGGGCGAGGTTGATGGAGGAATGAGCGGTTTTTCCTTTCAGGGATGCTTCGGAGTCGAAGATGTCCAGAAGGTCATTGATAATTTCGTTTGTGAGGTATCCTCCGCGCCAGTGAAACAGGAGAGGCTTGTCTTTTCTTAATGCCTGCTTTGTTCTGTTTCTGACTTCGTCAAGTGTTGTCCATGATATCTTGTTTTCTTTGTAGAAAAATTTATCGTTGTCTGAACATTCGGGGATCTTCCATATTGATGGTTCATGGTCTCTGAATACTTTTTTGTCTGAAAGATTTACATAATCATGTCTTATGATCTCACCCTTTGAAAGGGTGTTGTCAAATGTTGCATCAAGGTGATAGTACTGTCCGTTTATTTTTATTAGATTCCATGCGTGGCGGTATTTGATGCCTTTTTCAGGGTTAGCGTCAGATATGACGATGATGCACCAGATGCCGAGCTCGTCGCAGAGGATCTTTACAGCTTTTGAGATGCCTTCACATACGGCGACGCCGTTTCCGAGTGCGCCGATTATCTCATGGGAATATTCTTTTTTCAGTTTGTCGTATTTTACGTTCTGACAGATGAAGTCATGGATAAAAAGCTCTTTTCCTTTTTCATCGAGTTTGGACGCCTGAAGGGCAAGTTTTTTTATTCTTGATTCCATGGCTTTTTTGTGATCGCGGATCTTGTCTTTGGTGAAAAAGTATTTGGGTTTGAGCTCGACCATGGTGGAGTTGCTGTAGTATTGGTATCCGAAGGTTACTGACCAGAAGATTTCGGGGTGGTCAAGTCGGATGAGAAAGTAGATGTCGATGTATTCTTTTTGTGAAAGCATGGGGACCTGGAAGGAGTCTTTCAAGGTGAGGAGGCCTTCTTTTATGGCGTAGTATGCTTTTTGCTGGTCTTTGGTGAGTTGGTTGTAGTAATATTCTTTGGATGTGTTCATTATTTTTCCTCGATTCGTTGGAGTATTGTTTCAAAGCTCTGCTTTTAACAAGCAGAGGCGATTCGTAGAATCGGTTCCCGCTGCAGAGGCGGGGGATATCCTTTGTGTTGTTATATTTTTATTATAGCAAAAATCCCGACGAATTCAAATGAAAACGTCGGGGTTTTGCAGAACATCTGAACTTATCATCTGTTCAGAAGCAGTATTCAAAAAGAATAATACAGCTGACTGATATCAACTTATGCTCTTGGTCCCTCATCCGGGTCGTAACTTGTTGTAATGACATCTGATGCTTCAAATGTTACAACTTCAAGTTCTGCTTCTGTGTAAGTTTCCTTCATATTTTCACCCACCTCAAATAATATTATTTATTCAAATATGCATCTGCACTCTTTGAATACTTCATCATTTCAACAAGAACATCTGATATGTCGTTCTTTCCAATGAATTTTTCAGCATATGATTCGATGCTG
>JAZQPR010000197.1:0-5370 GCA_045628605.1 Oscillospiraceae bacterium
GTTTCAAGTCCGGTAATGGGAATTATTGCTCCTGTTTCACTTTCAGGAGGAGTAAAAACTCTTATTCTTATTGATCAGATAAATGATAAAGTATTTAATGCGTCTAATTGTGGTGACAACTGTGCACCATGGCTTCTTGAAATGGGAAAGGAAAAAGATATTACTGTAAATCTCAGGCATATAATGGATTTTGGTGACGAATCTTTTGATGCCGAGATTCTTAATACCGGGGAAGTGGTTCATAATATGTATGATATGGCTGTTGCAGCAGGAAGGTTTGTCTGATGAAAGGAAAATATCATGTTAAGGTTCAGAATGAATCTCTGCGATATGAATTTGATATAAAGAGAAATATTACAGTTTTAAAAGGTGACAGTGCAACCGGTAAGACAACTCTTGTTGAAATGATACAGGAATTTATCGATCAGGGTGAAGACAGCGGAGTTGAACTGTTCTGTGATGTAAAATGCAGAGTACTGTCAGGTAACCTGTGGGAGGAACAGCTTGAAAAATGTGACAACTCTCTTGTGTTCATTGATGAAGGAAACAGATTTGTAAAAAGCAAAGAATTTGCTGAAGCGATAAGGTACAGTAATAATTATTATATCATTGTTACAAGGGAAAGCCTTGAGACTCTTCCTTTAAGTGTTGATGAGATATTCGGCATCAGAAGTTCAGGCAAATATGGTGGACTTACTCCTGTTTATCATCAGTTTTATCAAATTTATGAGTTTGGTCGTACTGAAAAATATCCTGTAAAGACTGAGACATTAATTACGGAAGACAGCAATTCAGGTTTTGATTTTTTTTCAGATATTGCTTTGAAAAATAATACTGAATGTATTTCTGCAAATGGAAAATCAAATATATACGGTTTGCTTGCTAAAGCTGAGCGTGATAAGGATATTCTTGTGATTGCTGACGGTGCAGCATTTGGAGCTCAGATGGTAAAGCTTGAACCACTTGTGAAAAGAATGCCAAATGTTCATTTGTATCTATATACAAACAGAAAATCAAAGTAATTATAACAACACAGAGCTTTGAATAACTTTTATGTTTATGTAATGCTGAGAACATTGTACAGAGAGATTAAAAAAAAGGTGTCATATAATGAAAAATGAAGAAAAATATATAGAAATACAGAATTCACTCAGAGATAAGCTTGATCTGACAGATAAAATTTCAGAAGACAGTATAGCAACTGTTGCCGGCGTTGATCTGGCTTACTGGAACAATAATAATAACGAGGAATGTGCAGTATGCTGTATTGTTGTTGTTGATTATAAAACACATGAAGTTATTGAGAGAAAATCATATTCAGGAAAGATCACATGTGAGTATATTCCCGGTTTTCTTTCGTTCAGAGAGATCCCGTTAATACTTGAAACAGTAAAACTTCTTGAAAACGAACCTGATGTATATATGTTTGATGGAAACGGATATCTTCATCCAAGACATATGGGTATTGCTTCACAGGTTTCATTTGATATTGGAAAGCCATCAATAGGAGTTGCCAAATCATATTATAAAATTGAAAATACTGATTACACAGAACCGGGCAAACTAAGAGGCAGCAGTACCGACATAGTAATAAATGATGAAGTATACGGATGCGTACTCAGAACTATGGACAATGTAAAGCCTGTTTTTGTTTCGGCAGGCAACTATATTTCTCTTAAGACATCAGTTGATATTGTGCTCAGTCTTACCGATAAGGAAAGTCACATACCGATTCCTACAAGAGAAGCTGATCTTGAGACACATAAAAAGAGAGCTGAATGCAGGATCACAGATGTTATCTAAAAGAGAAGGCGAAGTCTGAAGGTGCTGAATTGATTCATTTGGATATTTTTGATTTAAAGTCCGGAATAATTGAAAAAAGTATTCAAAATATTTACAGAATGCATTTCAGATAAGAAATAACTGTGACTATGATGATTTTTAACTTGTATCAGCGGAAGATGCCAAAGTACAGTATGAAAACGCAAAAGAAATGCTTATTGTTATCAGAAAATATCTGACAAATATGAATAACATGTGAGAATTACCACAGTTGATGCAGATACGTTAAATGAAGTATCTGCGTTATTTCTTTTTTTAAAAAGACTGATTTTAGTTCGTACAGATGTCAGGAAATGGTATTTCTTAAAATGAAAGCTTTTAAAAATATCAAATTGGATAGTGAAAAACGAATGCGACAGAGCTGTACAATTTAAGATACTTAAAGAGGGGAAAACTATGCTTACACATGTCGGAACAAAAACAATTAATACAGACAGACTGATTCTTCGGCGTTTTGAGTATTCAGATATTGACTCAATGCTGCGTAACTGGATAGCAGATGAAAAGACACAGTATGATTATGGTGAACCATATTATCCTGCTGCTGAAGATGTGCGAAATCTTTTTGACACTAAGTATATAGTATCATATTCACGTGAGGACTATTACCGCTGGGCAGTTATTGAAAAAATATCAGGCGAATGCATAGGACAGATCGCATTTTTTAAGGTTGACAGTGATAACCGACAGGGGGAAATTGAATATGTTATCGGTCCGGATTTTCAGGGAAAGGGATATGCGACCGAGATGACAAAAGCTGTTATCAGATTTGGTTTTGAGAAAATCGGCTTTCATCGAATTGAGATCGACTGTCGTACAGAAAATGAAGCATCACAAAGAGTAATTGAAAAATGCGGACTTACATATGAAGGAACATTTAGAGATTTTTTCTGGAGAAAAGATCATTATGAAGGAAGAAGAGTTTATTCTGTTCTTAAAAATGAATATGAAACAGAGAAATAGATTTATATGCAATTCAAAGATATCTTATTGTAAGCAAGAGCTGTTTAAAAAAAATTTTAAACAGCTCTTGCTTTTTTATAAGAAATATTGTATAATCTATTTAAAGAAAATTTTAAATAGATTATGAGGTGAATTAATGGGATTTGCTGATACATTTAAGGCTCTGTCTGATCCTCAGAGACGTGAAATTCTGACAATGCTGAAAAAGGGTAGAATGAATGCCGGTGAGATCGCGCAGGAACTTGACATAACACCTGCGGCACTGTCATATCATCTGAAACTTCTGAAAAAAGCAGATCTGGTAATGGAATATAAAGAAAAAAATTTTATTTATTATGAACTTAATACTAGTGTTTTTGATGAGATAATTATGTGGATGAAACAGTTTGGAGGTAATGAAAATGAAAAGTAAAATAATTTGTATAACAGCAGCTTTATCATTTATAATTTCAGCAGCAGCTTATAATTTTCTTCCGGAACAGATACCGGTTCACTATGATATAAGCGGAAATGTGGACAGATACGGATCAAGGAATGAAATCTTTTTATACCCTTGTCTGATACTTGTACTGACGGTAAGTTATTTTATCGTTATGAAACTGCTGGAAAAATCTATCAGCAAAGCAAATTCAGAAAAAGATGCTGAAATGAAGAAGAACAACAGCAAAGTGATCTCAACTGTATTTTTGTGTATGATCTTTATTCAGTTTGGTATGCAGTGTATTTCAGTATTTTCAAAAATCGTACAATACAGAGGATTATATGGTTTTGATGAAAAAACATCATTTGACATTCAGATGTCCATGCTTACGCTGATGCTTGGAATAATGCTTATAGTTCTTGGAAATATTATGTCCAAAACCAAAAGAAACGGTGCAGTCGGATTCAGAACAAATTCAAGTATGAAGAATGACTATACATGGCAGCAGAGCAACAGATTTGCAGGACGTGCGATGATGATGACCGGTGTTATATCATTGGTCCTTGCATTTGTATTAAAAGGAATCAGTTCAATATTTTTTATGCTTGGCTGTCTGATAATATGTGTAATTGTTTCATGCATTTATTCGTATAAGATCGCAGAAGGACAAAATAAATCGGAATAAGACAGCATCAGAAAAAGATTGATATGCCACACTCGTCTCGGAATGTGTGAAGTCGTTGAACAGTTTAGAAAAATATGTTATACTAATAAATATGGCAACGCAAAGTTTTGAATATGATATGTTTATGAGAGGAGTGGATTGAGATTAAGTGTTATGGATATAATATATAAAACGCAGAATTATGAACATCTTAACTGGAATGACAGAAGCAGATTTTCTTCGGGTACAGCAGGATGTTTTCTTAAAACATATGAGCATGATGGAAGTAAACGAATATACTATAAATTATCAAATTATGACAGTTATAGAGGAATATTTGGACATGAAAGTGTAAATGAACTTATTGCGTCCCGACTTCTGGAAAGATTAAATATAGAACATGTAGTTTACAGATTAATAAATGCCGATATTATTATCGATGGAAAAAAACATAACGCATGGATATGCTCGTCTAATAATTTTAAAAAATCGGATGAACAAAAAACCGGTCTTGATACATTTTATGACATATCCAGAGAAGAAAACGAATCTCCGGAGGAGTTTTGCAGCAGAATGGGATGGAATACTTATATATATAAAATGATGGTTGCAGATTTTCTTATGTGCAATCGGGACAGACATGGTGCAAATATAGAAGTATTACTTGATTCTAAAGGAAATGTAAGACTCGCTCCTTTATTTGATCATGGAATATCATTTTTGTTTTCATGTTATTCGGATGAAAAACAAATCAGGGAATTTGACGTACTTAAGGATCGACCGGTAAATAATTATCTTTATACCAGATCATTACAGGAGAATCTTAAATATATTCCTAAAGACTTAGATATTCCAATATTAACTGAGAATGATATTGATTTAATTTTAAAAGGATTAAACAGGATAATTCCGGATTATCATGTTGAACAAATAAGAAAAATGATATGGGAAAGGTGGAAGGTATATGAACAAATACGAAATAGTTAATTCCCGTTATAAAAATAGTAAGGCTGTTGCATATCTCTATATTGATAATACTAAAAATATATATTCTATTGAGATATTAAGAGATGTTGAAATAAGAAAATTACCTATGATTCTGGCGGAAAGTGCCAAGAAAGGACATTATATTATTTCAAATGAACAGAGCAGAAGATGGGTTCAGGATCGTATAATTCCACCTGGAAGACAGAATATAGGATCTATTTTAAAGAATGCCGGGCTAAAGTATTATGATGAGATTTCACTCCTTGAGATGAATTCAGGAAGATGTATTCAGGATAATTTTATTGTAAGAAGATGTTTGTGAAAAATTTTCAGTAAATAAAAAAGCAGAGGACAAACTGCATTTCAGATGCGGTATGTCCTCTGTTTTTATTATTGCAAATGATATAATAAGGATGTAGGAAAAATGACATATAAGCATGTCGTAAATCCTACATCCTTATTTTTTTATTTTTCGATAATATGATATACTTTA
>JAZQPR010000198.1:0-3678 GCA_045628605.1 Oscillospiraceae bacterium
GCGTTCTTAGAACATCCGGATGCCGGGTTGGTACGGGACTTGTATTCTGCATGACAGACAGAGTTTTTCCTGTTGATTCTGAAAATATTCTGGTACCTGTTAATATAATTTAATCAGAAAACAAAATGACTTTAATTTAAAATCTAATTTAAGTTAAAGTCATTATTGCTGTTGCTATGATGTTTTTCAATTGAAATAAATATCAAGTAGTGAGATAATTATTTCAAGAAGAAATTGGAAGAGACCCGTAGGTTCGATGACTCAAAAATTTCGGGTCCGGTTCAATATCATGGTGACTACTTGAAAATAACTATTTGAAAAACAGGTGTCCCGCAGGTCTTGATTATGACTGTGAAGTTATAGTATAATTAAACTGAAAGAGAAAAAATTATTCTGAAGGATGTGATTAAATGAATTATACTATCAGTGAAATTTCAGCGATGGTATCACCGCTTGCGAGACAGTATGGAGTTGAAAAAATATATTTATTTGGGTCAAGGGCCAGAGGAACAGCTCATGCGGACAGTGATTATGATTTTCTGATATCAAAAGGAGATTTAAAAGGTCTGCAGTTTATGTCATTTATTTATGATCTTGAGGATATGTTTGGTACGCATGTTGATGTTGTCACAGATACAAGTATAAACTGTATTGTTATGTCTGATGCGCAGCGTGAAGGAGTTCTGGTGTATGAAAGACTATAAGCCGGTTCTGGAAAATATCCTTAAGTATATCAGGTGTGTAGAGCAGATCCATAAGAATCATAATTATGACAGAGAATATTTTTGCAGTCAAAATCTTTCGGAATACAGTCTGTCTGTAAATATGTGTATTTTACAGATAGGAGAACTTATAAAAACAATAGATGATGATTTCAGAAAGCAGCATCCGTTTGTCCAGTGGCGTGGTCTTGCCGGAATGCGTGATATAACGGCACATACTTATGGAAGTATTGATCTGGAAATAGTGTGGGAGGTATCTGTTGATGAACTTCCAGGTGTCAGGCTGTACATTGAGAGTAGTATTCTGAATTGCAGTGATGAATGAAAATAGTATCTGATATATAAGGGTTCATTTGCATAAGTGTATTTTGATTCATTAGTATTTGCCTCTGTTTTTGTCTTGATTTACGGTACCGCTATAGAAATTAAAAGCCTTGAATATCTGACATTTTTAAATTCTGAATATTACAATTGCGATAAACTTGAGAAATTAGATAATTTAAAAGAATTAATTATAGAAGCAGATGAAATAGAAAATGTTGCTAGCCTTTCTAAGTGCGATTCTTTGGAAGAGGTATCTTTAAATTCTATAAATCTTAAATTCATGCCAATTGAAAAAATTAAAGTATTAAATATTAGTTCGTTTAATATAGAAAATATTGGATGCGTTGTAAATATGAAAAATTTGGAGTCAATTTCAATTTCAAATGTTCAAACCGGTGAGCTAAGTTTAAAGTTATTTTCTCAACTTCCTTCACTAAAAAATTTGATTATATTTAATTGTAAAATAACTGATTCTGATGAGACACAGTAAGCGCCAATCAATCCCATACCTAGCCAGATAGAACAACCCATGATAAAATAGATAATAAAAACAATATCCGAAAGGGGTTAAGTCATGGGCAAAATAAACGAGGTAAAACTTGAACTGAGATACCGCGCCTGGTCAGAACAAATTCAGGAATGTCAGCAAAGCGGAATGAGCATAAGAAAATGGTGTGCAGCCAATAATGTCAATGTTAATACATTTAACAGTCGTCTGAAGAAAATAAGAGAATTAGCTATTGAGCGATGTCCTGAACTTCAGAAAATTGTACCGGTAAGTATATCTGAGAATATAATTGCTGAAACATCATCAAACGATATAGTTCCAGCGGTTGCAGCAGAAACAGCTAAAGTGATCAATGATAAACCGGAAAAAATATTCATACGAAAAAATGATATAGAAATAGAATTATCAGATCGTACTTCTGAAACAGTAATCCTGACTTTAATGCGAGGATTAGGATTATGCTGAAGGATATCAAAGTAGAGAATATCTACATTGTATGTGGACATACCGACATGAGAAAATCGATTGACGGCCTTGCCGAAATAATACAGGAGCAGTTTAATCTTGATTTGTTTTCAGACAGTTTGTTTCTTTTCTGTGGTCGAAGACGCAATAGACTTAAAGCTTTAATCTGGGAGGAAGACGGATTTATTCTATTGTATAAACGTCTTGAAAACGGAAGATATAACTGGCC
The DNA here is from genome assembly GCA_045628605.1 of Oscillospiraceae bacterium. Classification (GTDB taxonomy): domain Bacteria; phylum Bacillota; class Clostridia; order Oscillospirales; family Ruminococcaceae; genus HUN007. Next base: position 2,249 of record JAZQPR010000198.1, read on the forward strand.
AAAAGATGAAGAAGAAGTAAAGAATCTTACTCACGAGCAATTCGTATGGCTGATGCAGGGACTGTCAATTGATCAACCTAAAGCGATAAAAAAATTTGAGGGCAAGCTTGATATTTGCTGAGGTTTTCAAAATTAATAATTGCGTTTCAACCATAATAGTGTACAGAAATGTTAATGGTATTTCTAAAGGAATAAATGGCTCTTTTTCTTGGAAAACAGTTGATTTTATGGTATAATGAATATATCGTAATCAACGTAAATTCGAGGAAAGGAGCTGTTTTTATGACATATGAAGAACTGAAAAAAGCATATGAAGCAATGTCTGAAAAATGCTCTGCCCTTGAAAAGAAACTTGAAGACAAAGATCTTGAAATAGAGCATCTCACTGAGCTTTTGATAAAACGAAACAAAATGCTTTTCGGAACCAAAAGTGAACGTTCGAAGTATCTTGATATAGAAGGACAGATGTCATTTGACGGAGATATTCTAATTAATGAAGCTGAAGAACTTAGTGATTTAACTGCTGAGGAAATAACTGAAGAAGATGTTCAGGTGAAAACGAAGAAACATCCTCATCGTGGAAGAACGTTACACAAGGAACTCCCGCGCAAGAATATATTATTTACTCTGCCTGAAAACAAATGCAAGTGTCCTGAATGTAAAGCAAAGATGAGAGAGCTTTCTCCTGAGCATATAACAAGCAGACTGGCGGTTATCCCAGGGAAAGTGTATATGATTGATTATTCACGTATGCAGTATAGTTGTCCTAACTGTGAAAAAAACAGTGAAAAATCAGTAATAATTAAAGCGGAAAATAAAACACCTGCAACAGTAATTTCTAAGGGATTGCCGGATCACAGCGTAATAGCAGATATTATACAGAGAAAATATCAGTTAGGTATGCCGCTTTATCGTCAGGAGAAATACTGGGAGGCACAGGGCATATATCTGAACAGAACATCAATGGCGAACTGGGTAATAAAATCTTCAGAATGGTTTGTTCCGTTTATTAATTTTCTTAAAGAAGAAGCATTTAAGGAAGATGTGTTCTGTGCTGATGAAACTCCATTACAGGTTCTTAATATCGAAGGAAAAAAGAATACAAAAAAGTGCCAGATGTGGGTTGGCGCGACGGGATATAAGTCAAGCAGAAAAATCTATCTTTACTGGTTTAAAAGCAGCAGAAGCAAAGCCACAGCTGAAGAGCTTTTTGCAGGATACGAAGGCGTACTCCAGACAGATGGATATGTAGCATATGGAAGCGGAAAGTATGAGCACGCAGGTTGCTGGGCTCATGTCCGACGTAAATTTGTGGATTCGTTCGATTCCAAAACAAAAAAAGCTAAGGCAGCATATGCTGTACAGCTAATCGATAAGGCTTTCGATCTTGAAAAAAATGCGAGAGAAAATAATTTTAGTGACGAGCAGAT
>JAZQPR010000199.1:0-5960 GCA_045628605.1 Oscillospiraceae bacterium
TTTTCATTTTGTCAATTGACAAAATCTACAAATTTTGCATTAACTTTTTTACATCAATTTCTTAAGTTGATGACATTGCTTGAAAAGTGGGCTGTCAGCGAAGCTGTCTGGGGGATGAAATTTGAAGTCCGCTCGCGATACGGGTATTGAAACTTAACAAAATTTTTGAAAGTTAAAAAATTAACGTTGAAGTACGCTCTCAATACGTTGAATGTATATTGTAAAAAAACAAAAAATCTCAAAAAATATTTTTTTATTTATCCCTAAAAATTCATTCATCCCATGCTATTAATAAACTGAAGATGAAAAGGGTAAAGCAAATGCTTCCGGTATGACCGCCGGATGGGAGTGTTTGAAATTTTCAAAGCTGCAGTGGCAGGCGGTCGTCATGCACTATTGAGATCGATGCTTAAGATGTTTTCAGTTTTTGCTGAAAGCATTTTACAAGTATTGATTCCCCTGAAATCTTGATTTTTGATTTGTATAATATATTAAATAACTGACTAATTGTTTAAAAGTTATTAATTATTACAAAAAAACTTGTGTTAAATACAGAATTGTGGTATAATAACTATACTATTAGTCGTTTGTCCTGAAAGGAGAAAAAATTGAAAAATATATTGATTCTTAACTTAAGCAGACTGAGAATAACAAAAGGAGATTCGTCAAATGAAAAGAAAACGGGAAAATATAAAAGTGATGAAGGAACTATATACGGAATAAATACAAACGATGCTCCGGCAAAGTATATTATCAAAAAGCTAATGTCCGAAGGCAAAAAGCTTGACAGGATCATATGCATAAAAACAGCAGAAGCAGGATCGGCCTATGAAAAATACACGGAAATGATACATGAATTCTGTGACGGGATTCAGTGCAGGAGTCCTGAGATCATTCCTGTCAGCGGAAGCTATGAGGGCACTGATATGGGTCCGGTTGTAAAAAATGTACTTGACAATATAAAAAAAGACGACCGAATATATCTTGACACTACAGGCGGAGCCAGAAACTCAAGCTATCTGCTGATGTTCATAACAAGATTTCTTGAGTATGAGGGAATAAAGCTTGAAAAAGCTGTTTACAGTCTCTATAACGAAGGAAGCGAAAACAATCAGATCACTGATGTCACAAATCTTTACAGCATGTTTGACCTGATAAATGCCGCAAATACCTTTACATCGTTCGGAAATGCCGATGAGCTTGCAAGAATATTCAAGGGCACTGAAAACGAGCAGATAAAGGAAGTTATAGAAGTTCTAAGGGAATTTTCAGACAGTGTAACACTGTGTCAGACAAATCTTTCGGATGTTCTTGAAAGACTCAACAAAAGTCTGATCTCAGTTTCAGAGCAGACAGATCTGTCGGATACCGGTGAGATACTGTTCTGTCGTATTGTTGATGTCATAAAAAACAAGTTCAACATTTCTGATGATAAACCTGAGATCGATTATCCTGATATTATCAGATGGTGCATTGAAAACAATCTTGTACAGCAGGCTGTAACGATCTACAATGAAAAAATACCTGAATATCTGTACAGAAAGGGATATTTTACAGCTTCTGAAGATGTATATAATTTCTATAAAAAAAATCACGGAAGTTTTTCGATGGAATATGAAATGTACTATCAGGGTCTTGCTCATACAGTAAACGAAGCCCATGTGATGAAAACAGTAGAACGTATTATGAAAAATGTAAGTCTTACGGATCTTGTTACAAAAGCACCTTCTTTTAACGAAGCTGCTTTAAACAACGATTTAAGAAGGCTTATTCAGAGAGACAATACCATCAGACTTCAAAAGGATATGACACTTCTTTTCAAAGTAAAAAAAGCTTTATTCAGCAGTTCCGGATCAAGACTGGATGTAAAAACTGTTGAACGAAACTTTAACAGCAATCCTGAACTGAAAAAATTGAAAGCCGCTGCCCAAATATCATCAAATACTTTTACAAAATATTTAAAGGCTTTAAAGTGCAGAAATGATATTCAGGTACTGCTTTTTTCTCGAAGCTCCTCTATGGAATACGTTCTTTCAAATTTTGAAGAAATGATTGAAAACAACGATGATTTTAAAATTTCAGAGAAAATAACGTCTTCACAGATGAAAGAGATTCTGTGTGACAGCGTTTATGTGAAAAAATGGATAAGAAATGTCATAAATCATGCATCTGAGGAATCTGAAGCAAATGAAGAGCTTGAACAGTATTTTAAATCTCAAGGCTACAACGTTTCCGGTTCATTAGGAGTGAGCGAGATCAAGGACATAATTACAAATGCGTTAAATAAATTAGTTTTATGACAAAGGGGATAAAAAATTATGAAAAAATTTATTTTTACAAGTCCTTTTCAGCCAAAGGATAAACTGAAAAAATCTGTATACAAGGCAGTGGACAATCAGCTGCTCATTTATGATAAGCCTGTAAGCTTTCCGGTAATTCCGGTGATAAACGCCTATGCTGAGGAAGGCGAAGAGATCGAGGTAATTGCTGCAGTATCAAAATACAAAAACGCAGAGGATAACTATGACGTGTTTAAGGAACAGCTGTCAGAACTCTGCAATGAAAAAAATATCCGTCTTAAAAACAACGAGCCAACAAAGAAATCGATCGAGTACAATGAACTTCTTGATACCCAGCTCGACACATTCAAAAAGCTGATCGACTGTGTTGAAGACGGAGATACTCTCTATGTCTGCATGTCATACGGTTCAAAGGCTGTTCCGATAGTTCAGATGATGGCACTAAACTATGCATACAAGGTCCATAAGGATATAAGCATAGGATGTGTGGTATACGGAAATGTTGACTTTAATACAGGCGATATGAATATTTATGATATAACATCACTTTTCTATATGAATCAGATAGTAGATATTGTTGCTGAAATGGAAACTGATGATCCTGCCGGTGCGATCAAAGCACTGCTTCAGTAATTTTGTTTTTTGGGGGGAAGTTTTATGGACGAAAAAACAAAAGTTGAGCTGGAAAAGAAGATAAATCACTGTGCCACGATCTACAGCATGTACAAAAATGATCCTAAGAACAAAGGTCTGGCATTAAATCATCGCACCATGCTGACAAATTATTATCTCAGTGATGCGTTTGAATACAGCAGGTGGCTGAAAGCAAAAGCTTCAAATGATTTTACAAAATGTCAGATACCTGATACTGTGGCAGAAAGCGATATGCTTGTAACAGATACACTGATGGAAGCAATAAAAAAATATGACCATACAAAAAATGATAATTTTGCGGCATATTTTTTTACATATTATAATTATGGTCTGCGCGGATACAAAAAAACAAATTTGAAATTGTACGAACCCAAAGTCTCGGAAACAGAACATTCTGACAAGGATTCAAAAGAATCGGCAAGTGAAAATGATAATTATCTTGAAACCGGTAACGCTCAGGATATCGGTAAAAATGAAGATTTATTTATAATAAAGGTGGAATATCCTGAAAAATTTATAAATCTGCTTTCCATGATATCAAGATTTAGCGAGCATTATAAAGGCAAAGAGGCAAATGAAAAAAGATTTTATTACAGTACACTTTTTACCACTGACAGATCAGTTTCATTTCTGAAAGAGTATTCTGAAATTTCCGATCGGATAAATGAAAATGAGTTTTTCAATACAATAAGCATAAAATTTCTCGATTATTTTATGAATGACAAATGCTCGGATATAAAGGCGATAATCTCAGGAAAGCTGAAAAAATATAATCAGATCGCAGAGCATTATAAACCGGAAGAGGCTGAAAATGAGGCGGTTCAGCCATTGAGACCGGCAGTATATATCAAATATATTTTTGAGGACAGCGGTGAGAAAATAAATGATTCAGCACTCTCTCAGCAGAAGAAGGCGTATGAGACAAAGCTGAAAATGCTGCTTAAACAGAGTTAAAAGGTCAAAAGCATAAACGGAGGGGTAAAAGAATGGATAATGAAAATAAAAAAATAAAGCATTTTATGTCAGTTCTCGGAACCGGTGAATATTTCGCTGCAAATTATTCTTTGTGTGACAAAGAGAACAGAAAACCTTTAAAAACACATAACAGTGCGTTTATTCAGGCATCGGTTTTTAAACTCTTATGTCAGGATTTTTCGTCAGGCGACAGAATTTCAATTTTTATTACGGATGATTCAGAGAAAAAACATCGTAAAGACCTTCAGGCTGAGCTTGAAGAACAGATCAAAGGAAGAAATATAGATCTGTCTTTTGTAAAGATAAAAAACGGCATGACATCTTCTGAACAGTGGGAAAACTTCAATCTGATTTATGATACGATAGGAAATGATGAAGAAGTAACAGCAGATCTGACCCACGGCTTCAGAACGCTTCCGATACAGCTGTATACGATCCTTGGATATGCAGAAACATTAAAAAAAATAACAGTTAAAGGAATATACTACGGAGCGTTTGAACAGACATTCGGATACAAAGGCGAAGAATTTGTAAAGCCTGAAATAATATCAGAACTGAAGTGGAGAAAAGGAGTAGCAGCAGAAAAAATCGAAGAAAATAATAAGATGCTGGCACAGATCCAACAGTACACACCTATCATAGACTATAACGAATATCTCAAAATACTCGATCTGAGCAGAGCGGCATTTGTATTTGAACAGACCGGAAATGCAAAATCACTGGTTGAAACAGCAAACGAAAGCTTTAAAGATCATACTTCGGAAAATGAATACAGGGAACTAAAAAAACATTACACAGGAATAGAATCAGTATCAGATACAATAAGAGCTGTCAGAGGCGGAAGCAATGCCAAAGGAAAACTTAAAAGTATTTTGCATGCACTAAAATACTGGGAAGACAACAGAGGAGTAATTGAAAAGCCGGACAGCTGTTTAAGTGAGTTTAAAGCAATAGAAAATATTACAGATTATATTGATGATGTTATAGAAGATGTATTTTCAGATGTATGTGAACTGAATACAGAAGAAAACAAACATCTGGCCGATATGAAAACAGGTATCGATACAGTAGAATGGTGTATAAAATATGATCTGATCCAAGCCGGATATACAGCACTTGAGGAAACAGTAACAACATGGATACTTGCCGTGTCAGACAAAGATTTTTATGAAAAAATCCGTACTGAAAGCATGAAAAAGGAAGAAGGGGAATACAAAGAAGAAATAAGCAAGGAGGTTCTGAATCGTCTGATAAGAGAAAGAGCCACTGACATAATAAATGACTATAACAATAAGAACTTTAAGGAAAACATTTCAGATATCAGAGAAATGGGACTCGAACCATTAACAATTGAATTCATTGAAAATCATCAGGAATACAATATACGCGAAATATGTAAGCTGGTCAAAAGTATAAAACAGATCAGAAATGACCTGAATCATTTTGGTTTTTCTGATTCTATCAGAAGTGTTGAGACAATAAGAGAAAAGCTCAAAGAACAGAAAAAAAGGTTCGTGGAACTGATAGTTCCGAAAGAAGAGACAGAAAAAAACCCTGACGAACCAACAGAAACAGAAGAAAGTAAAGAAGTATAACAAGGCGCAGCTTTTGAATTATTCTACCCGATTTGTTAATATTACACCTTAATGAACCAAGCCGCATTCATTTTGTGTCTAATATTAACGAATCGGTTTTTTTATTCTCAAAACAGTTGACAAGTCAAAATAAATATGGTAAGATATAAAAGCTGTCGGACACAAGAACATCTGGTGAAGACAGTGTGAAAGTATCTTGAAAATTGAACAATGCACTAAACATAAAACCCTTGAAGATTCATTTGAGACATAATGAATTAATGAGAAGTCAAGCATAAGACGTAAAAAATATGCAAAATGCTAAGTATTCTATTTTAGAGTACCAGGACAGATATCAAGCAGAAATGCTTCATATAAAACTTTTATTAAGAGTTTGATCCTGGCTCAGGATGAACGCTGGCGGCACGCCTAACACATGCAAGTCGAACGGAGAATT
>JAZQPR010000200.1:0-7832 GCA_045628605.1 Oscillospiraceae bacterium
TCATAATCCATGATTATAAGCTCCTTTCGCCGTAATGTATTACATACTATGTAATACATTATACCATAAAAATAATCAAATTTCAATAGGTTTCCGAAATTTGGTGGTTTTTCTTTTGAAATTGATGCGTTTATCCTATACATGATCGTATATTCTCTTGCGTTTCAATTTCTGATATGTTATAATAGAAAAAGCGGGCAACTGCGTCTGCCAATTAAGTATATGGAGGAATTAATATGTTAGAAGCACTGCTGCAGCTGGTGCTGAAAATACTGCCAAAGCCACTGAAAAAGCTTTGGGACAAATATGAAAACATCTGGCGCTATTGCTATTACGGTTTGTGGACAACCGTTGTTTCCATGATCACAAGACTGGTCGGAATGGTGATATTTGAATCTGCCGGAATGCCGATCGACAAGAGTGCACTGGCAAGTGGCCTCAACATAACCATATCCCAGATTATTTCCGTAACATTTGCTTTTTATGTCAACAAAAAATATGTTTTTTATAGCGATGAAAAGGAGAAAAGCAAACTTCTTCGTGAGATTCTCACTTTTTACGGAGCACGCGGTGCATCATTTTTCATGGATCTCGGTCTGAATGAGCTGCCTGTACTGCTCAAGTGGGGCAAAAAAGGTGTAATTATCATGTTTTTCCTCTCACAGTTCATCATCCTGGCAGCAAACTATGTGTTCAGCAAGTTGGTCGTGTTTAAGAAAAACACAGCACAGGAAAAGAAACAGGCAGAATAGTCTGTTGTTCAAAGCTCTGCTTTTAACAAGCAGAGGCGATTCGTAGAATCGCTTCCGTTCAGTCGGAGATTGTACTCCGACTGAGCGGAAAGATATTCCCCGCCGCCTGCAGAGGCGGGGAATCTCCTCTGTGTTGTTATAACGTGCCCATGGTGCAGTCATAAAAAGCCTCTCCGAAAAGGAGAGGCTTTTAAAATTGTAATTTTAAATTCCAACTTGTTATTCTAACGTATATATGTTATAATCATAGTATATGATTTTCGAAAGGAGGACATTGTATGTTCAAATCAAAGAAAAAAGCCATGACACCTGAAGAGATCAAGGAATATTCTGAAAAGATCTCCAAGGAGATCATCAAAGCTTCAGCTGATGAAATGATGGAACGTCTTAAAAATTATTGCGATGATGACAACAAGATAGACACTACCGGCAGAATGGCATTTGTAATAAATGAATGCAACGAATTTACCAAAGAATATGTAACACAGATGCTTGCAAAAGTATTTGAAGACCAATAATTCACATTAAAAAACGTCCTCTGAATCCAGATCAGAGGACGTTTTTTTCATCATTTGCCAGAAATACAGTCGTAAAAATAAGCACCAGCAACGTTATCATCTCAAACTGTCCGAGAAATTCTTCATTAAAAAGGCTGCGTCAGAATGCGCAGCCTTTATTTGTTATTTTACTTCTTCAAGAATCCAGCACTGATAATCCTTACCTTCATATTCTGAAAGGAACACATTTCCTACAGATGTAAAGAGTTTTCCGTCACCGGAACCGTTATCAGTTCCATATGCCATAAGAACAACTTTCGGATTGGCTGCTGAAGATATTTTGTACCTGTCATTTCCTGTATTTTCAAAGACCCATCTCTGAGCATCCGGATCACAGTTTTCATAAATATCAACATTGCATCCTATTTTTATTGCCTTTTTAAGAAAATCCGGATCATCAGATGCAACATCTGCGTCTTTTACTATATCAAGAACATATTTGTCACTGTCTCCGGTATACAGAACATAGGAATTGGTATTTGAATATTTTTTGAATGTAAATACCTGTCCCTTCTCTGATCCGGAAACGTACTGAAATACATTTGAATCATTGGATAATTCTTCATATGTCAGATATTTTCCGCTGGCTGCATTTTTTATCATAAACTTTCTGTTATCGAAGGAAACCGGTTTTTCTCCCTGATTCTGTGCTGCAAGGTCATCGTATGATACCCAGCCTGCATTTTTCAGCTGAACCTGATAAGGATAATCATAGTCTCTAAGCACCTGAACTATTACATAGCTGCCGTCTGCTTTGACTATCGGATCCTTGCCGGATGCTGAATAGTACGCATTTCCTTTGTATACGACGGTTTCACCGGCTTTTATTTCAACACTTCCCTGTGGTTCGGATGACGATGATGATGCAGGTGTTGTTACAGTGGTTACCGGTGTTGTTACGGTAGTAACAGCAGTTGTTGTTACAGTTTCCGAAGCCTGTGATGCTGCTGTTGTCACAATTGCTTCAGGCTGATCTTTTCCTGTAAGAGCTTTGTAGGATACCCATCCTGCCTTGTCAAGAAGAACTGTATAAGGTTCCTTGTCGCTTGGATCACGAATATCAGCTATTTCAAATATACCGTCCTTATCAACAGGGGTTCCCTTTCCGGATGCTGCATAATATGCTTTTCCGGTATATTTTACCTTGTCGCCGACTTTAATATCTTTTACAGCTGCAGAAGTGGTTTCTGTTGTTACGGAAGTTGTTTCCGCTGCAGTAGTCACCTGAACCACCGGCATATCTCTTCCGGTAAGTTCTTTATATGAAACCCAGCCGGCCTTGTCAAGAAGAACCGGATACGGATCTTTTCCGAAAAGAATATCTTCAACCTTGTAGGTGCCGTCTACATCTACAGGAGTTCCTTTTCCCGATGCTGCATAATATGCTTTTCCCTTGTATCTGACAACATCACCAACACGAATCTCAAAAGGATCAGAAGTCATTGTCACTGAGGTAACCGGTGATGTTGTGGCTGCTGTTGTTGTCGTCATTGTGGTGGTTACAGCAGGTGTGGTTTCTGAAACTGTGCTTTCTGTTTTTTTACAAATACGATATGAAACCCATCCTTCATTTGTATGAACGTTGTAAGGGGCATCATTTTCATCCAGAATCTCAAGTACTGTCAGAGTTTTTGTTACTGCATACCACGGATCTGCTCCTTTTGCAGAAAAATACACTATTCCGTTTACGTCAACCTTGTCTCCGACTTTAAAGCCGTATTTTCCGGCTGACTCAGTTTCTGACACAGATGTCTGTGAAGTAACGACCTGAGTCGATGCAGATGTAGTTACAGCTTCACTGTTTTTCGGAGTTCCTTTAATATCATCGTATGAAACCCATCCAAGATCCTTGAGCTGAACTATATAGGGTTCATTTACATTGCTCATGATATTTGATATCTCATGGAAGCCCGGCTCAACGACTATGTTTTTTCCGTTTCCGTTCATATTTGCATATGCTATTCCCGAATAGAAAACAGTATCACCGATCTTCGGATCGGAAGGATTGTTAAACACGCTGTCCGGCTGAACTTCATTTGTAAGTTCCTGATAGGATACCCATCCTGTGTTTTCGAGCTGAACAGTATATGGATATAATGGATTTTTTTCAAGAATGATCTGCACCTTATAGGCACCATACGGAACCTTTAACGGCATTCCTCCGTCAGGCTTCGCATAGGCTGTTCCTGTAAAAGTAACAACATCGCCCTCCTTGAGAGAAGAATAATTCACTTTCGAATCACCCTGACTTACTCCGCTGTCTTTATGAGGAACTGTCGTTACAGGACCTATATCAAATTCCTCTGTTGAAACGACTGTCGTAACAGTGGATTCAGGAGTTTCAGGCCAGTTCGGATAAGGATCTTCAACTCCGGAAAGAGTCAGGATCTTCTGTTTTGCTGCTATCATATCAAAAACATCGATAGACCCGTTGCTGTCATAATCTATCTGTCTGCAGAATGTCTGTGAAGCAGTATCTGAAATTGATACATTTTTCATAACGATCTGCTTGAGCATCATAAAATCAACCATAGTCTGCTGAAGCTCATCAAGCGAGCTTGACAGTACCGAATTCGGATCAAGCGCATTTGCACCAAATCCGCAGGTCATACTGTTAAGCATCAGGGCACCTGACAGAAATGCCGCCAGTTTCTTTAATTTCTTCATTGTTTTATTCTCCCGTTTAACATATATTCACAATATGATCACCGCATGCTGTCCGATGTCATCGTATCTTTTTCTCACATTTTCCATACTGAGATCAGTTATACCGCGCATCGGATCATATATGGTAACCGTATTTTCATAATAATTGTACGCACTCAATACAACGCAGTGCTCATTTGAAGGCCATGTCACCTCTTCATCCGTATCCATAATATTCCATGAGACCTGACGCTTTGGCCGCTTGAGATCCATAGTCATCCACAGCACGACCGGTCTGTCTTCATTTATGTAATCAAAAAGCGAATAAAAAGAAGAGCCTGACACATCTTTGGCGTGAAGATCAAAACCATAATCTGAAAGACAGGCATCTGCAGCGTTCACTATGCAGGGAGGAAAACATCCGAACGAATGCTCATCATCAGGACTGCCGGCAAAAACATATCTGTAATCCGGTCCTCGTGTTATTCCGTCGCCGTTATTGTAAAAGCTGTCTTTTTCAAGATATGATTCCGCAAGTGTTTCCTTATCGATATCAACTCCGAAATAATTTAACACCATCGTCAGAGAAGTTATCTCACAGCCTGTAGGAAGCTCGGGGAGCTGATAAATATGGGTGAGATTTTTTATGGAATGATACGGAATATAATTCCTGTCATTTTCAGGCAATTGTTCTGCCTCAGAAAAATCTTCAGTTATTTCAGACTGATATTTATTTAACCCTGCAGCAATGCCTTCTGCATTATTAAAATCGTAAAATGTACAGAATACCAAACCGGCCGTGATCAGCATCACTGCTGAAATCAATACGGCTCCAGCAAATTTCTTCATCCTAAAACCGCCATTCATCTCTCAAACTGAAAGTGCAGGACAGTTAAATAGTCCTGCAGATCAATATATTTTAAGAAGCAGCTTTTATCGTCATCATATCTTTTTAAAGAAGTGATGAAACTGCCTCGCTTATCTTTCTTGCGATATACGGGTTGTTCATTGTATAAAGGTGAATGCCGTCAACCCCGTTTGAAATAAGATCTACTATCTGGTCCACTGCATATGCAATTCCTGCATCACGAAGAGCTTCAGGCTTGAATTCATATTTCTGGATCATCTTTACAAATTTTTGCGGAAGACTTGCACCGCACATGGAAACCATTCGTTCGATCTGACTTTTATTTGAAACCGGCATGATACCTGCTTCGATAGGTACATTTATTCCGGCGTTTCTTGCTCTGTCTCTGAAATCATAAAAATATGAATTGTCGAAAAACAGCTGACTCATCAGATGCTCAGCACCGGAATCAACTTTTTTTCTTAAATTTGCAATATCATCATCCACATTTTTTGATTCAAGATGAACTTCCGGATAACATGCTCCTGAAACATGGAAATCTCCGTTTTCCTTAATAAATGAAACAAGATCTGATGCATATCTGAAGTCATTTTTTGGTTCCACATCAGGATTTCTGTCTCCTCTGAGTGCAAGAATATTGTCTATGTTATTTTCTTTAAAAACCTTAAGTATATTTAATATGTCATCTTTTGTGTTGTTTACACAGGTCAGATGTGCAACTGACTCTATCTTAAGATCATTTTTTATATATCCTGCTATCTTTGCAGTGATATTGTCAGCACTGCTTCCTCCTGCACCGTATGTAACACTGATAAAATCAGGTGAAAGTGATTTCAGTTCATCAAGCGTGCTGTAGATCGTATCTACAGAGCTGTTTTTTTTAGGAGGAAATACCTCAAATGAAAAAATGGTTTTTTTATTCTCTGACAGATCTGAAATTTTCATAATCAATTACCTAAAAAGGATATCCTTTCAAATATTTTTATTACTGCCCCTTTTTTACGTATCCGCCTGACACTTTTTTCTTTACGGCAGGCTTGACAATGGTCATTACTTTTTTCTCACCATTCTCATTCTTTTTTATTTTTTCCTCAATTTTTTTCTCAAGATAACTTGTATTTATCTCTTCTGATACATCAAAATGTTCCACCAAAAGCCCTCCAATCATAAAAATAGTTGATTCAAATTTCATTTTATCATTTTTGATTTGATTTGTCAATCGTGGAAATTAATTCTGATAACGTATCAGAGCGTTTCAAAATGATCTCTGAAAGCTTTGCCTGCAAAACGGCTTTTGACAGAAGTTCTTCCCCGGAAGCTGCCCTGAAGTAGTGACCGTCAGTAAAATAATCAATAAAATACCTGGCAGACAGCTCCGCGGTCACAGAATATGCAGCCGGGATAAGCAGACTGAATTCTGCATCTGTCAGAATATCTGATGTTTCACCAAGGTATCCTTCTGAAAAGGAAGTGAATTTTTTCGTATCAAAAAAAACAGATCCCGTTTCCGGATCAACCGTTCCGGCTGCAGAACGGACTGCATCACCAAAATCATAAACCGACATTCCGGGCATTACTGTATCAAGGTCAATTACGGCTTCTGCTCTGCATGAATCCACAGAAAACAGAACATTTGAAAGCTTTGTATCATTGTGTACGGCACGAAACGGCACTTTTCCGGCAGCATATGCCTCAGTAACCGAAGTTAATTTATTATAGTTTGAACACAGATATTCAATTTCTTTTTCCGCACCGGATATTTCACTGCTTTTAAGTCCATGCACAATTTTTATAAATCTGTCGAGTATTATTTTTGTATTGTGAAAATCAGGAACTGTTACTGACAGATTATTTATATCAAAGCTGCTGAGTTTTTTCAGAAAATGTCCGTATGCCCTTCCGGCTTCTTTAATATACGAAAGTTCATCTGACGTTCTGAATACCACACTTTCTATCCAGTCTGATATTCGCCAGATACTTCCGTTATCAGTTTCATAATAATTTTTTCCGCTCTGCGAACTATAAAAATAAATTGTTTTCTCATCAGGATAGTAACGTTTCATATACGATGTGACTTTGGTAATGTTTTTCATCACATCAGAAAAATTTTCAAACGCATTTCTGTTGATTTTCTGAAACAAAAATGCCTTGCCGGTATTATTTTTGCCCGCATATATTACCTTATAGGATTCATTTATCAATCCGTTGTTTATTTTCTCATATGAATAAATATCTCCGGAAATATTAAATTTATTTCCGATATACGACAATAATTCTTTCAAATAATCACCTTCTGACAAATATCTGTCCGGATTTTTAAGATTTATCACAGCAACAAAAAGAGAATGAAAAATGCCCGTCGCAATAAGACGGACATTTTTTGTTTAAAAATTATTATTTCTGATTTGATATGGTTTTCTTAAAAGCAGCTCTGTCATAAATCAGCTGTTTTTTTTTTCAGTATTTTCTTCTTTTTTATCAGATGAGCTGCCGTCAAGAATCTTTTTGTTGAATTCTTCAGGTGTAATAAATGAAGGCACCATATCATGAAGAGCACACATTGCTTTATTATCATCATTTTCAAGTGATGCATCACGAAGTTCTCTTAACTTTTCAACAAATGTATCTTCATTTATTTCGATCTGTCTTCCGATAAAGATAAGCTTATTTTTGGTCTTTGTAAGACCTTCTTCATTCATAAGAAGCTCTTCCTTGATTTTTTCGCCGGGTCTGAGTCCTATAAATTTTATAGGAATATCCTTGTATGGTTCTTTTCCGTACATATGAATGAGATTTTCAGCCAGAGTAACGATCTTTACAGGCTGTCCCATATCAAGAACAAATATTTCTCCTCCGTGTGCTATAGCCGCAGCCTCCATAACAAGCGAGACTGCTTCCGGTATCGTCATAAAATATCTGATAATATCCGGATGTGTTACAGTAACAGGAAGACCGCTTTCTATCTGCTTTTTAAACAGAGGAATAACTGAACCGTTGCTGCCAAGTACA
>JAZQPR010000201.1:0-2123 GCA_045628605.1 Oscillospiraceae bacterium
AATACCATTTTCTTCAATTATAATGTCAATTTCCTTTTGATTTGAATCTCTGTAGTAAGTCAGATTTACCTTAGTATCGCCGTAACAGTAATTGCGCATAAGCTCTCCGACAACAAAATTTTCAAAAAAGTGTCCGCTGGACGCACCGTTCATCAGAACATCACGACTTGTCCACATAGAAAGATATGCGGCAAGTCCAGTATCACAGAAATACAGCTTCGGAGTTTTTATAAGTCTTTTAAGTTCATTATTTGAATATGTGTTCAGCAGAAAAACAATCCCCATAGACTCAAGAATACTTACCCATTTTTTAGCTGTAGGAACAGTCACTCCCCCTGCACTGGCAATATCGGAATAATTAACGAGATTTCCAATAAATGAAGCACACGCGGTAAGAACCTTACTGAATGCGACCGTATCTGTTATTCCATTATCATCGACAGCATCCCGCATCAGATAGGTATTTATATATGATGAATAATATTCATACAGCTGCTCCTGATCAAAATTAATTGTTCCAGGCATTCCACCGCGCCAGATCTGATCATAAACAGCAACGATATCATTTTCAGGAAAATATTTTTGTCTCTGGTTTAATGATTCAAAAGAATATCCCATCTCCGGAATATCTGAGATTCCGTTTTTTTCTCTCATTGAGAGACTAAACATTTTAAGAATGCATATCCTTCCTGCAAGGGAATCGCCGGCTTTTTTTATGAGTTTTACACTCTCAGATCCAGTGAGCCAGAAAAGACCATTTTCTTCAGACTCATCACATATTAGTTTTATGATTTCAAAAAGTTCCGGTGCCTTCTGCACTTCATCTATAAGTACAGGAGGTTTGTACATCTGAAAAAAAAGACGAGGGTCTGATCTGGCAAGTTCACGGTTTCTTAAATCATCCATAGTGACATATGTTCTTCCGTCATCTTTGGCAAGCTGCTTAAGCATAGTGGTTTTCCCTACCTGTCTTGCTCCGGTAACCATTATGGCTTTAAACGCTTTATTCATTTTCAGAAATTTTCTTTCAAGATCTCTGTGTAAATAATCCATAATAACACCTCTGTTCAGAAATGACTTTAATTTAAATTCGATTTTAAATTAAAGTCATTATATCATATATGATTTTTTCAGTCAAGACAGATATCAAAAAAATGAGGTAATAAAATTCATTTTCACTTAAACGAATTATCAGTTAATCTCAGCCTTATGATACTATTTTGATACTAAAAATTCTTAAAACGTCAGATTTTACAGATAATACTGATAAAATCCGCACTGAAAACAACGTATCTGCGACATGTGAGAAATGTGATAACGTCTGGAATGTTGAGTGGGAATAATACTGAAAATCGAAAAAGTGACGTAATTGCGTGGTTTTAAAGCACTTCAAAGCCACGGTGACAATATTTTGATAATAAGAAGCCTTCCGGATTACGAAAATACGTTGTCCGGAAGGCTTTTTTCAGTTAAACCTCATGCCGTGTTATAACTTTGACATCATATTGACAGTCGAATGTCAAAAAGAAAAAAGCCTATCAATTAACGCAAATACGTTAGTCGATAGGCTTTTGTTATTCGATTGGCTGATTGGCGACGCTAGATGTTAAATTATTACCTAATCATTCAGTCACAACATCAATACCAGCAGCAATTAGATATGCTATTTCATCATTTGTATATAATTCATTAGAAACAACTATTTTCCTCAACGTTTTACTTTTGGCCAATCCACTAAAATTAGTCATCCTAATTCCAGTTATATCAAGTTCTTCAAGTGCTGGCATTTTAGAAAATATCTCAAAGTCAGAATTAACCAATTCACAATTAGTCAAATCAACACATTTCAGTTTCTGACATTTATCAAGAGCTGAAATATCTATCGGATAATTGAAACGTACAATCATTAAAGTTTTGAGTTCTGATAATTCTTTTATCGGATCTAAATTAACAGTATTAATCGCAACATCATCTGTATCTTCAGAACTGCAGTATAAAATTTCCAGCGTCTTAAGATTTCTGGCATTTTCTATACCTCTCAGATCCGGAATATCAAAATTTTCAAGTCTGATATTTTCAAGGTTTTCACAGTTACTTATATTTAAGTCAATACGATTACGGCC
>JAZQPR010000202.1:0-10184 GCA_045628605.1 Oscillospiraceae bacterium
ACAACAAAAAAACAAAGGAGAAACTCTCATGAATTCTATTATAAACGATTTCAAATGTAATTTCAATAGTTCTGTAAAATTCAATTTTAAAGGTGGCAGACTTACGTCACATGCAGGATGTATTCTGATCGAAAATTTATCAGAAATCATTTTACGGGATAGCTATACATTTTTGTAATGTATTATTATGGTAAATCCCGCAAATTTGATTTTGTGATTCGATTTTTTAAAAATTAGAAATTATTTACACAGCTATGGTGTTTGGTGAATAATACAGGTTTTTTATGATTTTTTAAAAAAAATGTGTAATATTTTGTGCCGCGCGCGGTCTGATATTACAGAGGCCTCTGAAATACTTAACGGAATTTTGAATCTAAGGAGCCAGAATATATAATGGATAAAAATAATAAAAGTAAATCAGGGAAAAAAAGCACTAACACATGGAAAAAAATAGCAATTGGAGCGTTCTGCGCAGTACTTGTATTGTCAGTTCCGGTTGTTTTGCATCTGAAAAACCATAAAACAGTAAAAAACAGCAATGAAACGTCACAGACGCTTGTAAGCTCAGAAGCAAAGGAAGGCGCTGCTGCTAAAAATGACGGACAGTCCGAAGAAACAGGATACAAATATGAAAAATATGCATCAATGTCAGCCGAAGAAATAGCAGCCTCCATGACGCTTGAACAGAAAGCAGGACAGATGGTAATGTCAGCACTTTATAATCTGTCCGGTGAAGATCTGATGGTTTCAAACGACTACGGCAGTATACTGTCACTTGAGGACGCACTTCATTATGATGAATGGCAGCAGACTGTTGATGCTATACAGCAGGCGGCAGTAAAATCAGAATCCGGAATACCGTTCATATACGGTCAGGATGATGTTCACGGGGTGAACTACTGTGCTAATGCAGTTATTTTCCCGCATAATATCGGAATGGGGGCTGCAAATGATCCTGAGCTTATGTATGAAGTGGGACTTGCAACTGCTGATGAAGCTAAGCTTTGTCGTATGCTCTGGAATTACGCACCATGTCTTGCACAGTCAGTTGACCCTCGCTGGGGAAGAACATATGAAAGCTACGGCAGTGATCTCGAAATGATAAAATCTCTTGGAACTGCATATACCAAAGGACTTCTCGACGGCGGAATAGTTGCGTGTGCAAAGCATTATTTCGGTGACGGAAATGTTGCTTACGGCTCAGGCGAAAAAATAGGAATAGATATGCTTATGGACAGGGGAGATGCAAGACTTTCAGATGAAGAGATAGAAGCACTCCTTGAAGTATACAAAGAACAGATAGATGCAGGTGTCCAGACCATAATGATAAGTCACAGTTCACTTAACGGACTGAAGATGCATGAAAACAAGGAATATATCATGAAGCTCAAGAATGAAATGGGCTTTAAGGGCTTTATCGCAGGTGACTGGGGATCAGTTGAAAACACATCCGGTTCAACATACGAAAAGCAGGTCATTACTGCCATAAATGCCGGAATAGACATGCTTATGGAGGTTGACCGTGCAAACGAAGCAATGCAGATAATAATAGATGCTGTAAATGACGGAAAGATTCCGGAAGACAGGATAAACGATGCTGTTAAGCGAATAATTCAGGTAAAGCTTGATCAGGGACTTTTTGATGATCCGTTCTGTGAAAAGCTTGAAACAAAGCAGAAGGAAACCGGTTCTGATGAATATCGTGCGCTTGCTGAAAAGCTTGTGGAGAAGAGTCTTGTTCTTCTGAAAAATGAAAACGAAACACTTCCTTTGAAAAACGGAACTTCAGTATATATCACCGGTCCTGCATGCGACAGCGGACATGTACAGTGCGGAGGATGGACTGTTGCATGGAACGGAAGCCCCGAAGATGATGTAGAGGGTGTTACGACCATTCTTGATGGTTTCAAAGAAAGAGCTGATGAATACGGCTTAAATATCATTACTAATATAAATGAAGCTGAAAATGCAGATGTAGTTCTTATCTGTGTAGGTGAGGATGCATATTCAGAGTGGAACGGTGATACAGATGATCCGTCACTTTACGGTGACTGTGCACTTGAACTGAATGAATTTACAATTGAAAAGGCAAAGGCTCTCGGCAAGCCGGTGGTAACATGTATCGTTGCAGGACGAAATGTGATCCTTGATGAAAAAGACCTTGATTCATGGGACAGCGTTGTAATGTGTTATCTCCCGGGTTCAGAAGGACAGGGTGTTGCTGATGTTCTCTGCGGAAAAGAAAATTTCAGCGGAAAGCTTCCTTCACCATGGTACGCATCTGCTGACCAGATCGGAACAGACGAGTGTATGTTTAAAAAAGGATACGGACTTGAGTATTGATAAAAATAAATAGAAACAAAGGGACAAAGACCGTGAATCTTTGTCCTTTTGCTTATTTTTCAGACTAAAAAAATCGGATTGTTGAATAAAACTTCCGCCTGACGATAAATATATCATACAGCCCCCACGTTACCGATATTTGCATAAAAAGGAGAATGTGTTATGAAAAAATGTCTTAAGAGAAGTATGGCTTTTATTTTATCTGCTGCGTTAATATGCAGTTATAATGTATATGACAGTTCACTGTTCCGGGAAAATACCGTTTTTTCTGAAGAAGGCGACAAAGAAACCGATCCTTTGTCTGTCAAAATAAACTTTGATAAGAAAACAGTCAGAAGCGGATCAAATATCAGTTTCAGACTTGATATTTCCGGTGATGTTCCGAATGATGCGTGGGTATCTGTCATAAAGTCGGATGTCCCTCATAACGAGAAGGAGTCAGATGCCGTCAACGGAGACTCTGCTTATCTAAAAGACATAAAAGACGGAAACGTAACGCTTAAGACACCTATGGCGGCAGGCGACTATGATATACGTGTATTTGACGGAGAAAAAGCTGATATTGCAAAGGAAATAGCCTGTCAGACTTTTACTCTGGTATATGCTTACGGACTTGATGTCAGCATAGAGCTTGAAGATGAAATAGTCAGACCGAAAACAGATCTGGAAATAAAGCTTGATATAAAGGGCGAAGTTACGGATGATGCGTGGATCACATTTGTTCCGTCATTTGTTCCTCATACAGAAAAAGACGGAGATGAGTACAACGGAAACTGGGTACGTCTTAAAAATATTGAAAACGGCACAGCAGTGATCAGAACTCCTGACGCTAAAGGTCCGTATGACATCAGAGTGTATAACGGTGAAGACGATGAAATGGCCTCTGAACTTGATTATAAGACTATCTTTCTGAATTATGCACCTGATCTGAATGTCAGCATCGATGTTGAAAAGAAGCAGTTTGAGCCAAAAGAAGAAATCCCGATCACTGTTAAAATAACAGGAGATATCCCGGGAGATTCGTGGATGTCGGTTGTCCCTTCACATGTTTCTCATACGGAGGGAGAAGGGGATGCAGTAAACATAGGATGCGTCTGGCTCAAAGACATAAAGGATAATAAAGCAGTTCTGTCAGCACCGGATGAAGCCGGCTTTTATGACATCAGAGTATATAACGGGGATTTTTCAGACACAGCTGATGAAATTGCATGTATTCCGATAAAAGTCGGTTCTCCTTCCGGTTACAGTGTAAATTTTAAAACTGAAAGCAATATTTTTAATGTCGGTTCTGATGTGAAAATATCTTCTGAGATCATGGGCAACATTCCCGCAGCTTCATGGGTCGGACTTGTGCCTTCAGATACGCCTGACACTGCAAAAGACAGTTTTGCATCAACGATCGGTTTTATAAAAATAAATGAAATAAAAGACGGTTCATTTGTTCTTTCCGGTCCGGAAAACCCGGGAAATTATGAACTCAGAGCCTATAACGGTACAGGTTCAGACAGTGAAAAAATATTTTCAGCTCCTGTATTTTTTATAATTCCAAAGACAGATATTTCTGATGATACTTCAGGAAATAATGATGATACCTCCGGAAATAAAGATGATTCTTCAGATAACGGATCTTTTATTTTTGGCGGAGATGTACCGCGTGTGTATATGATAGGTGATATTGATCTTGACGGTAAAGTTTCGGCATCAGATCTTGTGAAATTAAAAAAATATATTCTTGCTGTTTCTGATACAAAGTTTGAGTATATAAGAAACAGATACGGCGCCGATCTTGACAGAAACGGAAAAATCAACGTTGTTGACCTTTCGATGATGATAAAGCTTCTGCTTGGTAAACAGACAGCAGCAGTTGACGGAAATATAAAAATAGCTTTATATCCTGATAACATACCTGCTGGTTCAATTACCTATGCAAAACTTGAAAATGTTGACTTTACAAAGCTTGGAAGTGATGCATGGCTCGGACTGATACCTTCAGGTACAGGAAAAACGGAAAAAGAAGCTGATGCTGTTGATATCTGTTATTCGTATCTTAATACTATAAGAGAAGATAATTATATCTTTTTAAAGATTCCGGAGGATACAGAACCCGGAAATTATGAACTCAGAATTTATCAGAATGACAGCGGCGGAGAGCTTTTAACATCTGAAAATGTTACTGTTACAGAAAAGATGACCTTCAAATTCAACAACGTAGAATGGTGCTATAATGAAGAATCAAAACAGAATTCAAGTATTTTATTTGATGTCGAAGGAACAGGCTTCAGTGATGACAATTTCGGAGTGATAGCTGCTGTTCCTGTCGGAACAAAGCATGATACTGATTCGATAAATAAAAATGCGATATTCTATGTAAAAGCAAACGATTGTTTAACACAAATGTTTGACGAATTGTTGCTGGATGATTACCTTAATGAAAAAATGGAGTTAATTGCACTTTCTGATATCTGGGGCGGAAGAGTCCTTGATTCTTATGTGCTTCCGGATAATGTCAAATAATAAAATAAAAAAATATTTTTTTACTCTGTAACCCGGTTACAGAGTATTTTTTTTAATCGTCGTATAATAACATCATGATCGCAGAAAGGAAAGCCGCTGATGGCGGTTGATGATCGGTTAAACATTGAAATAAAAGGAGCTTAAAGCTATGGATCGGACAAAAGAATATAAAAATAACGGGGTAAACGACAGTGAAGTACAGCCGGATGCTCTCTCCGGAAAGCTATCCGGAGATCATAATTTACAGAATAAAAATACAGTGAAAAAAGATCCGAAAGCACTTTTCAGGATAGGCTATGGTTTGTACGTCATTACATGCAATGACGGAAAAAAGGACAACGGTATGATAGTAAACACTGTAATGCAGGTTACAAATTCTCCTGACAGGATCGCTGTTTGCATAAACAAGGGAAGCTTTTCACATCAGGTGATAAAAAAGACAGGACTTATGAATGTGAATTGTCTGTCTGAAAATACACCATTTTCTGTTTTTAAATCATTTGGTTTCAGAAGCGGAAGAAATACAGACAAATTTGAAGGAGCAGAGGTTTTTCGTTCGGATAACGGTCTTGCTGTTATTCATGAATATGCAAATGCCTGTATCTCTCTGATTGTAGAACAGTATGTTGATCTTGGGACACATGGTATGTTTGTATGTTCCGTAGAAGCGGCGACGGTTTTATCAGATTCAGAGACAATGACGTACACCTTTTATCAGGAAAAAGTAAAGCCGCAGTCTCAGCAGACTGACGGAAAAAAAGGATTTGTCTGCAGAATATGCGGATATGTTTATGATGGTGACGAACTGCCTGAAGACTTTATCTGTCCGCTTTGCAAGCACGGAGCGGAGGATTTTGAGCCTGTACAGTAATTTTGAGAGGAGGTGAATGATAATGATCTATATTTGTGATCTGTGCGGCTGGGAATACGATGAAGCACTCGGAGATCCCGATCTTGGAATCTCTCCGGGAACAAGATTTGAAGATCTTTCTGAAGATTTCGAATGCCCGCTGTGCATGGCTAAAAAGGATTCTTTTTCCGAACAGTAAAAAAATCCGAAAAATCAGATAATATTTCTGATTTTTCGGATCAATTTTTTTATTGTGATCAGTCTTCGTCTATAAGACCTTCATTTTGCATTACCGTTAAAAGGTAATATCTCATTGTTGCTGCATCGCCGGCTCTGTTGTACATTTCTTCAAATATTTCAGGATCGGTGAGATCAGCGAGTGAATAATCAGCTTCTTCAGCAAGCAGCTGACCGTCAAGCTTTTTGTATTTTGACAGTTCGATGTTTACAAGCTTCAGCTCTGCGAGTCCGACTCCTTCAAGACATTCGCCGAGTCCTTTGGTCATTGAGTTGGATTTGAGAGGCTTGATCATGAGCTTTATAGCGGCTTCAGCCTGTGATGAAGGGTCTTCGCTCGGGTTGCTCATTGTGTTGATATAGCCTATTACTTCATCTGCGTCCATTACAAAGGATGTTATCTGGCTGACCGTTCCGCCGAATTCGCTTCCTGTAACCTTTTCAAACAGAGAACCTATTTTTCCGATGTTTTCAACGGTTGTTTTCTGTGATGGACTCATTGTATAGTATTCTTTGAAGTTGTCAATGTTCTGCTGCGGTACGCCGTTTTCAAGTAGAATATCAAGCACCTTGTTGGTGTCGGCTGAGTTTCCCGCTGATGCAGATGCGCCTTTTCTTACTGTAATGGTGCAGGTATCGGTTTTTCCGCCGACAGATGCGGTAACATTTACAGAGCCTTCCTTGAGTCCGACAATGCATCCGTCAGAGCTGAGTGTTGCGATGCCCTTTCCCTGATAGGCACTGTCGATAGACCACTGGATATCGGACCTCTGGCAGCCTGCCGGGATAAGATATACTATCATGTCATGAGGAGCACCTATATCAATGGTATTATAGTCTTCAATGTCGAGTGTATCAAGGTTCTTTTCGCATCCTGTTGTCATTGCTGCAAATGAAAAAGCAAGAGCTGACGACAGAATAAAGCTGGAAATTTTTTTGACCGGTTTCAATATGATCACCATTCCTTTTGTTGTATTGAATAAGTTGGATTTTGTCAGTGAAAATATATTTTGCCTCTGTATTAATTATATCAGATTTCAGGCATTTTTTTCAATAGAATGAAGAAAATAATACTGTACAAAATGATAACAGGAAATTAGCTACTTAGCAGAAGATGAATTTAAAAAAGTTCGATAAAACAACATAAAAGCAGGACATTTAACATGCAGAATGTCCTGCTTTATTTGTATGTATGGTACATCTGAAAATCAGGCTGCTATAACGTCATACCTGCTGTTTTCAAGCACATCGAGCATAAATTTGTATGGTGAAAGGATCCCGCCTGCCGCCATTGCAAAAATACGCGGAGTGACACCGGAAACAAGTGCAACACCGAGTTCGTTTTTCGTAACAGGCTGCTTTCATTTCTGACAGCACCGATGGATGCAAACAGGTCAAGACAGTCAGAACCAGATGATCTGTGTGTCACTGCTCCGTTTTCTGTATATGTGAAATTTGATTCCTGTTCTATAAAAATATATTCCTTAATTTTTTATCAGTAAAAAATTAATTTTTGTTTTGAAAGAAATGTTCCCCGATGATGAGCTCATACGGGGAATTTTCTATCAAGTGAGGTAGTGTGAATTCGAAAAATAACAAAGCACATATATTTCTCTCTTGAAATGAATATTGCTGTAAGTGCTTTTAATATTTTCATAAAAAACAAGGCATCTAAAAAAGCTTTGAATCTGCAAAAGCAGCCGGATAACATCTTATTTTTTCATATTAAACTTTAATTGCAGAGGATGCCTTTAACAAGACGCGTTATTACTATCCGGGCGCTTGAGATCAGCATTTCCCGGTCTCTGAGTAACATAATTGCTGTTTGCGTCTTTTTTTAAGAACATCAGACCGGATTGTCCGGCCGGTTGGTTTTGGTGTTCTTAAGTACGGTTTTATTATATCAGATATGAGGAGCGGTTTTCACGGAAAAAAAATTGCGAACATTAAAGTCCGCAGTTTTTTTGTTTTATAAGTCGTTCTTTTATTCGTTTTACGAAGTCATCCGGTTCAATAACTCTGATCATCTGTCCGAATGAGAGTATCCTTATCAGTATTTCTGTCTCATCCGCCTGAAGATATTCAAGAGTAACCAGATAATGCTTGTTATCTATTTTTTCAGTCTGATTTTTAAAATGTGCAAAATGAAGGAGAACTCTCTCAAGTGCATTTCTGTCGTCTGTGAGTTCAAATACTACTGAGCGTGGTTCAGGATCAAACATATTTGAACTATCGGGGAAAAATGGCTCTGTAAATCTTGAGCATGAAACGATCGTTCCGACATTTACGGTTCTGTAATACTTACAGCCGGAGACTATCAGTCTGAATTTGTCATCTTTTTCTGAATATTCAAGATATTCAGGCGCGGCAATTATCTCTTTGTCGATTTTTTTAGGGCTGATAAGATTTATTTTCAGTGGATATTTGTTTTTCAGGGCATCAAGGATCATCCTGAAATTTTTTATATAATTTTCATCCGTATACGGATCTCCGTCTGAATATTTGTCAAATATCGTATAGTTTTCGGATGTGAACAGAGGCTTTTCATCCGGGAAAAGTATTTCATCAGTAAACAGCTTTATTTTAGGATCATCTGATATCGCCCTGAGCCAGCGCTTCTGAAGCGTGGTGAGAGGCAGTGTCGGAGCGTGCTTTATATGTGTACTTCCGTCAGGATTCATAAGCTGCCACTGTTCGTTTACAAGAGCAGGTTCTATCGTTAAAATACTTTCGGAAAATGCATATTTTTCAATTATTTTACGCATTTCCTTTTTGGAGAGCGGGTGAGCTGTTGCTTCGTCAAGTATTTTTGCAACTGTATTAAAATATGCACTGTAAATTTCATTAAATATCATTTGTATCACCATCTGTTATTCCGTAAAGACTGTACATTTCGAGCAGGTCATTTTTAAAGCGTTTTTCCAGATTCTTGTTTGAAAAGCTGAGTTTCGTGATCCTGCAGATGAAAGTGCGTATCCATGGGATAAGTTCATTTGAATCATATACGTCTGCTGAAAACTTCAGAGTGTTATTGTCGATCTCCTCAACGGTACCGCAGCGTTTTTCACGAATAAGACGACTGTAGATAAATTTTTCATCGTCATCATATCTGATGGTAAACTCAACATGCTCAAGTTCAGTGCCTCCGGTGTTGTATGTTCCGATATTCCAGAGATGAGGTTTAATTTCTGAAAATCTTTCAAGATGTTTTTCATATTCGGGACAGATGTCATTTGTTTTTACAGAAATAATGGTATCAGTCCTTACAGAAGCAATTGTACCGTTTTCAAAAAGTCCCATTACATACTGTCTGCCGTTCTGAACGCTTATCATAATATGCAGCGGAACAAAATTTTTGATCAGGCGTCTGCCGTTTAATTTGTCGGATGCTTCAAGTGAAACTGCACGATGTTCATTTATCGCAAGAAATATTGAGCAAAGAATTTCGCTGTCCATTGTGCTTGTTATATAATGGTGTTTAAAATAAAAATACTCCTCATGATCTTCAAGTTTGTCAAGAATAAATGAGCCTATAACGCCGCATGGTGATATTTCTGAAAAAAAGTCAGGAATATCAGGATCAATCCCGCCAAAATCCTCAGAGCGATGATAATACATAAGCTTTCCGCATTTTTCTGATACAATGAGACCTTCAGAAACGTATTCCTTCAGTTTTTTTCTGACAGTGGATTCGTCAAATGTTTTTGGTTCGCCAAACGAGCTGAGATAGTCATATATTTTATCAGTGATCTCATTTAAAGAGAGCTTCACTTCCGGAGAATAAAGAATATCAAAAAGAATGAAATGAAGAGTAATGTCACCGTCGGTAAAGCTTTTGGTTTTCCATGCAGCGTACAGCGGATTGTTTTTTAAAACACGGCTGTCAATGGAAATGAAGGCATTTTTTCCGTCGGAAGTTTGTCTGAACTTCATGTATTCTCCGAGCCAGCTCTCGATACGTCTGCGTTCGTTGTCATATGAACGGGCGCTTTTTTTTGTATATTCGTCTCTGCTTTTGAAGCCGTATATATAGAATTCGCGCATATAATCACGAATTCGGTTAAAATCTTTTATGAGTTCACTGTATGCCATGCTCTGCCCTCCGAAAAAATGCCATATGTTTCAAAGCTCTGCTTTTAACAAGCAGAGGCGATTCGTAGAATCGCTGACCAAACAGTCGGAGATTGTACTCCGACTGAGCGGAAAGATAGAACCCGCCGCCTGCAGAGCAATGTCATCA
>JAZQPR010000203.1:0-16605 GCA_045628605.1 Oscillospiraceae bacterium
GATTTGTAATCAGCAGGTCGGGGGTTCAAGTCCGTCCACCAGCTTTTAAAAAAATAATATGGGAGAGTTCCCGAGCGGCCAATGGGGGCAGACTGTAAATCTGTTGCTTTCAGCTTCGATGGTTCGAATCCATCCTCTCCCACCAATTATTTCCTACATATTTTATGTAGGAAATTTTTTATGCAAAAATTTTTTGGCAATATATTTAGTAGTTTCCCAAAAACTGCGAAATTATTGTGTTTTAAGACAAAAAAAGCAAATAAAAAGATTTAAGATTGAAAAATTCCAGCTTGTCCACATCTTAGGAGGAATATTTATGGTAAGAAACGATTTGAGAAATATTGCAATTATAGCTCACGTTGACCATGGCAAAACAACACTTGTTGATGAAATGTTAAAACAAGGCGGTGCATTCAGAGAAAACCAGGCCGTTGCAGAACGTGTAATGGACAGCAATGACATCGAAAAAGAACGTGGTATCACGATCCTTGCTAAAAACACTTCAGTTTACTACAAGGATACAAAAATAAATATCATCGACACTCCCGGACATGCTGATTTTGGCGGTGAAGTTGAACGTGTACTCAATATGGTTGACGGTGTTCTTCTTCTCGTAGATGCTGCTGAAGGTCCTATGCCTCAGACACGTTTCGTTCTTTCAAAAGCTCTTGAAATGGGTCATAAGATCATTATAGTAGTAAATAAAATAGACAAGCCTGATGCACGACTTGACGAGATCGGTGATGAAGTTCTCGAACTCCTTCTCGACCTTGATGCAAGCGAGGAACAGCTTGAAAGTCCAATTCTTTTCTGCTCAGGAAGAAGCGGTACAGCTTCTCTCAGCCAGTACGAACAGGGCAAGGATCTTACTCCTCTCTTTGATACTATTCTTGATTATATCGCTCCTCCGAGCGGTGATGAAACAGCACCTCTCCAGATGCTTATCTCATCTATCGACTATAACGACTATGTTGGAAGAATCGGTATCGGACGTATTGAAAACGGTTCAGTAAAGGTTGGTCAGAATATCACAATCGGTGACTATCATGAATCAAAGAAGCCTTACAATGCAAAAGTTGTAAGTGTTCTTCAGATAGAAGAACTCCAGAGAGTTCCTGTTGAAGAAGCTACAGTCGGTGATATCGTATGGATATCAGGTGTTGAAAACATCACCATCGGTGATACTGTATGTGATGCTGCTTCAGAATTCAAAGCACTTCCTGTTGCAAAGATCAGCGAACCTACAGTTGAAATGACTTTCGCTGTAAATGACAGTCCTTTTGCAGGAAAAGAAGGAAAATATGTTACATCACGTCAGCTTCGCGCAAGACTTTTCAAGGAGCTTTTAAGAGACGTATCACTCAGAGTAACAGAAACAGAAAATACAGATTCATTCTCTGTATGCGGACGCGGAGAAATGCATCTTTCAATTCTTATAGAAAATATGCGCCGTGAGGGATATGAACTTTCAGTATCCACACCAAGAGTTCTTTTCAAGGAAATTGACGGCGAAAAATGCGAACCAATGGAACTTCTTGTTATTGACGTTCCTGAAGAATGTGTTGGTTCAGTTATGGAAAAAATGGGAACCAGAAAAGCAGAAATGCTTACAATGCATCCGCAGGGATCAAGAATGCGTCTTGAATTCTCCGTTCCTGCAAGAGGACTTTTCGGATACAAGAGTGAATTCCTTACCGATACCAAGGGCGAAGGCATCATGAGCAGTATCTTTAACGGATACGAAAAATATAAAGGCGATATCCCAAGAAGAAAGACAGGTTCTCTCGTTTCATTTGAAACAGGCGATGCTGTTACATACGGTCTGTACAATGCGCAGGAAAGAGGTCAGCTCTTTATAGAAGCAGGTACACCGGTTTACGAAGGCATGATCGTAGGTCAGTCTCCAAAGGTTGAAGATCTCGTTGTAAATGTCTGCAAGAAAAAACATCTCACAAACACACGTGCAAGCGGAAGTGACGATGCTCTCAGACTTATCCCTCCGAGAAGATTAAGCCTCGAAGAAAGCCTTGAATTCCTTGCTGATGATGAACTTCTTGAAGTAACACCTAAAAATATCAGAATCAGAAAAAGAATTCTCTCAAACACATTAAGAGCTAAAACAAGAGCCAAAGAATAATTATTAATCAGCTATTAACTAAAAACCAATAAAAACATAGAAAAAAGCAAAAAAACGATCATTACCTCTTAGTTGATCGTTTTTTTGTTTGCCAAATAAAAGTAAAGACCGGACAGAATATAAAAAAACTGTCCGGTCTTTGCTTTTAAAAGGAAAAATAATTTATAAATATAATTAGTTAAAATCTGATATAAGTGAAGTAATAATTTTTACGCATTTTTCAATTCCTATTGAAGTGCTGTTGAGACAAAGATCATAATTATCTTTTGCTCCCCATTTTCTGCCCGTATTAAGATTATAATAAGTCGAGCGTTTTTTGTCGTGTTTTCTGAGCTGCGAAAATACTTCATCAGGATCTTCACCATATTCATCTATGGCTCTTCTGATTCTGGATTCTTTGTCTGCATATATAAATACATTCAGAACATCATCCCGTATTTCTCTCAGAATATCATCTGCACATCTTCCTACTATAACACAAGGACCTTTCTGAGCAAGAGCTTTGATTACTTCTCTCTCTTCAATAAATACTCTGTCGTTAAGCGGAAGATTTGATGATGAACTAAGATTGCTCATCAGTGACATACTGTATAAAAGACTGCTTGCCGCTGTCTCATCTGCAAATTTAACATCTTCAGGTGACATCTGCAGACGATCTGCTGCCATATGAAGAATTTCTTTGTTATAGAAAGGAACCCCTAATGATTCTGCAACTTTTTGACCTATTATCCTTCCGCCGCTGGCATACTCTCTGCCAATAGTAATAATGTTAACTTTTCCCAATATTGGTCCCTCCCCTTTCACTAGCAATATATCTATTATAGTATATTTTAGACAGTTTGTCAACCGTTTTAGAATTGATAATTATATATTTTTTCTAATAAAAATTATACCCTATTACTATTAATACAGAGTATAGTTTGTGCATAAACAACAATAATTTATTCATTTTATACTATTGATATCATTTAATACAAGTAGTAAAATATAATTATCATGTAATTTTGGAGGACATTTATGAACGACAATAAACATTCAGGCGGATTCAGAAATAAACTATCCGTTTTAAAAGAAAACAACCCAAGTGCTTTAATATTTATGATCATTATACTCATTAATATTATTTCAATTATTTTTTCATCTGTTATCTTAAGATTTCTTCCTGAAAACGAAGGGAGAACCATTCCTCAGATGCTCAGAGCTGCCTTTACGCTTATGGTAAATCCAAGCGGAAGATATGTTTACAGTGATGCTCCGATATCCCTTGTTATTACCACATTTGTTGTCCTCTTCGGAATGATATCCCTCACCGGCGGCACTGTAGGTTATATTACCAGTATGATCAGCGGAGTAATTGAAAAATCCGCATGCAGTAAAAACAAACTTAAGCTTAAAAATCATATAGTAATACTAAACTACAACCACAAGGTTTCTTCCCTGATATGTGACTACTGCTTTGATGATATAGAAAATACATACATTGTCATTCTGTCAGAAAGAGAAAAAGATGAAATACAAAAACAGATCGATGATGCTTTTGCAGTAAACGGAATAAAAAAGAAATTAAAAAATGTGATCATCAGAAAAGGAAATCCTATGTCGCAGACAGAACTCGACAATATTTCCGCACATTCTGCCAAAACTGTTCTTATCATGACACCTGAAAACGAAACTGAGCATTTTGACAGAGCCTATGATGAAAGCAACAGCTTTGCAGTATCAAAATTATTTATGTTTATCTCATGGTATTTCGAAGAAAATTCCTCTGAAAGCAATACAAATATTATAGTTGAAGCTGCCGATAAAAACGTTGAGGAAATAGTAACAGACTATCATAAAAATACCCCGGAACAGATCTCCGTTCCGGTAAACTTCAATGAAATACTTGGAAAAATAATGGCTGTTACATCACTGATGCCTTCTCTTAACGATACACTTCTTCATATGATCAGCTTTGAAGGCGTTGAACTGTATCTTAAGGATATTCCGGATTCATTATCGATCAGTGAAGATCTTAAGCGTCAGAATTCAGCTATCCCTTTATTTGATATCGGAAAAAAACGTGCATATCTTGCCGAAGATGAATCCGCCATTCATGAAAATTCAAATCATCAGTTTAAGATGAACAAACAGGTTCCGGAAAAAGAACTTGTTCCTTTGATAAGATTTGAGAAAAATGAAATAATTATTATCGGCATCAACAGCAAGCTTCCTTATATTCTTGAAAGTCTTGTATGCTTCAAAAATGAACACAGTGATTCAAACCTCCATGTAACTCTTATGGATTCAAACGAAAACCGTGAAGCACTTGAAAAATATTATGCTGATCAAAGATATTCATCTGTTCTTTCGCCGGAAACTTCAGAGCCTGTTATTATTGACAGTATTTTTGATCCTTCAAAAAATATTTCACCTGATCTTCTTAAGAAAATGAATTCCATGCTTTTCCTTTCAGATGATACCAGTATGGCTGCTCATATCGATGAAAAACCTCTTATTTTCTGGAGCAAACTGAAAAACACACCTGATTTTGATACAAGCGACTGTATTGTTGAAATACTGGATATGCAGAATAAGGATATTATTAAAAGAAAAAATAATGATCAGGTAATAGTAAGTGATAAATTTCTCAGCTGTATGTATGCACAGCTTGGAAAGGATCCTCTGAGACTTAATGTTATAAAAGATATGATCACATTTGAAGGTGACAGCGCTTCCAAAAATATTGACAGCGAATTTCAGAATGACTGCGACCTTCTCGCAGTAAAAGCAAAATACTTTTTTGAAAATAATTCTGATATTCCTGAATTTTCAAGTAAAAAAGAAATGATCCTGTGGATCTACGAAGCTACCGGACACAAATATATGCCGCTTGGATGTATTAAAAACGGTATAAACTATTTGTTTGCAAGAACAGAAAATAATTCCGACGGACTTGAATCAGCAGTTCTTCTTTCAAAGGACAGCAGCGTTCCTGCATTTGGAACACCGGATAAGCTTACTCTTAAGCCGGATGATGAAATAATTGTAATTAAAAGCAATTAAAAATATAACAACATAAAGGATATCCCACGCCTCTGCTTGTTAAAAGCAGAGCTTTGAAAAACGGATGCATAACCAACATGCATCCGTTTTGTTTTTTTATTTCTTATAATAATCAAATACCGGCATCAGTTCAAGTTTGAAAAGATTTCTTTCATGAAGTGTATCTATTCTTTTCTTTGTCTCTGCGTCCGGTTCAATTCCTTCTCGGATATATTTGTCAAGCACAGCATATGTAAAACCGAGATTGTCTTCATCAGTCTTTCCGCAAAGACCGTCTATAGGCGGCTTTTCTACAAATTTTTCAGGAAGTCCGAGATATCTTCCTATTGCCTTTACTTCTGCAACAGTAAATTTTGAAAGCGGACTGAAATCGCCTGCGGCATCACCGTAACGTGTTGAATAACCTACCCAGTCCTCAGATAAATTGCATGTATTGACTACACGTCCGTTTTTTGACTGACTGACAGCATACAGAACAGACATTCTGATACGTGCAGGAAGATTGTTTCTTGTCTGTGTGAGTATCTCAAGCTTTCCTTCAAGAGCACTGTAAACACCGTCTACTGCATCCCTGATATTAACAGTATAGTTTTCTATATCCAGGAAATTGCAGAGATCTATTGAATAATCAATGTCAAACTGTTCGCCCTGCGGCATCATAACGCCTATAACTCTTTCTTTTCCAAGAGCTTTTACACACAGAGCAGCAGCAACTGAACTGTCCTTACCGCCTGAAATTCCTATTACTGCATTGCAGTCCTTTCCGTTTTTATCAAACCATTCACGTATCCACTGAGCACATTTGTCTGCAGCATCTTCTGCATTAAAGCTGTACATAATTATCTGTCCTTTCCGATATTAGAGTCCTTTTCTGTATATATTTTCTTTTCCGCAGAACTCACAGAAATAATCTGACTGTGAAATCTGTTTTCCGCAGTGCGAACAGAAAATTTTCTTATCAAATAATTCATTTATTATTTTTTTTGGATTTCTCCCGTCCTGCTTTCTTCTTTCTTTAACATTTATTATTTTATCGTATTCTCCGACATCATACCATGCTCTGAGTTCCTTTGCTCTGAGAACAGTCCACGGATGTGTTTTTGTAAGTTCACTTAATAATTTTACCAGCTTTTCATATATATTGTTGTCAACAATATTTTCAAATTCAACAGCCTGATCAAGAAAATCAGCGTTATTAAGTTCATCATAACAGCTCGGCGGGAAACCTGACAGCTTTGCCATTACTGACACTGCAGCATCAATATTCTGACATGCAATAAGTCCTGCTCTGTCTGCTGTATATTCAGACATTCTGTTCCAGTTGTACAAAAGTAAGATTACACCCTTCAAAGCTATCTCGCCAATTCCAAGAGTAACATTTCCTATCATCTGAGCAAGATAAGGAAGAATATTTCCTATTGTATGGTACATTACATGCTGGCTCTTGATATGACCAACTTCATGACCGAGAATAAACAAAAGTTCGTCATATGAAAGAAGACTGAGACAAGCATTTGAAATAACTATAATAGGCTCATTTGCTCCTATCGTACAGGCATTTAACGGACCGCTCTGAACATATACAGGCGGCATTTCAACATCAAGAACCTCACATACAGTCTTTACTGCATTGTAAAGATAAGGGATATTTTTTTCTGTCACTTTTACATTTGAGCCTGTATACTGAACAGTAAGGATTCTTTCAAGTCCGTATTCAAAAAACAGCTTTACTATTTTTTCAACTGCTTTGTTTGTATTCAGGTTGTCAAGATATTTTCTGTCCGTCGGATGTTCATATTCGGAAGAAAGGAGATTCGGAAGCTTCTTCTTATCACTGAATCTTGGCTGGAATACAACTTTTTCAAGCATCTTTGTAATGTATGAATCATTATCTTTAAATATTTCGTGTGCTGATTTTCCCTTTTTCGCAAAATCCTCCAAAATATATTCTATTCTTTTTCCTGTAATGATATTTCCGCAGCTTATAAAAGTATATTCAGGAAGTCCGAATGCATTTTTTAAAGTATTTAACGAAATGGTATCCTGCATTGTAAGCTTAAGATACAAATAACAGTACGCATAAATAAGGATGCCCTGATTTTCTGTTACCTCACTTTTTAAAAGAATATCCGAAAAATGTTCCTTTGAAAGATCACCGATATAATTATAATAATCAGCAAGATCTGTTAATTCTTCCTTTGACAGCACCACTGAAGCCGATG
Source organism: Oscillospiraceae bacterium (assembly GCA_045628605.1). GTDB lineage: Bacteria > Bacillota > Clostridia > Oscillospirales > Ruminococcaceae > HUN007. The sequence continues at coordinate 7,405 of JAZQPR010000203.1, forward strand.
CCATCACTATCTGTTTAATATTCATTTTCTGTTCTCCTCCCTACTGCTGTGTTCCGTATGTTTTTATAAACTGTTCCTCAGGATCTTCATCAGTTTCATCATCAAACAGTTTTTTCTTTCTTTCTTCTTCCTTTTCTTTTTCATTTGCCATGTCAATTTTTTCAAGATGTTCTACCAGATTCATTTTATGATCCTCCTTTTATTTAATAATATATATAATAAAATTATAACTTTTTATTCAATATTTGTCAATCAGTTAATTCTGGTGTCTGACAACTCCATATTCATCATCAAGAAGAAAATACGGGCAGTTGTAGTTTGTACCCTGAATAAATCTGTACATTTCATCCTCATCAAGATTTACAAGACAGATATAACAGTCACTATCATCGTCATAAACATAGTTTGTACAGCTTTCACAGTTGGTTGCTTTCTTTTTTTTATTATCCATTTAAGACATTCCTTTCATATTCCGATCGAAAATTCAATAATACTGCAAATTTTTTTTATTTCATCAAATAAATCATCAACAGGCTGGCTTTGAGGTTTTCTTATAGTAAATTCCAGCCTCTGAGTATGGTCATCACCATATACGATTTTAAAATGAAGAATACTTGATTTGTTTTTTTCAAACAGCTTTTTTATTTTATCAAAAGCTCCTTTTTCTTCTTTTATTTTCATTGAAATATCTATCGTTTCCATATTTTCAGGTGTTTTCAGACAAATATGAAGAATCAGCTGAATAATTATTATCATCAATGAGGCCGCTATTCCGACCACATACAGTCCCGATCCGATGGCACATCCTACTCCGGCTGTTGCCCAGATCCCGGCAGCTGTAGTAAGTCCCTTTACAACTCCGCCCCTCAGAAAAATCATTCCGGCACCAAGAAAACTGATTCCTGTAACTACATTTGACGCCATTCTTGAAACATCCACACTGACGCCGTTATTTCCAACTATATCAAGATATCCGAATTTGGACACTATCACAATAAGCGCTGCACCCATGGAAACCATAATATGAGTTCTTATACCTGCTTCTTTTTGTCTTTTGCTTCTCTCGAAACCTATTCCTGCACCGCATGCTGCAGCGATTATCATCCTCAATGTCAGCATCAGTTCTTCTTCGATCAACATTTACTATTCACTCCCATATCAAAATAAAAATGCCGCTTAAAACAGAATAATCATTACTCTGTTTTTGCGGCATAATTAAGGTAATTTTCAGTTTTAAAGCATATTACTGAACTGTATCAACAAATATGCTGTAGATGCATCTGATAGCATCCTCAAAATCACTTTCTCCGATTCCGACAATGATATTCATTTCACTTGAACCCTGATCGATCATCTTTACATTTATTCTTGCATGTGAAAGGGCTGCAAATACTCTTGCTGCTGTACCTCTTGTCTTGTACATTCTGCGGCCAACGACAGCAAGAAGTGCTATATTGTGTTCGATCTCAATATGATCAGGATTTACTTCTTTTCTTATCTGTGATATGATAAGATCTTCCTTTCCTGCAATTGCTTCAGAATAAAGAACTATACTCATTGTGTCAATACCTGAAGGAATATGTTCAAAAGGAACGTTGTTTCTGTAAAGAATATCAAGAATCTTCTTAACAAAACCGATTTCACTGTTCATCATAGCCTTTTCAATGTTTATTGAACAGAAACCTTTTTTGCCTGCAATACCTGTAATTGTATTTTTTACTGTTTCTTCTCCGTTTTCTTCAGATACGATCATTGTACCTGCTGCAGACGGATCATTTGTATTTCTGATATTTATCGGAATACCTGCTGTTCTTACAGGGAATATAGCATCTTCATGAAGAACAGTGGCACCCATGTATGAAAGCTCTCTGAGCTCTTTGTATGTAATTGTGTTAATTACATCAGGATCATCGACAATTCTCGGGTCTGCTACCAGAACACCGGAAACATCTGTCCAGTTCTCATATATTTCAGCACGTACTGCACGAGCGATGATCGAACCTGTTATATCTGAACCGCCTCTTGAAAAAGTCTTTATTGTTCCGTTGTCGTGCATCATTCCGTAAAATCCCGGAATAACAGCATTTTCAACATTTTTTATTCTTTCGCGAACAGCTTCAATTGTTCTGTCAAGCATCAGTGAACCGTTGTCATCAAAGAAAATAACTTCAGCAGCATCTATAAATTCATATCCGAGATATTTTGCAAGGATTATTCCGTTGAGATATTCTCCGCGGCTTGCTGCATAATCACGTCCGCTTTTTGCTTTCAGACAATACTCTATTTCTTCAAATTCCTTTTCAAGACTGAGATCAATTCCGAGGTCACTTATAATACCGTTGTAACGGTCCTTAATAAGACCAAACTGTTCTGATATGCTGCTTCCCTGTTTTGAAAGCTCATAGCATTTGTAAAGCATATCTGTTACTTTTGTATCTTCCTTGAATCTTTTTCCCGGAGCTGAAGGAACAACATACTTTCTTTTTTCATCAGATTTGATGATATCTGCAACTTTTTTGAACTGGTTGGCATCTGCAAGGCTGCTTCCACCAAATTTAACAACTTTTACGCTCATTTGTACTGATACTTCCTTAAATTAATAGTTTGTCACTTTCTAATTATATTAAAAAATATATCCTAAATCAATAGGAATAAACTATGAATTTAACATTGTCATGAAATGTATTTTTGTCAAATACGACTGTTGTTTGCAGAAAAACACTTGCATGCTGTTTTTTACCTGTAATTTCAGTCTACATATATCCTCGGAACTCTTTTGGAAATGCCGCATACAACCTCATATCCTATTGTTCCGTACCATGATGCCAGCTCATCGGCAGTGATCGTATCTTCTCCGTCTGTTCCGATAAGAGTTACAACATCTCCGGCCTTTGCATCATCAATATCAGTTACATCGATCATCATCTGATCCATACATACTCTTCCGGTTATCCTGCATCTTCTGCCCTTGTACAGAACCTGTCCGTTTGAAGAAAGCAACCTTGAATAACCGTCTGCATATCCTACTGTTACAGTAGCTATTTTTCTGCTTTCTTCAGCCACATATGTTCTTCCGTAGCTTATGCAGTCACCCTTTTCGACGGTTTTAACATCAGATACAACAGCCTTGAATTCCATGACAGGTGATACACTGTACGGAAGTGCCTGCGGATAATTCGGATACAAACCATACATTGTAATTCCGATTCTTGCGAGTGTGCTTGTACTGTCAAAATGATAGCATGCACCGGCACTGTTTAAGAAATGAACATGTTTAAGCTTCATTCCTCTTTTTTCAAGCTCGTAATAAACTCCCTTGATATATTCTGCCTGTTTTTTTGTATATTCAACATTTTCCGGAGAATCGCTGTCTGCAACGGCAAAATGAGTAAAAATACCTTCAATATTTAGATTTTTGTACGATGCTATTTCCATTATCTCATCGCAGCAGTCAGAAATATTTTTATGTTTTAAACCTATTCTTCCCATACCTGTATCTATCTTGACATGACATCTTACTGTACTTACAGCTGCCTTTGAAAGTGCTGATGCATGTTCCTTTGAAACAATACACTGAAGAATGTTGTTTTTTATTATTTCGTCAACATATTCAGGCGGTGTATATCCGAGAATAAGGATCTCACCTTCACAGACATTTCTTACACTGATCGCTTCATCCAGATTTGAAACCGCAAAATATCCTATTCCGATCTCTCTTAATTTTTTCAGTATTTCTTTTTCACCGTGTCCGTATGCATCTGCCTTTACAACAGCCATCATCTCGGTATTTCCTGAAAACTTAGATCTTATTGTATTGATATTATCCTCAAGCCTGGAAAGATTGATCTCTGCCCATGCTCTTTTATGATTTTTCAAATAAAACAGCTCCTTGTCTTGATATTTATAATTAATTATGTTAAAATAATAATTTAGAGAACCATTGTTAAAGGGGGAAAATTTCTGATATCGAAAACAGTTTGTTTTTCCGGGCATCGTCCTGAAAAGCTTCCGGGAAAAGGAATAAACGATGACGAAAAAACAATATTTATCAAAAATCTTCTTAACAGTAAAATAGAAAAATGTATTCAAAACGGTTACCGGACATTTTTATCCGGAGTCGCCAGAGGGATAGACCTCTGGGCAGCTCAGATCGTTCTTGAAAAAAAGAAGGAAAATCCTGATATTAGTCTTATTTGTGTAAAGCCGATGGTTAATCAGGGTTACAATTTTCCGGAAGAAGATAAAAAAACATATGATCTCGTTATCAGTCAGGCCGATTCTGTTGTCACAACTTCAGAATCATATTCAAAAACCTGCTACATGAAACGAAACAAATACATGGTAGATCACTCAGACCTTCTTATTGCATTTGTAAAAAACTATCGAAGCGGTACAGGTCAGACCATCAACTATGCGAAAAAACAAAATGTTGATTCTGACATTACAGACCTTTCCGACATAGAATATCAGATGAATTATCTTCAGCTTTCGCTTTGAGCCGAATACAAACATAATTTTATTATACTACCTATTTTTATTTTTGTATAGCATATAACTCATAAAAAGTTTTAAACAATATCTATTCAACTTTTCAACATTTGTTTCAACAGTTGTTGAAAAGTCGGACTGTTAAAATTGTTAATTATTAAAAGCACGCAGTTATCTGCATTTCAAGCCTTTATTACTATTGTTATTATTAAGTTTTCAGGAGGACTTCAACATGTTTATGTTTAAAAAAAGAAAAAAAGAGAGTGTCGCTATCCCTTTTCTGATCAGTATGATCATCACTCTGATGATCGTCGGAATACCTGTTGCAAAATACTATCAGAAAATGCTTGAAAGACGAAATGACGCATATAACACAGTTACAGCACAGTCATACAAGCCAACAGAAAAAAATGACAATACTATTCTTTTAGCTGCCAACCTGTCGGTCTCAAACGAAGCAAAAACTAAAATTTATCCGAAAACTGTTTTTTGTATTCTCAGAACCTCTCCTGTAAAAAACAAATTTACTTTTATTTCAGTATCAAATGATACTCTCTGCAATGGTCAGAAAATGTCAGATATCTACAATTCAGGCGGAATCATCGATTTAAAAAATGCAGTTGAAGAAGTGTATGATATAAAAATCGACAGATATCTGAGCATGAAAAATCTCGGTGTTGAAACTCTTTGTGACTGGTTAGGCGGAGTAAGCTATGAAGTGCCGCACAATCTTAAAGGACTTAATGACGGCGTTCAGTATCTGAGTTCTGAATTTGTAGTCAAACTCATAGGAAACCCTCGTCTTACTGAAGAAACCCGTTCAAAAATCAACGTAGAAGTTCTGTCAGAAATGATAAACCAGACTACAGGAAGTCGTGTTGCTGATTCTCTTGAATACACATTTACAACAATTATCAACTGTTCAGAGAGTAATATCACAAAAATCGATTTTGACAACCAGCAGGCTGCGATAAATTATATGTTTGATTCAGGTAAATTCTTTGCTGAACCTAAAGTGGTAACAGGTGAAACTACAAAAGACGGATTTACTCCGGATAAAAGTTCAATAAACTCAATCAAAAAGGAACTTGGTTTATAATATGTTCAACAATATTTTCGATACACATGCCCATTACACAGATGATGCTTTTGACAGCGACAGAGATGAATTAATAAAAAAAATACATGACAACGGAGTAAAATATATTATGCTCCCGTCTGTAGATCTCAAAGATTCTGAAAATTCACTTAACCTTTCATTAAAATATGATTTTGTATACTGCGCTGTCGGAGTTCATCCGGAAAACCTTGATGCACCTCTTTTAAATTATATTGAAATACTTAAAAATACTGCCCTGAAAAACAGAGACAAAGTCAAAGCGATCGGAGAGATAGGACTTGATTATCACTATGACGGTTATGACAGAAAAAAAATGATGGATGTCTTTGCTTCTCAGATTGATCTTGCAAATGAACTAAAGCTTCCGGTAATCATCCATTCAAGAGACGCTCTTGCTGATACTATGGATATACTGAAAGCTCACAGACCCGAAAAAGGTGTTGTACACTGTTTTTCAGGTTCTGCTGAAACAGCAAAAGAATACCTTAACATGGGTCTTAACATCAGCTTTACAGGTGTTCTTACATTTAAAAACGCAAGAAAAGCACTTGAGGCTCTTGCTGTTATCCCCAACGACCGTTTTATGCTCGAAACAGACAGTCCTTACATGGCTCCTGTCCCGTACAGAGGAGAACGCTGCGACAGTTCCATGATCCCGCTGATTGCAGAAAAGGCAGCTGAAATAAAACAGACATCCGTACAGGATATACTTGATATCACATGTAAAAACGCAGAAGCATTTTTCAACATTTAATATTAAGAATGTTAATAAACAAAAAGCTCATGACAAAAACGCCATGAGCTTTTTTATATCAAATTTCATTTCTGTTCTCAATTGCTTTGAAGAGTGTGACCTCATCAGCATATTCGAGATTTCCTCCCACAGGAAGACCGAATGCAAGTCTTGTAACTTTAATTCCGGCAGGCTTTAAAAGTCTTGAGATGTACATTGCTGTAGCATCACCTTCAACAGTAGGATTAGTTGCCATAATTACTTCATTGATCGATGAATCAGCCTGAATACGGGCAATCAGTTCCTTTATCTTCAGCTTTTCAGGACCTATCCCGTCAATCGGAGAGATAAGACCGTGAAGCACATGATAAAGCCCATTGTACTCGCCTGTTCTTTCAACAGCTGTAACATCCTTCGGACCTTCAACAACACAAATAACACTTTTGTCTCTCTGTGCATTCATACATACAGGACAAATATCCCTGTCTGTAAGATTCATGCAGACAGAACAGAATCTGATATTCTGTTTTGCATTCAGAAGTGCATCAGAAAATGCTCTGACATCCGCTTCAGGCATAGACGTAACGTAATATGCCAGTCTCTGCGCAGTTTTCATTCCGATACCGGGCAGTCTTGCAAACTGCTCTGCAAGAAGAACTATCGGCAATGCATTTGATTCCGGCATTTATCAGAATAAGCCAGGAAGTGAAACACCGCCTGTGATCTTTGACATTTCTTCTTCTGTTGTTTCTTCAATCTTTGAAATAGCTTCGTTTACAGCGCTGATAACAAGATCCTGAAGCATTTCAACATCATCCTTATCAACAACCTCAGGTTTAATTGTTAATGTCTTTATTGACTTCTTTCCGTAAAGAACTACTTCAACAGCTCCGCCGCCTGCAGTTGCTGTAAATTCACGTTCTTCGATATCATCCTGAAGCTTTGTGATTTCATCCTGCATTTTCTGAGCCTGTTTGATCATTGCGTTCATATTCTGGTTGCCGCCGCCGGCATTCTGTTTTGGTACTCTTGCTTTCATATCTTCTAAAACTCCTCTTTTTTAAGATTTTTTATATTATATTTGATGCTGACTAACCGGTTACCCTTCCGGATAATTTTCCAGATTTGAGTTTTTTGCCTTTTCAATCAGCTTTATAGCATTTTTTTCTTCCTTTGTTGCTTCAACCTTGCATTTTGCTCTGATAGCATATCTTTTGCCTAAAACGCTTTCAACAGCATCACCGAGCATCGATGCATTGGTTTTATTTTTAAACAGCGAAATAAAGAAAGGATTATTTGCTATTATAAACAACCCGCTGCCGTTGACAAATGCCTGAGAATCAGTCAGACTTGCTGAAACAGCCGGATTTGTTTCGGAAAATTTTGTAAGAACTTCTGCCCAGTTCATAACCTGCTTTGTATTCTTCGGGTCGAGCTTTGAAAAATCGACCTGCGGTTCTTCACGGATGATCTCCTGTCTTCCTGTATATGAACCTGAAGGAACACTCGGTCTGTTTGACTGCAAAACACTGATCATCTTTTCAAGTTCATCAATACGATCTGTCAGATCCTGAGGAACAGTTGAAACTGATGAAGCTGAACCTGAAGAAAGCTTAATGATACACATCTCAAGTTCAACGCGTTTATTAATTGCTCTGAGCATTTTTTCAGAACATTCCTGAAAAGCGGATAGATTTAAAAGAACTGTCTGAAGATCAGTTTTTTCTGCTAATGAGGAAAGCTTATCTGTTTCATCCGGCATACATGAAAGATTTGACTTCTGTGCAGGATCGATCTTAATAAGCATAATGTTTCTGAACTGGAAGATTATCTCTTCACACAAACGTGACATATCCTTGGAACCTGCATATAACTCATCAATATATGCTATTCCTTTTTCAGGACATTTTTCAGTAATTGCTTCGATGATGCCGAAAACTTTATCCCGTCCTGCTATTCCTGCAGCCATCGAAACAACAGATGAATCAATGTTTTCAGAAAAAGCTATACACTGGTCGAGAAGAGACAATGCATCTCTCATACCTCCGTCTGCAAGCTTTGCAATAAGAAAAGCTGCATCATCATCAAGGAGAATTTTCTCCTGTGAAGCTATATATAGAAGACGCTTTGCAATATCCTCCGGAAGAATTCTTCTGAAATCATATCGCTGACATCTTGATGCGATCGTGGCAGGTACTTTATGAACTTCTGTAGTAGCAAGAATAAATTTTACATACTCAGGAGGCTCTTCCATAATTTTCAGAAGTGCATTAAAAGCATTTACTGAAAGCATATGAACCTCATCAATAATATAAACTTTATACTTACAGCGCTCAGGAGTAAATACAGCTCCGTCTCTCAGATCTCTGATATCATCAACACCGTTGTTGGAAGCGGCATCGATCTCAATTATGTCACTGAGTGCAAAATTATCTGCATCACGGCAGATATCGCATTCAAGGCATGGTGCTCCGTCTGACGGATGATCACAGTTTATTGCCTTGGCAAAAATTCTTGCACATGTTGTTTTTCCTGTTCCTCTGGAACCTGTAAACAAATAGGCATGTGCCGTTTTATTGTTTATTATCTGATTTTTCAGCGTAGCAGTTATATGAGGCTGCGATACAACATCATCAAATGTACGCGGTCTCCACCGCCTGTATAAGGCTGTATACATTTTCATACCTTCTTTGCTGAAAAAATATAATAAAATATCCGAAACATAGGTGTGCAGGCTTGCTGCGGCACACAAAACGGTCCGCTTAATGCTGCTCGGTTCCCCGCCTGACATGGTTCACGGTGTCTCGTTGCACAGGGCCCGCACACCTATATTCCGGATAACTTTCTTGGTTAATTAGAT
>JAZQPR010000204.1:0-11779 GCA_045628605.1 Oscillospiraceae bacterium
TACCTGAAGCTTCATCTAAATTCAGGGAAACATGTATGATATATCTTTTAGCGAAAAAGTTCGGAAAAGAGTATGATATCGATACTGACAAACTTGTTAAGAATATTCCGGATACATTTTTTGATGATCTGGTATACATCAATAAAAATACAGAATCGATTTTCAAGCAGATAAAAAGAGAGTATGATGCTGTTTCAAAGGATAAAGATAACAGAACACTTTATCGTGAGAGTGAATATCTGAATGCTTTTATAAAAAAAGTACCGTCACTTGAAGAACTTGGATTTGATGTTCAGAGTATCTGTGCGGATGACCTGAAAAAACAGCTTTCTGCTAAAATGTATGTTGACGTTCTGATCTCAAATGACAGTTCAATTCAGAAGGGTAAATATTCACTTGCAGAGTATCAGAATCTGTGCCGTAATACAGAAGCAAAGACCATGTTTAATATCGTCAGCAATGATGAGATACTTGTAAAAGGCAGTAAAGCACATGATTCGGGGGAAAGTCTTATGAGTTTTATCAGAAGAACAGTTGATGACGGAAGAAAAGTCAGTCAGATCAACAAAGATTTTCTTGAATCCGCAGCATTATTCAGTGCAATAAGAAAGGATGAAGCTTTCAGTCCTTCAGAAAGTAAAAAAACTGATAATGTTTATGCTGTAAGCAGTGACGGGAAAACAGCATATACGCTGTCTTGTTCGGGAACTGTTATAGTTGAACAGAATAAAGACGGTTCTGTAAAAGATCCGATCGGGATCAATGATAAAACACAGGTTAAAATGGCGGAACTGATAGCTTTGTCTCTTGATAAACTTCAGTCTTACAGTAAATATGAATCTACCAAGAAGCAGATCATAAACTCTAAAAGTAAAGGAAACATTGATGTGATCAATCTCCTTGATTCAAAAGGTGTTCAAATCGAACAACTTTCTGAGGATACTTTTAAGAAAATTACGGATGAGGTAAGTAAATACAGTATAAATCCTAAACTTGATGATTTCAGCCGACTTAAAATGAATTACAGAATAAATGCTGAAATAGACAGGATACTTAAGGAAGAACAATATCAGTGTGAATATATAACAGCCAATGATATCCTTTCAGAAGTTTATGATTCGTTATTTGATTCTGACACAAGAAATGAAAAAAATGCAGATACAATAATCAAACATTTCAAGAAAGATTTCTTTGATATTGTAACAGATAATAAATCGGAATTATCAGACATTTCCAGACTAAAAAACACAGTGGAAACAAGGATATTTAACAATGTAAATTTTAAGTGTCAGCTGCCGTCAAACCCAGAAAAATCGACGCCGGCTGAAACAATAGAACATTAAAAAATAGAACAGGATATTGAAAAAAATATCCTGTTTTATTTATTAAAATTCTGAAAAAAACCGTTGATTTTTTTTTATCTGAATGATATAATTAAGATGTATAACAGCCCGGTAAAAAATAAATTTTAAGAAAGAAAAGAAGGTAAAATATATGAGAAAAATAAGAAAAAATATAGCATCATTTCTGGTAATGACAATGCTGCTTTCATCATTCTGTTCATGTAATAAGAACACAGATACAAGCAGCAATGTGAACGTAAGTACAAATACATACAACAATGAGACTACAGAACCGGCAGAAACAACAGCACCTGAATTTCAGCGAGTACGTGATTATGTCTATGATGTCAGCGAACTGTCTTCACTTGATCTTACAGGATACGAACATATCTATGTTCAGGGCAGACTTGAATATGATGGACACGGATTCAACGAAAATGAGCATTTTGAAATTGATCTCGGTGCAGGACGTGATAAATATTCATTCGATATGAGACTGTACGGTTATGATGATACATCGATAGACTGTTCATTCAGTAATTTTGGAGAAGCAGCCATTGAATATGGATTTGGTGATTATCTGAATATTCAGGATTATGCCGGACAGGATATTGTTATGTATTGTTGTTATACAGAACCGAATGATCCTGATTTAAGTCATAAAAGCTACGGTAATGGCAAAAAAACATATTTGCGCTGCTGTCAGCCTGTAAAAATCGATGAGATAGATGATTTTTATGAGAAACAGGAACAGCATAAAAAAGAACTTCTTGAAAACAAGGTCACAATAGACGACATTGAGGAGGATCTGCACAGTGACCCGTTCAGAGCATATTTCAAATACAGTTCATATCTTGTAAATCTTGAAGGAATATATACATTAAGTCATGCCATATTAGGCGGAGAATATGACCAGCTTTTAGATTCAACAGGAACAGAAGAAGGGAAATATAATTATCTTTTTAAATGCAAACTTAATGAATCGCTGTATATTACAGAAAAACCAGAGAATGGAGAAATATTCAATAAAAAATGCCTTGTTGTTTTTAATGAAACATCTTATTACAAACCATGCTATAATCTTATAACATTTACTGAAGACTATTTGAAAGATGATGAAAAGATAGACATTTCAAAATTCTCATGATATTTGGAGAAATGAATGAAAATAGAGATTATAAAAGAGAATGAACTTGAAACAACGCTGGCTGAACAGGCCATGAACAAGCTCTGTAACTTGTATCCTGATGCATCTGTAGAAGGAATGACTCTGAAGTTCAATATACTTGAAAAGAACTGTAAAATGTGTGGCAGACCATTTGTTGCAAGTAATAACAGCAGACGTTACTGTGAACATCACTGGGGCAGATCGAATAAGACACGATGTCAGCAGATGATCCAGTATATGCTTGTGAAGTATGGACGATTTGATGACGACAGTTATTATCATGCAGAGTTCATGGAGCAGTGCCGTAAAAACTATAAAAAGCTTAGTGACAGTGAATATGATGATTGGGTGTTACTTTGCTATAAGGCAAATTTCTTTTATACCAATAATATCTTACCAAAGAAACAGTTTGAAGGAGTAATAAAGACAAAGGACATTAAGTTTTCTGCAGAGGTTGTGAATAATGCAAGAAATATTTACAACTACAACCAACGGTCGAAAGCAAAAGCTAAAAAATAAAAAACGGCTTAAAAATGTTGATATAAGGGTATGATATAATAAAATCACCGAAAGGGAATATAAAATGAAAAGAGGATATATATGAAAACACTCGCATTTTTCAATCAGAAGGGCGGTGTTGGTAAATCAACATCGGTAATTCAGGTTTCATCATTTTTAGCTCGTGATAATAATAAAGTTCTTGTAGTTGACGGAGACCCGCAGGCAAATGCAACAGGTTTTTTTCTTTATAATACTCAGCCTAACGGTGTTCTTGCAGAGTATATCAGAAATGAAAAGTCACTTTCTGATATAATTACACCGGCACTCATCAGCAAGAGGGATGGTGCAAAACCGTGTGAAATCGGAATAGATGTTATTGCAATTTCCAGAACATCATTTGGAGATCAGATTAGCCAGGAACTGTTTCAGCATATAGTCGAAGAAGTAAAAGATAATTATGATTATATCGTGTTTGATTGTCCGCCTGCTCTGAGCGATATGTCCGTTGCTATATTAGCAGCTACGGAATATGTTTTTGTTCCGCTTGAAGCTGATGTTAATTCGGCTTCCGGTGCATCTGAACTTCTTGATACAATAGAGGAAATAAAAGCATCAAAACTTAATCCGCAAATAAAAATTGGTGGAACTTTTATTAACAAATACAATGGCAATACAAATTTTGCTAAGTATATGTATGAACAGTTCAAGGAACAGTTTGGAGATATGTTTATTGATCAGGTAATAAGATCAAATGTGGCTGTTTATGAATCAGCCTTTTTCAGCAGACCGTTTGCATGGTTCAAAAAAGGCATAAATGCAGCAAGGGATTATGAAGCTCTGACCGAAATTATAAAAGAAAGGATGATATGAGAGAGATGGCACTTGATTACAGTAAGGGCAGGAACAAAACACTGTCCGCTATTGCTGAAAAACAGAATACAGCTCAGACAGTAGTGAATATTCCAGTTGATAAAATCGTTGAAAACGAGCAGAATGCAGCTATATTCGACATGACTGACATAGATGAACTTGCCAATGAAATCAGTGAAAATGGTTTTCACGGTGCTATAGAAGTAATTAGAAAAAAGGAAGGAAATTATGAAATAATTTCCGGACACAGAAGATTCAGAGCCTTGAAACTGAATGGAGTAAAAGAGATTCCATGTATCATCTTAGATGTAGATGATACAGACGATGAAAAAAAATTAAGACTGTTGATTACAAGTAATGTATTCAACAGAGAGATCAGTCCGCTTTCATTGGCAAAAGCAATTAATGTTGCTGAAAAGAGGATCTTTTCGAAGCAGAAAGGCGATACAAGAAAAGCACTTGCAGAATTTTTCAATAAATCGGAATCACAGATCCATAAATACAAAGTACTTGTGAATCTTATTCCGGAACTTCAGGAACTGCTTGAAAAGAAAATACTTTCTTATTCTTCGCTTTCAGAAATAGCAGTAAAATCTGAAGAAGAACAAAAAAAATACTATGATATTGTGATGGAACACATCGAAAATGATGAACTTACGATATCACCGGCAAAAATCAAAGAAAAGTTTAATAATTCAGATAAACAGGAATCAGATATAAATGAACCTGATGAACCTGTTTCCGAAACAGAAGAAAAAACTCAGCCTGTTGCAGAGCAGTATGAAGATGGATCTGATGAAGAAACCACAGTGAACGGTTCGGATGACTATGATGTTCAGCAGTACGAAGAAGATGATGAATCTGATGGATCCGATGGATCCGAAGAACCGGAAACAGATGATATAAAAGCACAGGAAGAAAAAAATGAATCAGAAGAAAAATTCAAAAAATTTCTGAAGAAAAATTATTTTGATCTTAACGATATTCTGAATCAGTGTAAAAGTATCGGATATCTTCAGAATGATGACATGAAGCTTCTGATAAAGCTTCAGACCGAGCTTACCAATATGTACAAAAGTTTATAATTTGAATAATAACTGCAGCAACAGTAATTTCTGTTGCTGCAGGATAAATTAAAGGAGAACGAATGATGATGAAAGATGTGACAGAAATTAAAAACTATGAAGAGTATGATATAACAATAGGAATAGCCTATCTGAATGAAAACGGAGAACCTGAATTTCAAAAATCGACTATGACAGTTCATACGGACTGGGTAGGAAGAGGAATGGATCTGCAGTCTGTAGCAGAAATATTTGGTGTGGAAGAAGATGATGTAGATGCAGAAACAATCGATCCGGATGAGTACGAATTGACAATGTTCGGCATAAAAGGATTTGTAAGCCAAACTAAAGATACAGATTACAATCCTGCACATGATGCAGAGCAGCCGTTGTTTGTTTACAGAAACTGCAGAGGCATAGACCGAAGGATATTCGGACCGGTTATCTTTATTCGTTCAGAATTCAGAGATCTTGATAATGCAGGATACCTTGACCTGAATGACGGGTCAAGATGTAAATATGATCTGGATGATGAGATCTGGATAAAGATGTTCCTTGAACTTGGATATGACCTTGTTGATATTAGTGATAAACTGCATGAAAGAGATCCAGAAGTTGTGCAGTGTTATATCAATACAAGAAAAAAGTTTGAAGGAGTGAAAGTATAAAATGCAGCCGCAGGTATTAAATAAAAACAGTATCGTTATCCGTTATCCAAAGGAAATGTTTGAAGAATATACGGCTAATGATGTCGTAAAAGTTGTTGAGGATGTATGTCTGGAAGCTCAAGTGAACAGAATACTCACAGAGCGTAAAGTATGTATTCTGGAAGTCTTCATTTACCATGTAAATCCGAAAGGCGAAGTAATAACAGATAAACATAAACTTGAAAATTGTGAACTTAGTTTTGAAAATGAAGAGGATCTTACAGACACAGCTATTGCTCAGACAATCGTTGATATGTATAATCAAAATCTCATAGAGCAAGCTCTTCGTATGTTCTATGAAGAAAGTCTGTATCAGACGTTTCTGAGAGAATTCAATAAAAATATGGAAGAATAGTAAAGTAATAAAAACATGAGGACAACAATATGAAAAAGGTAATTATAGCTGAAAAGCCGAGTCTTGCAAAAAATATAAAGAACAGCCTCGGTAAAATAGAAAAGTTTGCTGATAAAAGGAACGGGAACGGTTCGCTTTATTTTGAAAGCGGAAATTATATCATCACAAGCGGATTCGGACATCTTTTTACACTTTGTGATGTAGTTGATTATGGGACGGACGATACACTTCCGTTTATACCAAGACCGTTCAGATTTAAACTGAAACAGGTTTTTATAGATGAAAACCTTGACAAAAAAGAAAAAGAATTAAGAAGAGCTGCTAACGATGGTGTAGCAGCTCAGTTTAATCTTATAAAAGAATTGATTTTCAGAGAAGATGTTGATGGAATTATTCACTGCGGAGATGCTGACCGGGAAGGAGAAGTGATCGTCAGACTTATCCTGCAGGAAGCGAAAAATGAAAAGCCGGTTTACCGGCTGTGGCTTCCGGAACAGACCGAACAGACAATTCTGAAAGCTGTAAAAGAGCTTAAGAATGACTCTGAGTATGATAATCTGTATAATGAAGGTTTAGCCAGGATGTATATAGACTGGCTGTATGGAATAAACTACAGCCGGTATATGAAAGCAAAAGCAGGACGTTCATTCAATGTCGGACGTGTTCTGGTTCCGATCGTAGAGGTAATATATAAACGTGAACAGGAAATAAAAAACTTTAAGAAACAGAAATACTGGCAGGCGGAAGGAAAAGGTTCAAAGAACGGTACTGATTTTACCGTATCGACTGACAAACGTTTTGATTCTGAATCTTCAGGTACATCGTATATTAATATTCTTAACAGCCGTAATACCTATGTTCAGAATATTGAATCAAAAGAAGTAAATCTTGAACCAAAAAAACTTTTTTCTCTTGATACTCTTCAGGGTTTCCTTGCCGGCAAGTATGAAATGACAATGGATCATTCACTTGCAGTGCTTCAGACATTATATGAAGCAGGATACGTTACATATCCAAGAACTAATACTGAATATCTTGCAGAAGCTGAAAAGGTCAAAGCAGCTCAAATAATTGCTCTGATAAACAAACGAAATGAAGATCAGGCACATCAGGCACTTATCATGAAAGACTCAAAAAAAATCTTTGATGACAGTAAGATAGACAGCCATTCGGCACTTACACCTACTGTAAAGTTCCCAAACATGACAGAACTTTCTTCTGATCAGAAGAAAGTTTATTCAGCGATTTATAATCGTTTCTGTGCCAATTTCTCAGCACAGCCGTGTATCATGAATAGAAAAGTGATCACATTTGAAAACGGTGACGAGCGATTCAGAATATCCGGTGATACAGTAAAAAATGCCGGCTGGATGCGATTTGAAGCAAGGGAAACGACTAATGATACAGAGCAGCTTCTTCCGGAGCTGTCAGTCGGTGAAAAAATACAGATTACATTTGTTCTTAAGGAATGTGAGACAAAGGCACCGGCAAGATATTCAGTGGCGACACTGAATAAGTATCTGAAAGCTCCGTTCCGTAAAGAGATAGAATCAGCCGATGATACAGAAGAGTACACAATGCTTATGGCAGGACTGGAGATCGGAACTGTCGGAACAAGACCGGGGATCATAAAAAATGCTCAGACAAACGGATATATCATGCTAAAAAAGAATAAATTCTACTGCGAACCAAAGGGTGAGCTTCTGATGAGCTATCTTGATCAGCTGAAAGTTAATCTTTACAAGGAAAAATCTGTTGAAGTAAGTAAAGTTCTGAAATTTGTGAATCAGCAGAAAATCCCTGTTTCAAAAGCGGTTGCATATGCAGCCAATGAACTTACTAAAACGATTGGACTGGATGTAAAAGTTGAAAAGACAGAAACTGATCCGAATAAAGAAGTTCTTGGAGAATGTCCGTTCTGCGGAAGACCGGTATATGATTCAGAGAAAGTTTACTACTGTTCCGGACGAGATAAATGCGGATTTTATGTATTCAAAAAGGATAAGTACTTTGAGTCGATGAAAAAGGAACTTACAAAGAGTATGATGAAAAAATTCCTGAAAAGAGAAAAGGTTCGTCTGGATCTGACTTCAAAGGAAGGAAAAGAATACTCAGTCAATATATCCGTAAACTGGAGCAGAAAGGAATATAACGGTAAGCTGACCACAGCTGCCAACTATGAAAAAACGTTTGTACATAAGAAAAAAAAGAAAAGCTGAAATAATATAATAAAGGCTCTCATCACATAATGTGACAGGAGCCTTTATTGTTTTATTAAAAATTGCAGATTGATTTTTGTATAACACGTCTAATTTTTAACAAAAAATTATATTTATAATTACCCCTTGAAAATTTTTATTTTGTATGATATAATAAAAAAACAAAGAGAAAAAGTCACCCTTTCGGATGACCTTTTTTCTAACAAAATAAAAATTTAATACATCAAGTCAGTAGATTACCAAAAGAGTTCTGCAAAACGCTTTTGGGTTCGCTGCAACTATCTTGTAACGTTATTATATCATAAGCAGATAGGTTTGTCAAGTGATAAAACTTAATTCGCAAAAAAAATTGTTACAATTTACAGAAAACTTATAGATTTTTTAATAAGTTGCCTTTTGATGTATTAAATCGAAAGGTGATTTTTTTATGTATAATAACTCAGAAGCGTTACAGCTTGTAACTGACAATAATAATAACAGTAATAACGGCTGTATATATGTAGCAAAGAAAAATAAAAAAGGTGAATTCAGTCACATTTTTTATATAAAACGAGATCAGGTCGTTGAGAAAATAGAAAAGCTCATACTGCATGAAAATACAGATTACTATATCATGAGCAATACTGTAAAAGTCGGCTCCGGAAGACAGTTAAACAATCTGTTTTCGCTCAATAACATAGTTATAGACATCGACAATCATTCAGAACGGAACAGTAATTCTCCTGCTGATACTGCCGATGAGCTTATATTCAGACTGAAAAGAGATATGCCGGATATTCCTTGTCCAAATATCGTTCATATGACAGGACGAGGAATACAGCTTTGGTGGCATATTGAACAGTGTGCTTCTGCACTTTTGTTTCTTTACAACATTGTAAAAAATAAACTGATAACGGCTATAGATAAGCTGATATCAGAATATCCGGAAACGTTTGCCGGATATTCCGTTGATATAACAGCAAGCAGAAACGCAGTCGGAGTGTACAGACTGTTTGATACATACAATACATCGACCGGAACAAAGTCACAGACAAATATTCTTACAAAAGTCACATATGATCTGAATGATCTTCTCGGAACGCTTGAATGCAGTGACGTCTTTAATGAAGATGACAGGAAAGCAGTGCAGAGAAAAACAATTATGCATGTCAGCAGAAATTATATTTCTCTGAATGCAAAGCGTATCAGTATGATCCAGTATCTTGCCGGCACACGTAAAGAAAGTATCGGAAACAGAGATATCATGTGTTTTCTGATGTATAACTCAGCTATACAGATATACAGTCATAAGTATGCAGTACAGCTGACAGAAAAGCTGAACAGAAGCTTCAGCTCACCGTTAAAAGATCTGAAGTACATCTATGATCACATACAGAAGCATGGATATTACAGGTTTAAGAATGATACATTTTCTGAATGGCTCAGTATAACAGCAGATGAAATAAATGAATTTGAAACCGGTCATATAACTCAGAATGCTGCAAGAGAAGCAAAAAGAAGAGAAAGAGCAGCTGACAAGGCACATAGAAAATCTATGGCAGAAAAACTTATTCTTGAAGGAAAGATGAAACTTCAGGAGATAGCAGATAAGGTCGGCTACAGTCTGAGAACAATAAAAACGATATCCTCTGAAATAAAGAAAAAAATCAGGGGAAAAATGAACAAAGATACATGTCACAGCAGAACACAGAGCATAATAAGCAGAGTACGTGCAGTTTTCTTGTTTTTAGCTCTGATAAAAGATAATACAAACAGAAAATGTGAAATAATAAAGAGAAAACAGAACGTTGCCGGAATCAGTAGAATTATAAGAAACAGAAATGTTTCAAAAGGTAAGCCAAAGGTTCTTTTGATTTAAAAAAAAGTGCAATTTTGGTGCATAGAATATAATTATTTCTTTAGCGCCTGCAATAGCAAAAATCCAACATTTTTTCTTCGCCTTTTAGCTTCTGTGTTGAAATGTGTTGAAAGCTGTTTCTGAATACTTTTCTGTTCGTTTCGAACAACTTGTGAAAGGATTTTTTTATGGATGTTTATAATATGATTCCTCTTTGGGCTGAGTCTTTGTCTTTAAAGGCGTTTGTTGCTGATGATCTTGACCGAATTTATCAGCGAAATAAGTTGCAGATGTATGCTATTGGCAGAGCATCTGAAGCTTATGATTGTGTTATTTGTAAGCGACTTCCTTTGGATCGGCAATTGCGTTTTAAGAAGTCAGTTTGTATAATAGAGTATGTTTATTATCTTGTTGAGCATAATGATGAGGGGATGGAGAATAAGGAAGTTCAGTGCATTTTGTGTGACCTTGACAGGATTTTTAAAAAGGCTTATAAAGAGCTTTATTCAAATATAATTAGGATTAAAAAAACTGATATTTTTGATTTCAAAAGTTTTTTTAAAGATTTTGATAATATGACAACCGAGTCTTTTGTTTCATCAATAGCTGCTTTGTTGTGGTTTTTTGAGAATTATTGTCCCGATAAAACAGATGCTATTAATACTTTACAGGATTGTCTGGTTCAACGGAATTATGAAAATGTTATGTCGCCTCCTCGTTATGGGGATGTCTTAAAAGAAGATAAAAAGATTATTGATTCCATGATTAGTTCTTTGAAGGTTAATTACATTCATGAAATGTTTGTTGTTACAAAGGGAAATTTTGATTCTTATGTTCAGTTTTTGTATGACAATCTTGATCTAAGCCCTTTAACTTTGTTTGAAGAATATCCTCTTACAAAGCAAGATCTTAGAGAGGTTGTTACCTGTTTTTATTTTTCGTCTTTGTATAAAGAGCAGGGCGAAGCTGCTTTAGACTCTTTTATTGTTTGGGGGTTGCATCTTAGACTTTTATTGAAGTCTTATAATGGGGTAAAAAAGATTTTCTTTCAGAATAATCAAGAAACTTTATTTGATGAGTTAAAAATGAAAGAAGAAAAGTTAAAGCAAATATCAGAAGAACTTCAGTCTCAGGAATTCAGACTAACACAGGAGAAAAAAGCCTTAACTAATGAAAATACTGCTATCATAAAAGAAAACGAAGAACTCAGAAGAAAACTGAAAAAAATGGAGTCTGAGCTTGCAGCTGCTTCCGATCACAAAGCTGAACTTGATGCTCTTAGAGAATTTGCATTCAAGTTCCAGTCAGATGATCTGACCGATACAGTTCAAAATGTTGACTTTGAAAAAATAGATGCTGCTGCAGGCATCATTATTGGCGGACATCCGAACTGGCAGAAGAAAATGAAAGAACGTCTTCCAAATTGGACGTTTATTTCAAGTGATCTTCGTAAATTTGACTCTGACTTACTTCGTAAAAGAAAACACATCGTCCTGAATACGTCTTCTATGAATCATGCTTTATATTACTTTACTATGAATAATATAAAGCATGATAACAGCCTGTTCTACGTTTCTAAGACAAGCTGTGAGGAAACTTTGGCTGAACTTAGTTTGCAGCTTGACCTGTAAAAAGTTGTTCGTTTCGAACAGATTTTGTTTTTTGTCTGAACGTTTATTTTAAAATTTTATTTCTAAAAAAGAAAAAACAACTTT
>JAZQPR010000205.1:0-5417 GCA_045628605.1 Oscillospiraceae bacterium
ATTAAAGATATTACTGCCAATGCTATTTCCATGTTCTTTCACCTCTTTTCCTTTTCACTTTTTAATAGATTCTTTTTTCAGGTTTTTTAGGGATATTTTTATTTTTCTTTCGTAAGCGATACATCCAACCGCGTTGGAAAAAGTAAAGCGAACTCCCGGTACAGGTAGTTCGCCTATCATTAAATCTTAGATTGATTTTTGCAATAATCCGGAAGCTGAGCACTCCATGGAAGATATGGTTTGAACTGATCTTCTGTCGGTTCAGCTCCGGGTTTTGGTAATTCAGAAAGAAGGAAAACCAGATAACCATAAACATCAAGGTTATTCAGTTTTGCAGTTTCAACCATAGTGAATACACGAGCACTTGACTCAGCACCACGCTCAGTGTCAGCAAAAAGAAAGCCCTTTCTGGCCATGACAAACGGCTTAATTTGGCGTTTGGCACGTTATCCGAATATTCGCATAACCGTCAGAGAGTGGAGTAAAACCACACTGCATTTTAATGAAATTCTGCAATTTATAAAATTTGCAGAAAACTATTAAAATCCAAATCCTTTTGTGGTATAATATAAGAAACAGAAGGGAGGGAGCAAAGTATGGATATGACGATCCCATCAAGTGAACATTTTCTTACTATCGACAGACTGCGGGAAATTGGGCTCTCACACTATAAGATTGGAAAGCTTGTAGATGATGGAATACTTGTAAAAGTAAGCAGAAGTATGTATGAGAATACGACTTTTGATGGCGAGGAGAGCGATTTTTCAATCGTTGCTGCTTTTGCTCCAAAAGGTGTTTTCTGCATGATGACTGCTGCAAGGTATTATGGACTAACTACCTATCTTCCAGATGCCGTTGATATTGCAATAGAGAGGTCGATGAAAATATCTTCTCTTCCCGATTGGCCTGATGTTAACGTGTGGTATTTCCCGCAAAAGAGGTATTCTTCAGGCGTGACATTTTCATCGGATAACAGCGGTGAGTTTAAGATATACGATATTGAAAAGACGGTCGTGGATATCCTGTATTACCGCAACAAGGTCGGTATTGAGGAAACTAAGGAGATACTGAAAAACTATATTGCAAGAGAGAACAGGGATCTTATCCGTCTTCACAGATATGCCGATGAACTCGGCTGTGGTAAAATACTTGGAACATACCTGGAGGTGCTGATATGAGCAGTGTGGCTTCTGTTAAGGACAGACTTAAAAACAAGAGCCGATCAACCGGGAAAACAATGCAGGAACTTTTGATAGCTTATGGTCTGGAAAGAAACGATATACAGATTGTCGAAGTCAGAGTACAAAGAGCATTTTATCCTGAAAGGCGGCATATTTCTGTATGCGCTTTATGACGGCAGCTATGCCAGAGCAACTACTGATATAGACTTTCTGTCGCAGAGGATAAGTATTGACACCGAGAAGATCAAACAGGTTTTTGCAGAGATTTTTTCGGTAGAAGCAGACGATCCCTTGAGGTTTGATATAGAAACTCTCAGTGTAAAGCCTATCGCTGAGATGAAGAAATATCACGGTGTGAATGTTTCAATAATAGCGTATCTTGACAGAACGAGCATAAATGTTTCTAAAAACAGCATTTCAAAAACAAGAGGCATATGTATGAGATTTGATTCATGCATATGCCTCTATTTTTGTAATTATTTCCACTAAAACCAAACTAAAATATCTGCACCCTCGTGGACGAACCCCCTGTTTCTGCACCTGTTTCAGGTGTTTTTTAGGGGGGGGTTCGTCCACACACTTTTTTTGGTCTTCTAACGCCATACCTACGTGCTTCGAAGGCACTTTTTCACGATTTTTGTTCATATTTTCTTAACATTTATGCATAGAAAAACGGCATCATTTTCCAGTTTTGGAACCATGATGCCGTGTCTTATTATTATACTTTTTTATCATTTTCTCTCTTCCTTATTTTTCATTTTAAAAAACTTCTTTTCCTTAATTCACTCATATGTTCTCTTATTATTTTAACTTTCAATTACAGAATTATCACAATCGGAATTATTGCCATATTATCACTTCCTTTCACTTTTTACATTTTTGCGTATTCATAAAACTATCGGCACTATTTTTTTCGGAATCATCATCATTTCAATCACCCTTTCTTTAAATAGTTTTCATTTCATCAGCACAATTCTAAAGACCTCATTATTAATTTCAGCATGATCATTTTATTCACCTCTTTCCTGTTTATCATTTTCCAAACAAATCTTCTTTAAGCATTTTACACACAAGGTATATCAAAAATATATATTCCATCTAATCACTTCCTCTCTTTTTATTTCACTTTATAATGGCTGCATTTTCACTTTTTTTCAGGGGAAATTTTAAATTTTTTTGATTTTTATTTTTTCAAAGCTCTGTGTTGTTATAAATATTTGTTTCTTCTGTTTACTAATAGCACCTTTAAATCATTTTTTTAAGGATAAATAAAAGAATCCCGGGAAAATATCTTCCGGGATCTTTCAAAAAATTAATTTTTATTCAATTAGTCCTTCAACCTTGTTCATCAGTTCTTTTACATTATCTGAAAATACTAATTTTTCGTAAAACAGATCAAAAACCACTTCTTCTTCACATACTTCAACGCCCAAATGTTTTAAACCTTTTTTCATACGGTCGTTTCGTGTCAGAAGCATATCGTAGGATATCGCACCGCAGGCAAGAAGCTTTGTGCTTATCTCATTTCTCAGAATGCTCACTTTTTCTATAAATTTCTTAGCTTTTATCAATTCCTGCGACTCTTCACGATCAGAAGGAAAATTCCCTGCTATCATGTCTTCAAAAGCAATATCAAGATTTGCAAGATAACTGAAAACCTTGTAGTACACTTCACAAACCGCATAACCGTTCGGGATGACCATATCAACAAGAATATGCAGTGACAGCATTATTTCCTCTGCAAGAACACGGTCATACGGATCGTATTTTTCTTTATCAGAAACCAGATTTTTCAGAAACTCCTCAGTGTCAATGTAAAACTTTTCTATGGCTGCTGTATTCATGCACGAACACAGATCCTTTAATTTTACGCAAAGTCCGTTAAAGTACGGAAGTTTTTTATGATCTTTATAAATAAAATACCATTCATACTTGCACACGCTGCATCTCAAAGTCTGACAGCCGAACAGTTTACGGGCTGCAAGTTCGTATTTTTCTTCATCATAAGAGCTTGTTCTGTACGGCAGACACATTATCACACCATTAAACGAGTGCTGGAACAATATTGTTCTTCCTTCGATACTTACCTCCGCTATTTTTTCAAAATCATAAATGTCAGCAAAATCAAGGAGTTTCTTTTTATTAAAGTTAAAAACCTTGCCGTCATATCTTATAATACCGTTTCTGGTATCAAGTGAAATACTTTTTCCGTTCTGAAAAATATCTAGCGCTTTTTTATATCCTGTGATGCACGGGATACCAAGCTCTCTCGAAATTATAGCCGCATGTGAAAGTGCTGTTCCCTCTTCTGTGATTACCGCGGCTGCTTTTTTCATCAGCGGCATATGTCTTGTGTCTGTCGCCCATGCTGCAAGAACCGCATTTTCCGGCAGATTTTCGAGCTGTTTCACTGTCTGCAGCTCATCCCAGTTCTCATCTATCACAAAAATCGTTCCTTCTGCATGACCTGAGGATGCTACTATGCACTCTGCCCTGTCATTGCTGATAAATAACGTTCTGGTCACAGGTCTTGCCTGCACAAAAAATATTACTCCGTTTTCATCGATACACCATTCGGTATCAATTTCCTTTTTAAAATATTTTTCCATCCTGTATACTTCACGCGCAAGATCCTGCATTTTGCTGTAGTCAAATGCCTTTCCGGAAATTTGTATTTTTGCTTCTTCCGAAAAAATATCACTTTTCTTTACAGTGATCACTGATGAGGACGACCTTCCGGACACAAGCTTTTCCGCAAGTCCTTCAACCGCTTCGATACGGACAACATCGTCACCTGTCTCCTCAACAGCATTTGAAAACGCTACACCGGAAAGCACAGGATGGATCATCCGCTGAATTACTATGTTCATGGAATGGCTGTTGTTTTCATCATACGAATTCGCAGCAGCTCCCTCAGAACTGTCGCGGACATACTTTATCGCCTCTGTCAGTTCAGTGAGATCATTCTCAACGTCAAGTTTGGTTTCAAATATTCCGGCAAAAGAATTTTTCTCTCCATCCTCGCCGAACGCCGACGACCTGACCGCAAATTTATCATCCGCTTCAAAAGCAGACAAATACCCCTCAAATTCTTCTGTTTTCCCTGCTATGATATTTTGAATATCTCTTTCATTTATTACAAATCCATCAGGGATGTTAAAGCCGCCTGATGAAAGAAGAGAAAGCCCGTATGCTTTCCCGCCGTCATTTATACCGGCATTTATTATTTTCTTCATATGTCCAATACCCTTATCATTTAAATTGAATTATTCTGATGAAATATTTTTGGTAATTGTATGCCAGTGCAGTCGGTGTAGTTTAACAGAAATGTACAGACTACATTGACTATATGGGGTATAAGATTCAGTCGTTTCAATACCCGTATCGCGAGCGTACTTCAACAGTAGATGTTGGGTATGGTGATTATATAGCTCCACAGTTTCAATACCCGTATCGCGAGCGTACTTCAAATTTCATCCCCCAGTCAGCTTCGCTGACAGCCCCCTTTTCAAGGGGGCCACTATTACTGCGCCAAGTGATCAGTTAAGGGACACTTTAGATTTATTATATTCTTCGTTGATTTTACTTATGACTTCCGGGAAACAGTTTTCTATTTCTGCATTACTGAATCTTATTACTTTGACTCTGTATTGATTTATTATTTCTGTCCGTTCTGAATCATATTCTGCATTTTCATCGTAATAATGTTGTTTTCCGTCAAGTTCTATTACTATTTTTGCTCTCGGACAATAGAAGTCTGCTATATAATTATTTATTACTCGCTGTCTGTACCAGCGTTCTTTTCTCTGCCGTAAAAAATCATACCACAATCGTTTCTCCTGCTTTGTTTCTTTCCTTCTTAATTCTTTTGCCTTTTCTTTTAATCTTGCTTTATTTCCTGTATATGTGTAATCTTTTTCTTTCAAATTATTTTTCTTTATTTTTAGTGTCCCTTAACTTTTGCGTTAAACCCTGTAGTTTGGCCCCCTTGAAAAGGGGGCTGGCAGCCGCAAAGCGGCTGACTGGGGGATTATTAACGTATCGCGAGCGTACTTCAACGCAACTTTGATTGCTGTCTCACTCTTACGAGTACGGTTTCAATTCCCGTACGGGTCACCATTCAACATTCTCGGAAACAGCGTAATATCGCCGTTTCCGAGTTTTTTAATGATATACGCTATTATGTAAGCTTGCCGGACAGACTTTTTACCCCCTGCATGATATCGGCATATTGTA
>JAZQPR010000206.1:0-30811 GCA_045628605.1 Oscillospiraceae bacterium
CATAGAATAAACAATGTACAGCGAACGTGCTCGCGAAGGTGCAGGGCGACCGCAAAGCCCTGCAAACACCTAAGGCATTCCAAAAACTAAAACCATAGAATAAACAATGTACAGCAAACGTGCTCGCGAAGGTGCAGGGCGACCGCAAAGCCCTGCAAACTACCTAAGGCATTCCAAAAACCAAAATCTAAAACCATAGAATAAACAATGTACAGCAAACGTGCTCGCGAAGGTGCAGGGCGACCGCAAAGCCCTGCAAACACCTAAGGCATTCCAAAAACTAAAACCATAGAATAAACAATGTACAGCGAACGTATTCGCGAAGATGCAGGGCGATCGCAAAGCCCTGCAATCACAAAACGACCCGAGACAACAATAATATGCTAACAAGGGGTACAAAAAATGGCTAACATTGAAAAATTTGCGACTCCTATTAACAACAGGAACATTTCCCTCCCGGTCAAAGAGCAGAAAACCCATGATGCCGAAAAAACAGATTTTCAAAACGTATCAAAGGTAAAAGGCACACTTCCGGATTCCGAAATACTAAAACAAAACAATAAATTTATCGAAAACCAGCGTGGCCCTGCCGTATTCATGAATCTTCTGACAGACCCGAAAGTTACAGTCGGATACATGCGCAGCATCATGTCCATGATAGACATCGTCGAACTCCTCCCGATGGGAAACGAAGCAATTACAAAAGAAATGCAGCAGATGTTCGGCGAAATGATACTAAGTCTCGGCGAAATAGCAGAAGAACTTGAAAACCAGGAAAATGCATCGACGGTCTTCAAAGGACCGCTTTTTGACTTTTTAAGGGATATAGTAGGAGACGGCTCCGACAAAGATATAAAATCTGCAGTTATTGATGTATTAAAATCAGTAAACTCCGAAAAAAGCAGCGAAGATATTTTACATGCCCTTTCAGGAAGCCTTGAATATCTTTCAACAGAAATGAGACCGAGCAGAGATCTTTCAAACGCTCTCATGAGACTTTCCGGTCAGTTTTCCGAACCGGACGCAGTTGAAAATTTTTCAGATCTCAAACATCAGGTACTCGACCTTATGTACGACATAGAAAACAGCGTGCTTTATTCTGACAGAACATCAAAGCTTATCGCAATGATAAGATACAACATTTCCAGATTCAATTCAGACCCTGATTTTCTTACAAATTCAGTAAACCGTCTGATGACAATGCTCACAGAAGACGAAAAACCTGAATTTCTTCAGCTCCTGTATGACCATCTTGCGATATATGAAAACAGAAACACAGAGCAAAGCCTGTCAGATTCAAAAGTTATGAATACCATCACGGACATTTTGAAAATGCAGAGTGAAAACAAGGACATCAAGGAAATGAACCCGGACAGCGTAGAGAGCATAATACACAGTATTTTATCCTCACCCGGATACTTCACTCCTCTCCTGCATTTCATAATTCCTGTGGAATATGAAGACATTTCTTCATTTGCAGAGCTCTGGATCGATCCTGATGAAAAGGATGAGAACACAGAAAGCAGAAATCCGGAAAGATGCATTCATATGTATATAGCTTTTGATATTGACAGACTAGGCAAAATGGAAGCTGAATTTATCGTCAGAAACAAGAGCATAGACCTTAAGCTTTTCTGTGATCCTGAGGTAACAGACCTGATTTCGGAATGCACTAAAAATATCAGAAAAAGTGTGGTCAATACAGATTATAAAATAAATGAAATATCAGTAGTACCAAGCACTAAAACAAGGTCTTTGGTAGATATTTTTGATGGACTTTCAATAAAAAGGAATGGTCTTAATGTCAAAATATGATAACAGAAATAAAGCAGTAGCCTTAAAATATGATACGGATAACGACGTTGCTCCTGTTATTATAGCATCCGGCTACGGAGAAATTGCAAATAAAATTATTGAAATAGCCGAACACAACGGAATTCCGGTATACCGTGACGACAGTGCATCATCTTTGATGTGCATGCTTGATGTAGGGGAAACGGTTCCTCCTCAGTTATATCAGATAGTTGCCTCAATTTACGCCCAGCTTTTAAAGGCAGCTGCCGGAATGGAGAACAAAGAACAAAAACAGGGGGGCTGATCTTTTTATGGACTACGAAGTTCCAAAAACATACAAAGGATCACTTTGTGAGATAAGATCTCTTCAGAATACACTGATCTCACTTGGAAAAATAAAAGAGATTTCAGGAAATATTATCACCATATCTTCCAAGGACGAGGATTTTCTTCCTATGTCGACAAATTACAGCGTGAAGATAAATATAATAAACACAAAAATAGGATTTCTTTCATTTACTGCAAAGGTCTACACAAGTTCAAGGACTGAGATCACCATTTCAAATATAAATCTCATCACCAACAACGAAAGAAGAGAAAATTTCAGAGTGGATATGAATTTGAGGGTAATGGTCCACTATGAGCAAAACCTTATAGGAAAGAGATTTGGTGAAGCAGAAATTACGATCAAAGACATGAGTATGACCGGAATAAGATTTGACAGTGCTGAAAAATTCAGCAGAGATACGATTATAAGTTTTGAGATGGATATAGGAAGAAGGCATCCGGTTTCACTTGAATATAAAGTAATCCGTTATATTGGTGAAACGAGATATGCATCATCGTTTGGATGCAGGATAGAAGGAAAGCCCAACAAAGCTCTGGTGGCATTTCTGTTTAAGAAGCAGGCTGAAATGATCGGAACGAAAAAATAATAAATAAAATAACACATAGCTTTGAAAAATATACAGATATATTAAAATAACAGGAATAATT
Organism: Oscillospiraceae bacterium; assembly: GCA_045628605.1. GTDB lineage: Bacteria > Bacillota > Clostridia > Oscillospirales > Ruminococcaceae > HUN007. The sequence continues at coordinate 2,791 of JAZQPR010000206.1, forward strand.
ATTCTGAACTGTCAGAATAATTATTCCTGTTTTTATGTAAAAAAAAGCAAGGAACATATGATAAAAATGTTCCTTGCTTAAGATTAATTTAAAACAGAATCAATAATTAGCTGGATCTTTTCCTCAGATAATCCCTGTTCACGCATAGACTGTATCAAAGTATTTTTTCTGGTATTAAACTTTTTCTCAGCTTCAGCAGCTCTGTTCTCAGCTTCAGCGGCTTTAGCCTGAGCTGCTTTTATGTCTTCATCAGCTTCAGCCTGAATTGCTTTTATGTCTTCAGCGGCTTTAGCCTGAGCTGCTTTTATATCTTCAGCAGCTTCAGCCTGAATTGCTTTTATGTCTTCAGCGGCTTTAGCCTGAGCTGCTTTTATGTCTTCAGCAGCTTTCTTTTTTGCATCCTCAACGTTTTTTTTCAGCCTGTCCATTTCAATTTTACGAACTTTATCGGCATATTCCTGAGTATATTCCAGAACACACATTTCCATAACCTCCGATCTGTGAGACATTAACAATGGCTTCAATAAAGAATCATCCGGAAAATGGTCGATGGCTTTATTGATCGCACTTACCGGTTCATCATTTGATTTAATTTGCTTTTTCATTTGTTTTTTCTCCTTTTATTATAGCAAAATATTTTTTATTGCGCAACATGTGCATTTTACCATTATTTACTTTATTTGTAAATAGTTTTTCCCTATTCGGTAATTTTTTGCCCTGAAATGCATTATTTATGAAAAAATTATTAATAAAAACGGCAAGAGAAACTTTTTTAATTTTTCTCTTGCCTGATTATTAATATACAAAAGGATACTGCATCTTTTATAACAACACAGAGGATATCCCCCGTCTCTGCAGGCGGCGGGTTCTATCTTTCCGCTCAGTCGGAGTACAATCTCCGACTGTTTGGTCAGCGATTCTGCGAATCGCCTCTGCTTGTTAAAAGCAGAGCTTAGAAGGATTATATTGTTGCTTTCATGTAAAGATAAGATTTATACATTGAAAGAAGAAAGTGCAATAACTTGTTAAACGACATTTTTCTTTGTGGACAGAAAGAATGAAAATCAAAACAGATAACAGGATATTATTAAAAATTCTTTTTTTCTGCCGATATATAATGTATATTGTATAATGTTTTGAACGTTAAGGTTTTGCCTTCTTCTTTCAGTTCTATGTTTTTTTGACGTATTTTATTATCTTATAATGCGTATGTATTAACTATAATTTAACTGATCAACTTGTTAATTATTACAATACGGAGGGATTATGTATGGGACTTGTTGCAAGAACGAATATTCCGGGGATGAATGCATCAAATATTCTGACTAAGAATCAGAAGAAAATTCAGAAATCAATGGAAAAACTTGCGTCTGGATATAAGATAAACCATGCTGCTGACGATGCGTCCGGTTTATCAATTTCTGAAAAAATGCGGGAAAAAATAACAGCACTTGATAATTCAATAGAAAGCTGCGAAGATGGTGCAAATTACATACAAAGTGCAGATGGCTATATGGCAGAAGTACATGATATAGTTAACAGAATGGTTGAACTGGCTGGAAAAGCTGCAAATGGGGTACTGGATGATGAAGACAGAAATGATCTTCAGGATGAAATGGATGAACTAAGTGCTGAAATTGACCGTATAGCGTCAACTGCAAATTTTAATGGGATTAAATTGCTTGATGGCGGTGGATCTGAAATTGTATATGATGGTTTTTCTGTTTTAGTTCCTGTTGAAGGTTCTTTGTATATTGAACCGGTGAAAACTGCAGAAGATACAGCAAGTCAGCTTAAAGGGTCTGTTGATGCGTATCTTGCGGGAACGTGCGGCGGTGACTATACAAAACTCCAGGGTAACAGAGTATGGTACACAGCTGACGGAACGATTGAAGTATCAGAGAAGGAACCTGATTCAGTAAAAGGAAAAGTGAGAAATTCATTTCCTATTAATATCAAATCACATGAAATTGAGGACCCGCGTATGTTTCAGATCGGCGATACTTCTACATCGGCTGACAGGTTGAGAGTTAAGGTACCTAATTTTCATACAGATGTTTTGTATTCTCCAAAATATGATCGTATTGAAGCTCCTTCAAATAATTCAACCCTGACATATGTGCAGGCTAATGAATCCGGAACCAATGATATATATACAGGCAACGGAGGAGGTTCTTACACTAAAATCCTTAACGGTGACTTTAAAAAGAACACACCTACTTCAACTTATAGTAAAGCAATTTCAATAAATATATCAAATCAGGAATCTGCAATTAATAATCTTGATTTTTTAAAAGGTATTTCTTCAAGAATATCTGAATCAAGAGGCTTATATGGTTCATATCAGAACAGACTCGATCACACTATTAATTCAGGAACATTAGCATCTGAAAATTTAAGTGCATCAATGAGCCGCATCAAAGACACCGACATGGCAAAGGAAATGATGAATTATACCAGCCGGAATGTTATTTTACAGGCGTCTCAGTCCATGCTTGCCCAGGCAAACGCACATGCACAGGATGTAATGTCGTTACTTCAGCAGTAATGTTTAATAAGAGTTAGTTTAAACTTCGCTTATCAAAAAAACGTGTATTTTGAAAATACAATAGAAAATGCTCAAAAAACAACTAAATCAAGCAGCTTTTAATTTGTTTTTTTAGTGTCCGGAATCACTTCAGGATACTTATTAACCAAATCAGATAGCTGCTTGTTTTCTTTTGTTTTCTGTGTTAAAATTCTTTGCATAGTATATTGTTTCTTTTTGTATTTGCGTATTTAAGGATAATTACGTAATTTGGATATATTAGATACCGGTGTAAATATCAGAATAATTAGTAACAAAATATGTCGTAACTGTTGCATAAAATAAACCAACAATATTAGTAATAAATTGCTGTTTAACTTTATTTGTTACGGACGATATATATATTGTAAGCAAAACAAATACTGATTACTGAAAAGTCAGGAGAGAGGGGCCCGCTTAAATGATTTGATGTGTCAGTACCATTAGTCGAAAAGAGGCAAGGATGCTTCTTATGATAAATGATTCCGGAGATCAAGGATCAGTCAATGTGGAAACGCAAAGTACAGATTTGAATATCTGCGGAATACAATTGAATTAATACATGGAGGTATTATTATGGGAATGGTAGTTAGAACTAATATGGCAGCATTAAATGCCAACAATTCACTCGCACAGACATCAAAGGCTCAGCAGACAGGTATGCAGAAATTAGCATCAGGCTTTAAGATCAACAAGGCTGCAGATGACGCTTCAGGTCTCGCTATTTCAGAAAAAATGAAAAACCAGATCAAGGCTCTCGATACAGCTAAGGATAACTGCGAAGACGGTGCTAACCTCATTCAGACAGCTGAAGGTTACATGGCTGAAACTCATGACATTCTTAACAGAATGACAGAGATCTCAGAAAAGGCTGCTAACGGCGTACTCGAAGACGTTGACCGTGACAAGCTTCAGGATGAAATGAATCAGCTTTGTGCAGAAGTTGACAGAATAGCTTCAACAGCTAACTTCAACGGACATAAGCTCCTTGATGGTTCACTCGGATCAACAGGTTCTCTTGAACTTAAATCTTCATCAGCAAGCGGAAATGAATATGTTGCTCCGACAGCAGCTGGTGCTTCAGGTATCAGACTTCAGATCGGTGAAACTTCAACATGTGCTGATAAGCTTCATGTTCAGATCAACAGCTTCCATACAGACGCTCTCTTCTCAGGTGTCAGCGGTTTTGTAAACCACACTATTGACAGTTCTGATAGTGGTGTTGTTGCAACAGGTGCAACAATTTCTAATGCTGGAACAAATGGTCCTTCAACATACAAGAGTGGTATCTCAATCGATATCAGCAATCAGGATAAAGCTTCAGCAGCAGCAGATGCTATCCGTCTGGTAAGTAACTATGTATCAGAAGAAAGAGGCAAACTTGGTGCTCAGCAGAACAGACTTGATCACACAGTTAATAACCTTACAACAGCTTCTGAAAACGTAACAGCAGCTAACAGCCGTATCCGTGATACAGACATGGCTAAGGAAATGATGTCTTACACATCTAAGAACGTTATTTCACAGGCTGCTCAGGCTATGTTGGCTCAGGCTAACTCACAGCCTCAGAACGTACTTTCACTCCTCCAGTAATCTGAAGATTTGCTGATGAATTGATTAACTGTGAGTGAGCATATAATTTGATTGCTTACAAATCAGTAAAATTATAATTGAGTGAGATCAAAGGACCGCGGCGAGTATACTGAATAAGTTTACTTGCTGCGGTCCTTTTATTAATATAATATTATACAGAATGGAGATATGATGATATGAAAGCTAAAGTTGAGTCGAAAAAAAACAATGATATCATCCTTTCTATAGGAATGATTGTAAAAAATGAAGAAAAAGTGCTCGGACGGTGTCTCGAATCTCTTAAGCCTTTAATGAAAGCGATTCCAAGCGAACTCATCATCGCTGATACCGGTTCGACTGATGATACAGTTGAGATAGCAAAAAAATATACGGACAACGTTTTTCATTTTGAATGGATAAATGACTTTGCCGCTGCAAGAAATTCTACTTTGAAAAAAGCAAGAGGACAGTGGTATTTGTTCGTGGATGCTGATGAATATCTTGACGAAGACATTGGAGAAATGGTTAATTTCTTTAGTATTCCTGAACTAAGAAACAAATATAAAACACTTGAAATAATGGTCAGAAATTATTCTGATGAAGATAAAATCAATTATAGTGATTCATGTCTTGCACGTTTTCAAAGAATTGATGATCCGAATGATCCGGTTGAATTTATAGGAAGTATTCATGAAACTATATATATCAGATATCCTCTCGGATATTTTTCAACTATTCTTCATCATACAGGATATGTCTTTTCAACAGAACGTCAAAGTGTAAAGAAAAGAACTAGAAATCTTACACTTATGAGGGAGGCATACAAGAATAATCCAGGAGATTTGAGAATGCTGAGTCATTTGATGGACGGGGCAAAAGATTATCCTGAAGAAATGGAAAAATATATTGAAGAAGCGTTGTCAGTAGCGAGAAAAGACAGAACAAATATTTATTCAAATGTTGTTTATTTTCAGGCTGTTGGATACTATCAAAATATAAAACCAGAATATGCACTTCAAATATGCAAAGAATATTATGATACTACAAAAGATGTTGATAAGAAAATGGCAACAATTGCCATATCTTTATTAGAAGCAAGAATACTGTCTGCTCTTGCAAAATATGAAGAAGGTTACAAATCCTATTTAAAATATTTTGAAATGTATAAAAAAAGTGAAAATGAAGAAATGGAGATTACTGATTCATCAGCTCATCCTATTCCGGGTGCTTCAAAAAGTGAATATCTGTCAAATGTTTTTCAGGCTGCGCTTGTTCTGAAAAATCTTAAACGATATGATGAATCGTTTTCACTTCTTAATCAGTTTGATATCTTTGATATCAGCGATGATAAATATAAGGAATATCTCGGAACTCTCAGAGAAATCTGCAAGGATAAAAGAGATTATACACAGCTTGCAGTTTATTATGGAAAGATATGCAATACAGAAGATAAAAACAGAAAATCACTCGCACTATATATGATGGAAAGTACATATTATTCACTTCCGTCAGTTGAGAACAGAATGGATTTTGCACGTGATGTGACAGCATGTAATCTGGATAATCCGTATACTAAGCTTATGCAGCTTGTACTTGAACAGCAGGACAGTGATGAATTCAGAACAAAACTGGCTGATTTTATAAATAAAGTAGATGACTGGACAGACGGATATCAGGAGGCAATTTATCTTGCTATCAAATATAAGCTTGATATCAGTGATACTGTCGATAAAATAAAATGTAATGAAATGAGAGCAAAACTCGAAAAAATCGGTACTTCTAACGATGATTTTGCGAATGCAGTTCTTGCATATGGTGTTCCCGAGAGCTATATGCAGAGCATAAAAAGATTTTTCTGGATTACATCAATGTATGAAAAAGCATCCTATTATACATACAATATTTCAGTTAAAGATAAATATCAGCTTATTCAGAAATTTGTATCGCTTCTCGGAGATTATGTTTTAAACATTTACAATGAAGAATTGTTGAATGATACAGACGTTGAAGTTCTTGAACCTCTTCACAGATTCGGGTACTATATGTACAAAGCTAATTCAGCTCTGATGACAGGAGACAAGATCGGCTATATCAGAGAAATGAAAAAAGCTCTTGTAAACTGTGAATCAATGAAGGAAATAGTAGTATTTTTAATGGATATGTTTAAAAAGGAAAATAATATGTAAGTACATCAAAGTCGTTATCTCATGTAGTATAAGCATAATAAAAAACATGATTTTTCTTTTGTTTTTAGAGTATGTCACAAACTTGAAACTACGTACTTTAACACTTTTTTTTCAGACCGATATATATAGTGTATGTAACAGGTCACGCAAATGATCATCAGATGTTTATATACAGGGAGGGGATCTGAATGGACAGTGAGATAAGAGTTTCAACACGTATGGATGCACTCGGATCAGAGAAAAAAGATAGTTTTAATCAGAAAAAGAAAAAAGTAATTAAAACATTGGAACATCCAAAATTAAAACCAAATGTAAGACAGGATATAATAGAACTTGGAAAGCGATTTGCTGATTCAAATGATATTCATTATCCGGCTTACGGCAGAAGAAAACCAAACTGATGATCATCGGATAAAAATCTGAGATTGCCAATTTGAAAATATCGGAAATTTTCTTCAAAATCTTTATATAAACCTGCCAGACATACAAAAAATCTCCGTGTACAAAAAGTAGACGGGGATTTTTACTATCATTTTTAATAGATACTATTGAAAAATAATTATATTTATAGTAAAATATTATTAATAAATGGTGTTTTTATGATATAGTGGAGGAAACGGGACAAATGAGAAAGAGTATAGTATTTTTATTATTTGCAGCGCTGTTTGTTGGCGGACTGTATTTGCTGCTAAACCGGAATATAAAAGATGACGATATGAAAAACGTAGGAAATGTCGTTGTAATAAGTGAAGGAAAAGAGAAAGAGATAAAAGGTTACAAGATAGAACGAGTTTATGAGGATGACAAAGAAAGATTCAATGTTCCTGACAAGGCGGAATTAACAAACGAGATCATAACTGTTAAGAAAAATGAAAATACTCAGAACGCTCCTGTTGAGGAGGAGATAAAATCCAAGAATGAAGTAACAGAAGATATGATAGCTCTTTGTTACAGAGGAGATTTTATTGAGGATGAATCCAACAAGGAAAAATACAGAATGTATGATTCTGATTTTACATATACAGGTTCTTCAGACAAACTTGAGGTCGTATACGAAGAGGGAAAAAGCAGTTATGTAAGCATTGATGTTAAATGGGGATATCCTAAGAATTATACTATAATGAGATACTTTTTTAAAGTTGAAGCATAAATATAATAAGAAATTAAGAAATAAGGATGTTTTGTACTAAAACCGGTATGAAACATCCTTGTTTTTTACTATTTGTAAAAAATTTTTTTTGTTTTGAGTTTAAAATATATAAAAAATGTCGACAAATATAATAAGAATATGACGACATATAGTTACGAATATCAATACGGAGCAGGTATATCCAAATAAAAGAAATGAATATAACAACACAGAGGATATCCCCCGCCTCTGTAGGCGGCGGGTTCTATCTTCCCGCTCAGTCGGAGTACATTCTCCGACTGTTTGGTCAGCGATTCTGCGAATCGCCTCTGCTTGTTAAAAGCAGAGCTTTGAATCAGTTAAGCATAATAATAGGGGGATGCGATGAATGAATTTTGATTATCCAAAAAATGAAGAAGAATATTTTAATAGATTGACTGATATTGAAAAAACATTAGACAAAAGTAACGCATCTGAAATGAATTTGTTGCTTGATAAATTATATGATGTTAAACCAGTGAAACTAAAATGGTACATACTTAAAGCGTATACATTAATTTTGCTGGAAAAAGATACATCAGAGATAAAAGAATTACTTATTAAAAAGTATCAGTTACTATTTGAAAGTGAAAAGCTATATGATATAGCAGTATGTCTTTCAGCACTTGAGAGAGAAAATAAAATAGAAAATGAGAGATTGTTATATCACATTTCAAAAAAAGAGTGTTTGAATAAACCTGAGTATTATGATTTCGTTGAAAAAAAATCGAATGAATATGATCAGATTTGTAAAAAATATTTGAAAGAAGGGTCTTCGGATACATTAATACAATTAATGACTGATAATTGTTATATAAGGAATGATTATGTAAGTTATATACTGTGTGCAGCTTTTCTAAGAAAAAAGTATAATATAAATTATGGTATTTCAAATTGGATATATGAGATGCCTAATATAAAACAGTTGTATAATAGAATTATGTCAAATAAAAAGAATACATATATAGTGATCAAAGAACCAAATAACAGTTTTAATTCTGAAGTTGTATCAAGATTACTGGCAGAAATCGGAAATGAAGTGTATTATATTTCTGATGTTGTTGAAACTGAGATTGTAAATGTAAATCCTGAAGAGACCTTGAATGTCAGTCTTGAAAATATGAAATGTGATAATATATATCACGAAATATACCCAATAAAGTTGATGAAAAATGGAAATCTATTTTTTGATAATACAACATTACTTATTCAGTTTATTAATAAAGAGCTTGTTGATGATAATTATTCTGTTTTGTTATCAAATGGTTATTGTGCAGATTATATATGTCAAATACTGCCTAAAGAAACTGAAAGGTTGAGTATGTTTAAAGCAGAATATTTTGAAGATAATCTTAATTTTTGCTGGAGCGGCGATTATCTGTCATATAGAAGTGAATATTATGGTTTTGATGTTCATGAAAAAATAGATTCAAAATCTGAATGTGACTATTCTATAGTAATTCCGGTAAGAAATTCTATTGAATCTTTGAGATATACTTTAAAAACCTGTCAAAAAATCAGATATAAAGGTGATTTTGAAATTGTAGTAAGTGATAATTCTGATTCGGATAACTACTGTATTAATGAGTATATTAAATCAATCGGTGACAGCAGAATAAAATATTATAGAACACCAAAAGTATTGCCGTTGACATTAAGTTTTGAATTTGCTTATTTAATGGCAAAAGGAAAATTTATTTTTTCAATTGGAGCAGATGATGGTGTTTTGCCTTGGTCTTTGGATATCATTGATGAAGTATTAAAAAAATGTCCGAATGAACAAATAATAATGTGGGAAAGAGGCTTCTATGCTTGGCCCGGATTTAATCGCGGACAGCAAAATCAATTGACAATTCCGTTATATGATAATGGTATTATTAATGTTAGTCAAATCAAATCAGAAGAACTGCTAAATATTCTGTCAAACAATATACACAATATGTATGGATTACCTTTATTATACATTAATTCTGGTTTTAAAAGAGAATATTTAAAAACGTTGTTACATTGCACAGGAAGAATATTGAATGGAATCAATCAGGATATTTCTACCGGAATAGTTAATCTGTTTATTAATAAAATGTTTGTAAAGATTAATTTTCCGATTACAATTGCCGGAATGACAGGCAATTCTATGGGAAATAAAATGAATTATCACCCAGAATTGGATTTTTTTAATAATGGAAAATATATTGATAACGTAAATACATTTCCCTATGTTCAAAGGAATATTCCGGCCATTGCATCAGAAGTGGACTGTGTATATAATGGTTTGTATAAAGCAGTTTCGTATGGAATTGTAGAAAAAGAACAAATTGATAAGTTATTTGATATAAAAAAAGATTTTTTGGCTAATTCGCCTGTTTGGGATAAAAAATTTGATTTATATGATGAATACTTTTGCATGTATTATGATTTAGCAAAAAAATCAGGATTCGATAAAGAATATGAAGAAATCAAAAAACAGAGCTATTCATTAATAGAAATTGTTTTTGATAAATCAGAAGAGAATGACGGTGAAGAAATAAAGTATGATAGGTTTTACAAAATAGGATTTTATGGTAATTGTCTGACGCTTGACGGATCAGATTTTGGAATTCATAATATACTTGAAGCTGAAGAATTATTTGAAAAGATGATTAGTATCTAATTAAACGGATTTAATATTATTGAACTGTCTCTGTTTGTTAACAACAGAGCTTTGAATGATTACGCTGGTGGAGGGGATTTTGATATGAAAGTTGTAATTTTGGCAGGCGGACTTGGAACGAGAATCAGTGAGGAAAGTCATCTGAAACCAAAGCCTATGATTGGTATAGGAGAATATCCGATAATCTGGCATATTATGAAATATTATTCCATGTTTGGGTTTAACGATTTTGTTATTTGTTGCGGATATAAAAGCTATGTTATTAAAGAATATTTTTCAGCATATTATTTATATCAGTCTGATGTAACGTTTGATTATGCAAATAATAATTCTATGATACTTCATAATAATATAGTTGAACCTTGGAAAGTAACTTTGGCTGAAACGGGAATGAATACGCAAACCGGAGGAAGAATAAAGAAAATACAAAAGTATATAGGAAACGAACCGTTTATGCTGACTTATGGTGATGGAGTATCAAATGTTGATCTCAACAAACTTTTGGAATATCATAATGAATCAGGTGCTTTGGCAACGCTTACTGCTATTCAGCCCGGAGGAAAATTTGGTGTCCTTGAAATGGATGATGGCGGAATCGTAAATAAATTTACTGAAAAAGGAAAAGAGGACGGAGGATGGATCAATGGCGGTTTTATGGTGCTGGAACCGGGAGTATTCAAATATCTGAACAATGATGATCAGCTTGTATTTGAAAAAGGACCGCTTGAAAATTTGTCTGCCGACGGGCAGTTAAATGCATATAAACATCATGGCTTTTGGCAATGTATGGATACATTGCGTGATAAAAGCTATTTGGAAAAATTATGGGCTGAAGGAAAGGCACCGTGGAAAATATGGGAATAAGAGATATAATAAATTTTGATTTCTGGAAAGGAAAAAAAGTATTTGTGACTGGTCAAACCGGATTCAAAGGCGCCTGGTTATGTGAAATACTTACATATTTTGGTGCAGAAGTTCGAGGATATGCTTTACAGTGTTCCCTGGAAGATTCTGCGTTCAAAGCTTTTCTGACGCATAACAGGATAAGCGGAATTATTGGCGATATAAGATGTTATGATTTCCTGTTCAGTGTGTTTAATGAATATAAACCGGAGATAGTGTTTCATCTTGCAGCACAGCCTATAGTAAAAGAATCATATAAGGATCCAAGATATACATATGATACAAATGTAATGGGAACTGTTAATATTCTTGAAGCAGTAAGAAATACAGGTTCTGTAAAATCAGTATTGAATATTACAACAGATAAAGTATATGATAACAAAGAATGGTGCTGGGGTTATCGTGAAACAGATGTTCTTGATGGATATGATCCGTATTCGAACAGCAAATCATGCTCAGAACTTGTTACTCACAGTTATATCCGTTCTTTCCTTTCAGATATAGCTGTGTCTACAGCCAGAGCCGGAAATGTAATCGGAGGCGGAGATTTTTCTGCTGACAGAATTATTCCGGACTGTGTCAGAGCAGCAGTTAAACATGAGAAACCAATAATTAGAAATCCATATTCAATAAGACCATATCAGCATGTTTTGGAGCCTTTGTTTGCATATCTTATGATTGCTGAAAAACAGTATGCAAATATAGAATATTCGGGAAATTATAATATCGGACCTAAAATAGAAAATTGTATATCGACAGGTGAACTGGCTGATATTTTTTGCAGAGAATGGGGAGAAAACATTTCATGGGAGAATATTTCAGAGAGAAATGCTCCGCATGAGGCAAATTTTTTAAAACTGGATTGTTCAAAAATACAATCTGTTTTCGGATGGACTCCAAAGTGGAATATTGATAAGTCAGTCAAAAAAACTGTTGAATGGTATAAAGAGTATTTTGCAGGTACAAATATGCATGATTATGCTATCAGACAAATAAAGGAGTATTGTGAATAATATGAATGAAGAGGCTATGAGAAGACAGATTTTTGATCTTGTTAAGACATATTGTGATACATTTCATAAGAAAGAATATAAACAGGGAGACAGAATAAATTATTCCGGAAGAGTATATGATCATAAAGAAATGGTGAATCTTGTTGACAGTGCTCTTGATTTCTGGCTGACAACCGGAAAATACGCTGAGAGTTTTGAAAAGAATTTTGCAGAAAAATTTAATGTTAAGCATTGTTTTTTAGTAAATTCAGGATCATCAGCAAATCTTCTTGCTTTTATGGCTTTAACCTCTGATCTTTTAGGAGAGCGTGCTATTAAACGCGGAGATGAAGTTATTACTGTTGCGGCAGGATTTCCAACAACTGTTTCACCTATTATTCAGTTTGGAGCAGTGCCGGTATTTGTTGATGTTACAATTCCGGAATATAATATTGATTGTTCAAAGCTGGAAGATGCTTTTTCTGAGAAAACCAAAGCTGTAATGATAGCTCACACTTTAGGAAATCCTTTTGATTTGAAAACAGTTAAATCATTTTGTGACAAACATGGACTTTGGCTTATTGAGGATAATTGTGATGCATTGGGTTCAAAATACTGTTTGGAAGGAAAAGAATATTATACCGGAACGGTCGGTGATATTGGTACTTCAAGCTTTTATCCTCCTCATCATATGACTATGGGGGAAGGAGGAGCTGTTTATACTAACGATGGTCTTCTGGCTAAAATTATACACTCAATGAGAGACTGGGGAAGAGAATGTGTGTGCCCTTCCGGAAAGGATAATTTTTGCGGGCACAGATTTGATGGAAAGTTCGGTGAACTTCCTGATGGATATGACCATAAGTATGTTTATTCCCATTTCGGATATAATTTAAAAGTTACAGATATGCAGGCTGCGGTTGGAGTTGCACAGCTGGATAAACTGGATGATTTTATTGAAGCACGAAAAAGAAATTTCAGATATTTGTATAACAACCTGGAAGATTTAAGTGATAAATTAATTCTTCCAAAAGCTTCTTCTAATTCAGATCCAAGCTGGTTCGGATTTGCTGTAACATTAAAGGATAATATTGACAGAAGAAAAGTAATCGAATATCTGGAACATAACAATATTCAAACAAGGCTTTTGTTTTCCGGAAATATAATAAAACATCCATGCTTTAATAAAATGAGAGAAAAAGCTGATGGCTTCAGAGTATGTGGAAGTCTTGAGAATACTGATATAATTATGAATAACACATTTTGGATAGGCGTGTATCCGGGTATGAATAATATGATGCTTGACAAAACAATAAGAGAAATAAAGAATATAATTCGCTAATTATTATTACAAATACTTAATGGCAGGTATACATTTGAAAAGGTAAATGATAGCTATGGATGTACCATGATTATTATTTATCTGAGCTAAAAATGGAGTATATAAAATGAAAATAAAAGTATCAGATTACATTGCAGATTTTTTATTTAAAAACGGTATTACAACTGTGTTTTCAGTTGTTGGCGGCGGAGCGATGCATTTGAATAATTCGCTTGGTCATAATAATGGAATTTCATGTGTTTATAATCATCATGAGCAGGCTTCATCTATAGCTGCTGAAGCATATTACAGAGTAAATAATAAAATAGCAGCTTTATGTGTTACAAGTGGTCCGGGAGCAATAAATGCTTTAAACGGAGTAGTTGGTGCATATCAGGATTCAATTCCTGTATTTGTTCTGTCAGGTCAATGTAAGTCAGCTTTAACCGTCAGAAAGAATAATCTTGATCTCAGAACTCTTGGAAATCAAGAGTTTGATATTGTTTCAGTACTTGATAAGGTATGCAAATATTCTGAGATGATTGACAGACCGGATAAAATAAGGTATTGTCTTGAAAAAGCATTATACATTTGTAAAAGTGGCAGACCGGGACCGTGCTGGCTTGATATACCGGTTGATATTCAAGGGTCTTATATAGAAACTGATGGTTTAAAAGGCTATGAACCTGATGAGAAGAGTTTTAATATCGAAAAAGATATAAGCGTAATTATAGAAAAATTAAAAAAATCAAAAAGACCGGTTTTATATGCTGGAAACGGCATCAGGATTTCGGGTGCTTATGATAGCTTCAGAAAACTTGTTGAATTATTAAAAATACCGGTAGTAACATGCTGGAACAGTATAGATTTAATTGAAACAGATAATGAGTTTTATTGTGGACGAGCTGGAATAATGGGAGACAGAGCGGGAAATTTTGCAGTTCAGAACAGTGATTTTCTTATTTCTGTCGGAAGCAGACTAAATATATATCAGGTTGGATATCAGCCGGAAACCTGGGCCAGGGAAAGTTATATTGTGTATGTTGATATAGATCCGGATGAGTTAAAAAAACCAACAATCAAAGTTGATTATCCTGTTTTATGTGATGCCAAAATTTTTATTGAGAAATTGTCAGATAAAATAAAACGAGAGAGCAAGCTGGTACAAAATAATGAATGGATCTTACAGTGCCGGAAATGGAAAAAAACATATCCTGTTGTTACTGAAAAACAGAATATGCAGAAATCACCGTTAAATATATATTCATTTATGGATACACTGAGCCGAAGACTTGAAAGTGATGCTGTAACTGTAGTGGCCAATGGCTCTGCAAGTGTTGTTGGCAGTGCAGTGTATTATATAAAGAAGAACAGCCGATTTATAATGAATTGTGCATTATCGTCCATGGGATATGATCTTCCTGCTGCCATTGGTGCTTGTAAAGCAGTCGAAAATAATGGACGGCAAATAGTTTGTATTGCCGGTGATGGAAGTATAATGATGAATCTGCAGGAGTTACAGACTATAGTAACCAATAATTTTTGTATTAAAATAATAATTATTAATAATAACGGATATCATCAAATCAGAGTGACACAGACAAATTTATTTGAAGGAAAATATGTTGGAATTGGTCCTGACAGTAATGATCTTGGTTTTCCTGATTTCAAAAAAATAGCATATGCATTTAATATTCCGTATTTCTTCTGCAATGAAAAAGAAAAAACGGATGATACTCTTAATGATTTCTTTTTATCTCCGGGTTATGCGATATTAGAAGTGTTTTGTGATACTGATCAGTTTTTTGAACCTAAATCAGCAACTAAAAAACGTGAGGATGGTTCATTGTATTCTCCACCTTTGGAGGATATGTATCCGTTTCTTGAACGTAAAGAACTTAAAGAAAATATGTATATAGAAACTATTGATGAATAAGAGGTTACTATGGGGAAATTAGATGGAAAAACAGCATTGATTACAGGAGCTACATCCGGAATAGGCGAAGCAACCGCCAGACTTTTTGCCCAAGAAGGTGCAATCGTTGTTCTGGTTGGCAGAAATGAGGAAAAAGGAAAGAAAATAGTCAATGAAATTGAAAATAATAGTGGATCCTCTGTTTTTTATAAATGCGATATAACATGTGAAAATCAAATAGAAGAATTGAAAAAGTTTGTCTTATGTGAATATGGTAAATTAGATATACTTTTTAATAATGCTGGAATTTTACTGATGAGTAAACTTGAGGATATTACATATGATAACTGGAGAAAGTGCTTTGATACAAATACAACTTCACAGATGTTCATGTCTAAAGCCTTTATAGATATATTATGTGATAATCATGGCTGTATATTAAATAATGCATCAATAGATGGTTTACAGTCAAATGTCAGAGGAAGAGCTACTTATATGTACGCATCGTCAAAAGCAGCCACGATTCAGTTTACACAAATTCTTGCACTAAACTATTCAGATAAAATAAGAGTGAATTGTATATGTCCCGGATTAACTGAAACAAATTTATTTACAAACAGAGATTTTTCACGGTTTGACGGAACAATACCTATAGGAAGAATAGCACAGCCGATAGAAATAGCAAAAGCAGCATTATTCCTAGTCTCTGAGGATGCTTCATATATTACAGGGGCTGTGATCAATGTTGATGGAGGGGCATCATTGCTGTCAGCTAATACAAAAAAAAGTTTCATAGATAAGTAAGGGGTATCATATGGAAAAAATGGCGATATCAGGGGCTACATCATCTTTAGGAATTGCTTTGATTGAAGAGTGCATAAAAAACAAGAAAAAAGTACTTGCATTTGTAAATCCAGAGTCGAAAAATATTGGCAGAATTCCAGTTCACAATAATATAAAAGTTATTAAATGTGATATATCAGAAATGGTCAACTTACAGACTGATGGCGAAAAAGCGGATGTCTTTGTTCATTTTGCATGGGCGAGCACTCATGGAAATTCTGAAAGAAGCAATATAAAAGCACAGATTGATAACATTCAGTATTCCGTTGATGCTGTGAATTTGGCAGAACGGCTTGGATGCAGAACCTTTATAGGTGCCGGTTCACAGGCTGAATACGGAAGAACCTATGAAACATTAACTGAGGATCTTGCATGCAGACCGGAAACACCATATGGAGCAGCAAAATTCTGTGCAGGTCAGATGACAAGACTGGAATGTGAAAAAAAAGGAATTAATCATATCTGGACCAGGATCCTTTCGAGTTATGGTCCTAATTATATATTAAATACTGTTCTTAACTACACAATTATAGAATTATTGAATAATAGAATTCCTAAACTTACAGATTGTAAACAGATATGGGATTTCATATATTCCGGAGATGTGGCCAGAGCATTTTATTTGATGGCAGAAAAAGTGGACAGTAGCCGGGTATATGTTGTTGGTTCAGGGATATCCCGACCGCTTAAAGACTATATATGTGAAATCAGAAATATAATTAATCCTGATATGAAATTAGGATTTGGTATTATTCCATATAACGAGAATTCGGTAATGTGCTTAAAATGCGATATAAGTAAATTAAAATCAGATACCGGGTTTCAGATAGAAACTAGTTTTGATGATGGAATAAAGAATACTATAGAATGGGTTAAAAAACAGAATATAACAGAAAGGACAGGATACTAATGGGAAAAATATATTTGCTTGACTGTACATTGAGAGATGGAGCGTATATAGTAAATTCAAAATTCGGAGAGGCTGCAATAAAGGGAATAATCAGTAAATCTCAGGACGCCGGAATAGATATTATTGAATGCGGCTGGTTGAAAAACAATGAACATGAAAGAGGGTCAAGTTTTTTTCATGTTCCTGACGATGTTTCATATTATTTAAATGAGAAGAAGTCATCATGTATATACACAGTTATGATCGACTGGGACAGATATGATGTTTCATTATTGCCGGAGTGTGACGGAAAGACAATAGATGCTATAAGAGTTGTATTTCCGGTAGGAAAATTTAAAGAAGGAATAGCAGTTGGAAAAAAAATAAAAAAGAAAGGATATCGTGTATTTTATCAGGCTGCAAATACGCTGGCTTATTCTGATGATAAACTTATTGAATTAATAAATGAGATAAATGATGCCAGACCGGAAGCTATATCTATTGTTGATACTTTTGGTGCGATGTTTGAGGAGGAACTGGAGCATATAGCCGGAATATTTGATGAAAATCTGGACAAAGGAATAAAAATAGGATTCCATTCACACAATAATCAGCAAATGTCATTTGCACTCACCAAGCATTTTATTAAAATGTTTAAAGATAAAGAAAGAGATATAATTGCTGATTCAAGTTTGTGTGGTATGGGCAGAGGTGCAGGAAATACAACAACAGAATTACTTGTGGGTTTTTTAAACCGAAAAATGAAGTGCCATTATGATATGGATGCAATAATGGATGCTATAGATATATATATGACGTATTTTATGGAAAAATATAAATGGGGATATTCAACGCCATACTTTATTGCAGGCATGTATTGCTGCCATGTCAATAATATTGCATATTTACTGAACAATCACAGAACAAATTCACATGATATGAGAAATATAATATGTTCTCTTAATGAAGAAGACCGGGTAAAATATGATTACGATCTTCTTGAAGAAAAATACTTAAAGAACAATGCATATATGATTGATGATACAGCTGAAATTTCAAAATTATATTCAGTATTTAAAGACAGAAATATTTTATTGATAGCTCCCGGAAAAAGTGTAATTAAAAACTTTAAAGAAATAAAGGATTTTATAAAGGATAAAAAACCGGTAGTTATTGGGGTAAATGCACTTATTGAAGGGTATGATTATGACTATGTATTCTTTTCTAATTCCGCAAGATATGAATATGCAAAAGAAGTTCATTCTGATAAGTTTTATTCAATTAATCGCATTTTAGTTTCAAGTATAAAAACTATTCCTGAAAAAAATGAATCAATAATAAGTTTTGAAAAATCAGTGAAACGTGGCTGGAAATTTTACGACAATGCAGTATTATGCTGCTTAAGATTCTTTGACAGAATGAATATTCCTAAAATTAGTGTTGCAGGATTTGATGGATTTAAATCTCAGTATAATGAAAGTTTTGCAGATGAATTTCCACCAAGTCTTAACAATGGAAATGACTGGAATGAACTGAATGAAGAAATTCGTGATATGTTTCATGATTTTAAAAACAATGCACATAACTGTAAGAATATTGTATTTATTACTTCAAGCTATTATGAGTAAAAAGTGAGGTTTAAAATGGATTATCAAATGATAAATATAAAGTCAAGTCTTTATGATTATACTGTTGAATTTATTGATTGTTTTAAGAAAAAAACAGAAGAATTTACAGACACAACAGCCTATATTATAGATAAAAATGTTTATAATTTATATATAAATGATTTTTCAGGCATAGACAAGAGTAAACTGTATCTTATGAATCCTGTTGAATCTGAAAAAAATATGGATACTGTAATGTCTATTATAGGATTTATGCAGAAAACAGGTGTAAAAAAGAACTGGAAGATTGTTTGTTTCGGCGGTGGAATTACACAGGATGTAACTACAATTGCAAGTAATTTGTTTTTAAGAAATGTTGACTGGATATTCTTTCCTACAACATTGTTGTCTATGTGCGATTCGTGTATAGGTGGAAAATGCGGAATAAATATTGGTGAAATAAAAAATCAGATCGGTGTTTTTTATCCTCCCAAAAAAATTTTTATAGATACAAGATTTATTGATACACTTTCCCATGAGGATTACTTAAACGGCTGGGGTGAATTGCTGAAGTTTTCATTGACAGAAACTCCGGAATTTTTTAATGAATTGCAAAAAGAAGAACAGTATTTCCCGTGCAGTAATATTGCTAAGTATTTATACCGTGGACTTATGGTAAAGAAAAAAGTCATAGAGGCAGATGAATTTGAATCTGATTACAGAAGGGTTCTTAATTATGGACATACTTTTGGTCATGCTCTGGAAGCTTATACACAAAATGCTGTTCCGCATGGAAAAGGTGTTATATGGGGAATAGATGTTGTAAATTATATTTCATATACTGAAAAACTGATTTCAAAAGAATATTATTTAAAAATAAAAAAACTGATTCGTGATATTTTTCTTACAGATGAGATAAAAATTGAAGATTCAGAAAGATTGTTTAATCTTATAAAAACTGATAAAAAAGTAAAGGGTGACACACTTAGCTTTGCTTTGCTCGCCGGAGAAAGCAAACTTGTAGTATATCCATTAAAAATTGATGATAAACTGAAAAAAACATTTAATGATTATCTGGAGTCAACTCATGAATACTATAGCAATTGATTGCGGAGCAAGTTTTATTAAAGCAGCTTTATTTTCGGAAAATGGTGAAATATTTAAAAGAGAGGATATAGCATCTCCGGAAGTAAATATAAATAAGAATTTTGAAGAAATAGAACAGATCAATTTAATAATATATAATATCAAAAAAATAATTCAGGATTTTTCAGAGGAAGGAAAAGAGTATAATTTGTGTATTTCAAATGAGATGCATGGATTTATTCTGACTGATAATGATGTTCCTGTTACTGATTATATTTCATGGCAAAAGGAATATGGAAGAATAAAAATTAACGGATTTGACTCTGTTGATTTGATTGGGAAAAATATTGACAGCGAAGATATTATATATACAGGTATGCCTTTACGAAGTAATCTTCCGGGCAGCAATTTGTTGTATTTAATTCACAGACTGGATAAATATAAAAATTTAAGATTTTATACACTTGGAGATTATATAATCAAGGCTTTGAGCGGAAAAGAGCCGGTATGTCATATCACTAATGCTGCAGCTACAGGTATGTGTGATTTAAGAACAGGAAACTGGAATGAAAAGATCACATCATTTTGTTCCTCAGGGAAAGTTATATTTCCTAAAATAGGAAATGATATTGTTCCATTTAAGTTTAATAACAGAATAATCAATGCATATCCGGCTATTGGTGATCAGCAGGCAGCATTACTTGGTGCCGGATTATCAAATGACAGCGAGGTTTCTTTCAATCTGGGGACAGGAGCACAGATTTCTATGCTGACAAGAGAGGTAAAAAGAGAATTGGATTATCAGATCCGTCCGTTTTTTTATGGATATTATCTGCGAACAATACCTCATATTCCTTCCGGCAGGGCGTTAAATGTATATATCCGGTTTATAAAGGATATCTTTCATTGTTTTTCAAAAGATGTGAGTGATGATGAAATATGGAATATACTTATTTCTAATTACCATGATGATGAAACTGTTGATATGAAATGTGATCTCAGTTTTTTTGAAAATGCAGTAACAGATCATAATAAAGGTTCATTATATGATATCGGAGAATATGATTTGACATTAAAAAATTTGAGTAATGTGGTTTTTTCACAAATGGCGGATAATTATTTTAATATATATAAAAAAGTAAATATATATGATAAGAAAATAAGCAGAATAGTATTTTCGGGCGGGATATCACGCAAAGTAAAGCCGGTTCGTGATCGTTTAATAAAAATGCTTGGAATACATGATAATTATTCAGTATCTGAAAAAGAAACATTAATAGGGTTAATGAAATATGCTGAGATTTGTGGTGGATTCTGTGGTACGCTTACATAAGTTTTGTGACAGCAGAGGTGGGGGATATCCTCTTCGTCGTTATTAAAAGTGGTGAATTGGATTTAGATATATCAAAACAGTGTTCCAATAGATATAGTGATAAAGTTTATGTTGATTATTGTGGGGGGAAAACTATGGATTATATTATTGTACAGGCAGGCGGAAAAGGAACGCGTCTGGAATATTTGACAAAAAATAAACCTAAAGCATTGGTTCCGATTAATAATTTGCCGATGATATTTCACTTATTTAAAAGATATCCGGAAAAAAGATTTATTATAATTGCAGACTATAAAAAAGAAGTAATGCATGAGTATCTTTCATGTTTTGCAAATGTAAAATATCAGGTAGTGGATGCTGAAGGAACAGGAACTTGCTCGGGAATATTACAGGCTGTTCAGCTAATACCTGATGATAAATCTTTTATGCTGATATGGGCTGATCTGGTTCTTCCTGAATCTTTTCATCTTCCTGATGAATATGTAAATGATGGAAAAGCTTTGAATGATTATATAGGTATTTCGAAAACTTTTCAGTGCAGATGGAATTACACAAATGAAGTTTTTAACGAAGAAAAATCATTTGATCATGGTGTTGCCGGTTTCTTTCTTTTTACAGATAAAAATAAACTTTCAAAAGTTCCTCAAAGTGGTGAACTGGTAAGATGGATGCAGCAAAGTAATATGAAATTTAAAGAGCTAAGTCTTGCCGGCACAAGAGAATTTGGAATAATTGAAGAATATAAAAAACTTACTACAGAAAAATGCCGGCCATTTAACAAGATAACAGTTGAAGGTGGAATTTTTACTAAGGAAGCCAAAGATTTGCAGGGGAAAAAACTTGCTGAACGCGAATGCAGATGGTATAATTTTATAAGAAATCAGAATATAGATATTATTCCTAAGGTGTATTCTACAAATCCACTTAAAATGGAGTATATTAAAGGAAATACAGTTTATGAACTTAATCTTGATTTATTGCAAAAAAAAGAAATATTGAAAAGTCTTGTTAATTCATTAAAAAAAATACACACTCTTAAACATACAACAGTTGATACATTTAGTATTAAGGAAGCATATTTTAATAAAACTATGAATCGAATCGCAACTGTTCAGGATTTGATTCCACATGCAAGAGAAGAATTCATCACTATAAACGGGAGAAAATGCAGAAATGTGTTTTATTATAAAAGAGAACTTGAAAAAAAAATTGAAAATATAAAATGTAAAGAATTTTCATTTATTCATGGTGACTGTACATTTTCGAATCTTATGATCAGAGATTCAGGAGAAGTTGTTTTGATTGACCCAAGAGGATATTTTGGATTTACTGAGTTGTATGGTGATGAAAGATATGATTGGGCTAAGCTTTATTATTCTGTAGTTGGTAACTACGATCAGTTTAATCTCAAAAATTTTACCCTTGATATTAGTGATGAGGTCACAATTAAAATACAATCAAATGGCTGGGAAAATACAGAAAGTACGTTTTTTGATTTAACAGGTGCAGATAAAAATGAAATAAAACTCCTTCATGCAATAATCTGGCTTTCATTAACTACATATGCATGGCAGGATTATGATTCAGTATGTGGTGCATTTTATAATGGTCTATACTATTTGGAAGAGGTGTTGTAAATGACGTCATATTTTGAAAAACAGTTAAAGGAAATTAATTATTCAATTAACTCTATGGATATGGATGTTTTTGAAAGATGGGTAAAGGAATCCGTTTCTGTACTAAAAAACGGAAACAAGGTTATTGTTTCCGGTCTTGGTAAAAATGTACCTGTTTGTGAAAAATTTGTAGGTTCAATGCTTTCTCTTGGACTTGATGCTTATTATTTAAATACAAATTCTGCTGTTCACGGGGATATGGGCATAATAAAAGATGGGGATATGGTTATTATTCTTACAAAGAGTGGAGAAACAAGTGAATCAATTTATCTTTCAAGACTTCTTGAAACAAGGAAAATTAATAAATGGCTTCTTACTTTTTCGAAAAATAGTATTCTTACAAAGGAAATCGATAATTGTGTTATTCTTGATTTGATTCATGAAGGGGATATGTGGAATATTATGCCGAACAATTCTACAACAATTAATCTAATTGTGCTTCAGGGACTTGCAATGCAGATAGCTTCAAAACTAGGACTTAAATTACAGGATTTTAAAAAAAATCATCCTGGCGGAGCAATTGGCAAATTAAAATATAATAGGAGTAAAATCAAATGACTGAAGATGAAATGTTACAGCTTTCTGAAATAGGTGAAAAGATATATAATGCACTATTAAAGAATAATAAAATAAAATATATTATATGTCCCTGTAGTATTGGGGATACAGTTAATATTGTATTATATGTTAATGAATATAAAAAACAATGTGGTTATAACGATGTTGTATTAATTATAAGAGAAAATCATATAGGATTAATTAAAATGTTTCCATGGATAAACAGTATAGCTTTTACTGATATACAGATGATGTCATTGAGGTTATATATAGTTTGCAATGAAAAATATAATGAAGAAAATGTTCTTTATGGACATTTTAAACCTAAGGATTTAAGTATGACTTCTTTTGAAATTAATCAGGATATACCATTTGTGTATCATTTTAAAGATTTACTTGGTATTCCTCTTGATGCGAAGCCGGTACCAGGCGAATTTTCATGTATTCCTAACGAAAGAAAAGAGACAATAAAGGCAATATATAGGGATTCTGTAATTATATTTCCATTTGCACAGACAATTCAGATTAATAGTATGTCTTTCTGGCAAAAAATAGTTGACAGACTAAGTGGAAAAGGTATAGAAAAAATTTTTACCAATAGTTTCGATAATGTTATACCGGATACAAACAAGTGTGATTTAAGTATTGAAGAATTATGTTATGCATCAGGTGTTGCCAAAAAGTGTATAGGTGTGCGTTCCGGCATATTTGATGCAATAGTAGCTTCTGAAAGTATCAGCTCAAGTATTGTATTATATTCTAAGTTAATAATGTCAGAATCATCACATTGTTTACTGCCTGAGTCTGTTCATTTATATTATGATTTAAGAGACATTAATCCCTTTATTGATGCAGTATATCTTTCTTATAGTAGTAAAAAAGAAGATGAAATAATTCAGATGATTGACAATCTGACACTATAACGACGAAGATAATATTCCACGCCTCTATAGGCAGCGAGTTCTATCCTTTCATTGAAGTCAGAGTATAATCTCCGACTTCAACGAAAGTGATTCTTCGAATTGCCTCTGCATTGTTCAAAGCAAAGCTTCAAAATAGAATACAAAGGAGTCTTCAAAATATGCGTGAAAAACTTATTCTGTCAACACTTCCTAAAACATGGATACTTGATTTGGATGGAACCCTTGTTAAACATAACGGTTATAAAACAGATGGTGTTGATACTCTTCTAGAAGGAGCAAAAGAATATGTCGATTCAATTCCACTAACTGATAAAATAATAATATTTACAGCAAGGACAGACGAGTATATTGAAATGACAATATCATTTTTAAAAGAAAAAAATATTAGATATGATGATATTATTTTTAATATTCCGTATGGTGAACGAATAGTAATAAATGATCGAAAAAATTCCGGACTTGATATGGCTATTGCAATTAATATTGACAGAGACAATTTTATGATTCCGGAAATTAGTTGTGAAAACTAAAAATATCCAGAAGAATATTTTTAGTTAAAGAATCTTTAATTTTAGTGATGCTTCAGTTCAGTTTTTCTACCTTCAAAGCTCTGCTTTTAACAAGCAGAGGCGATTCGTAGAATCGCTTCCGTTCAGTCGGAGATTGTACTCCGACTGAGCGGAAAGATATCCCCCGCCGCCTGCAGAGGCAATGTCATCAACTTAAGCGATTTAACGTTGATTTTGAGCAAACTTTATTGAAGGATGAGATTTTTTTCTTAAATAAGATCTTCCTGGTCTTACAGGTATAACAGCTGTATATACCGCGTGAAGAACCGCATCTGCACGGTACTTCGACCGCACCTTTTCCGCACTAAAACCGCACTGCTTACCGGATAAGAACCGCACAATATTGATTTACCGGATCAAAGTACAGTCTTATCGTTGCTCAGAGCACCCTTTTCCGGAACCAGAGCAGGTAAAATCGAAAAAAGAGTGCAGTGAACAACTTCTTTTAAATTAGTATTCTGGATAATCTATGTTGTTTTCTTTTAGTATGGAAGTAAGTTCTTCAATGTAGTCATTTAATCTCTGGATTTCAATCCAGTTGCAATGACAAAGTTCATCTGCTTCTTCCAGTTCATGAAGAGTAATTTCATAATCAGTCCATTTTAAACATTTATGATTTTTACTAAATGCACAGTAGTCATTCATTCAGAAATGCCTCCTTTGCATTTATTCCATGGCGTTCTCTCATTGAGATTTTACCATCAATCATAACATTGTAAGCGTTGTGTATGATTCTGTCCATAATAGCTTCTGAGATAGGGCTGTCATTTTCAGGATCAGAGTTAATTCTTTCATACCATCCTTCAGGCTCATACTGAGTACAGAATATTATTGAATGATCCTTTCTTACCTCTACAATTTCAAGAAGATTGTAAGATTCATCTGCTGTAAGCTTTCTGATTAACCATTCATCAAGTATTAAAAGATCTACTTTCTTGTAGGCTTTAATAACTTTCTGAAAGTCTCCTGTAGATTTAGCTATCCCAAGTTCATCCAAGAGCTCAGGTGTTCTGATATATCTTACAGACTTGAACTTACGACATGCAGCATTACCTAATGCGCAAGCAATGTAGGTTTTGCCGTTACCTGACGCACCTTTGAGAATAATATGACGACCGTCTTCAATATACTGACATGTTGAAAATCTCAGCATCTGCTTTTTATCAATGTGCCTGTCTTCTATGTACTCGATACCTTCCATAGTTGCATCAGCAGAAGAAAAACGTGCATTATGAATAAAGCGTTTGAGCTTGGTGTTTTGACGTCGGTTCCATTCTGAATCTACAAGTAGGCCAAGACGTTCCTCAAAACCAAGTGAAGCGAAGTTTTCATTGTCTTCAAGCTGGCGTTCCAGTTCAGCTGCAAACGCATTCATTTTCATTGAGCGAAGTCGTTCAACAGTAGACTGATTAATCATTTGAATCACCACCCTTACTGAAGTACGCAGCACCACGAGTAATGCCGTATTTTGCACTTGTGTTTTTCTTTTCAGTAGTATCAGAAGAAGTTTTGGTAACTACATTATTCTTAAGTAATGAAGTTATCGTTCTGATAGAAGGTACTGAAGAGAAAGCGAGCATACGTTCGCAAGCACCTTCAAGTTTCTTTTTACTGTAACGTTCACCAAGTTTGAGGAGTGTGATACATGACTTGTATCCCTGTTCGGGTACACTTCCTGATGACAGGAAATATTCAATTACTTTGCTAGTTGAAGGGCCGATATTACTTGCCTGATTTTTAAACTCATCTGAATTGTATTCAAGATACTTACGATGATTATCAGGCATGTGTTCTTTCTTAATAACAGGCTGAACCTGATATTTTTCAAGACGTCTGTGTGATGCAATTCGCTCTCCGTTAGTAAATATTTCAACTGTATTTTTTGTTAAACGAATCTGTACTTTCTGACCTATTAAATCAAAAGGAACAGAGTATTTATTCTTTCCATCACTGATTAAATAATCGGTTCCTACACTGGCCTGAGTCCAGAATGCAGGCTCGTATGGAGCTTTAGGGAGAGGGAGCATAAATTCCTTTTCTTCATTGATATATGCTTCTTTACGACTACAAGGACGCTTCTGAAAAGGTTTGTTGTTAATAACTTCAAGCCTGGCAGATACAGCTGACTTTACTTCTTCAATAGAAAAGAATTTCTGATCTCGAAGAGCAGCAGTTATCCATGTTGTTGAAAAGCCAACTGAACGTTCTACAAGTCCTTTATCCTGTGGATGACGGACTCTTGCAGGGACAATTGCTGTTCCATAATATTCGGCAAGTTCACGATAGCTCTCATTAAGTCTTGTTTCATATTTGGTATTCGCAATTACACCTGTTTTAAGATTATCAGGTACAAGAACTCTTGTTACACCACCAAAATATGAGTAAGCATGAATATGACAAAGCAACCAGTTCTCCTGTTTCATATCTTCACATGCTTCAACGTAAATAATACTGCTGCAAGGCAACACAGCAACAAAGAGATATGCTTTGTATTCTTCACCAGTAACTGAATCATAGTAAGGGATAGCTTCTCCGGCCCAGTCAACCTGCATAGTTTCTCCTGGTTTATGGTTTATCCTCATCGTTGCTTTTGAAACACTAGCCCAACGACGATAGTTGTCACTGAACTGTGTGCTCATGTACGGAGTTTCACCATTAGCGTAACATCTTTCACAATACTCATTCCACAGCAGAGTCATAGTTACACCCTTCTTGGATAGCTCACGATGAATGTACGGATAATTGGGATTAGCGTATATTTTAATCTGATCGTTAATATCCTTTCCCGAAAGCAACTTTTCAAGCTTAGCATTGGTAATGTCTTCGTCCAATGGCCACTTTATGCCATTCTGTTCGGCACTATCAATAACCTGCTTCACTGTCTGATGAGAACTTCTCACGCTGGCTTCAATTCGTCTTTTACTGTACCCAAGACTATGAAGCCTTAAAATCTCTCGATAATTAATCATTTCGAGACCTCCTAATACATTTAGTCACAAATTAATGTGCTATCTGTATTATATCAAGTTAAAGTGCGGTTTTCATCCGGAAAAGGTGCGGTTCTGTTGCCGTTTTTAGTGCGGTTTTAGTCCGTGCAGATGCGGTTTTTGGAACGGCATATACAACAGCGTGAATAATATTCCGGTAAATATTCGATAAAAGAATATTACGACTTCTATTTGAAATAGAATAAAATAATCTTATAATATAGTCGTCAATCAGAGATATTACGCAGCTCATATTAGCTTTGTATTTATACTTGTT
>JAZQPR010000207.1:0-19842 GCA_045628605.1 Oscillospiraceae bacterium
AATAAAAGCAACATAATTTTACGTCCCCTGATAAGGGGAAGAGGGCCGCGCGTAAGCGTGGCGAAGGGGTCTCAAAGGACGCTGTGCGTCACGGAAGGCTTAAGTTGATGCCATTGCCTGCAGAGGCGGGGGATATCCTCTGTGTTGTTATATCATTTTTTAATATAATAATATGAGTTTATAGCTATATGAATTCGTTTTCAAAAGATTGAATTATTATTTTTATTTGTGTATAATTAAAATAGTGATGTGATAAGTGAAGTGTAATTCTTTGAAATTTTTTTGAAAGGTTGTGCGAAATGAAAAATAAGAAATTATGGCAGCGTATTCTTGCAGCTGCTGCAGGTGCTGCAATGTTTTCAAATGTGGCAGCTGTTAATTTTGTATTGGCAGATGCAGGAGAAAAACCACCGGAAATATATGAGGATGAAATAGTATATCCGGATCCGGATTCGTTCAGCTACGATGATGTTGAGGTAAACTTTGCCAAAGCCCTTCAGTATGTTCTATACTTTTATGATGCAAACAAATGCGGATATGACAAGGATCCTGTTACAGGAGAAAAATTAAAGCGTCTTGAATGGAGAGGCGACTGTCATACAGAGGACTACAATATACCTCTTAAACCTGTTACCGAAGAAGGTGCAGATGCAAAATTCGGAACAAACTTATCACAGGAATTTATTGATGAATACAGAGATATTCTTGACCCTGACGGCGATGGATTTATTGACTGCGGCGGCGGTATGCACGATGCAGGAGACCATGTAAAATTCGGTCTTCCGGGTACATATGCTGCGTCAACTCTCGGCTGGGGCTATTATGAATTCCGTGATGCATATAAAGATACCGGGACTCAGGAACATATGGAAGATATTCTTCACTGGTTCAACGACTTCTATATGAAGGGAACATACCTTGATGAAGACGGCAAGCTTATTGCTTTCTGCTATCAGGTAGGTGAGGGTAATAACGACCATAACTACTGGTGCCCTCCTGAACTTCAGGATACCAAGATGCTTTTGAACTTTGCAAGACCTGCATATTTTGCAACAGTTGATACACCGGCTTCAGATATGTGTGCCGGCGCTGCAGCATCACTTGCTATCAACTATCTTAACTTTAAGGATACAGAACCTGAATATGCAGAAGAAAGTCTTAAAAAGGCTATAGCACTTTATGATTTCGCAAGAGAAACCCATAAAGAAGCAGAAGACAGCAACGAAGTACTCAGCCTCGGATATGACGGAGGTTTCTATACTTCAAGCTATGACTATGATGAACTTTCATGGGCTGCTGTATGGCTCAACATAATTACAGGAAAACAGGAATACATTGATCATATTATCGCTGTTGATACTTCTGAACTTACAGAAACAGGCGGATATGTATATACAGGTTACCTTAAGAGAATTATGGAAACCACAGGAAGCACATGGCAGAACATCTGGGTTCACTGCTGGGATACAGTATGGGGCGGTGTTTTTGCAAAGCTGGCTCCGATTACTGACAACGAACGTGACTGGTTTATTTTCAGATGGAACCTTGAATTCTGGTCAGGTGAGCCTCATCTTAAGGCAGGCGGACTTGCTGATGAAATATGGAATATGGATTATCAGCACATCAAGGAAGTAGATCCGAACGATAAAACATATATAAATATGTCGCCTGAAAAATTCTCAGTAGTAAATGAATACGGTTCATGCCGTTACAATACTGCAGCAGGTCTCTGCGCAATGGTTTACAGAAAAGAAACTGCAGCTGACGGAGAGGAGTACACAGGATTTACTGACTGGGCAGAAAGACAGATGGAATACATCATGGGCAAAAATCCGATGAACCGTTCCTATATTGTTGGTTATTCCGAGAACAGTGCAAGCCATCCGCACCATCGAGCATCACATGGTTCAGCAACATTCTCTATGGATGATCCTATTGATCAGACACATGTTCTCTGGGGCGCTCTTGTCGGCGGTCCTGACTCAAAAGACTGGCACAGAGATATCACAAAAGACTATGTTTACAACGAAGTTGCAGTTGACTATAACGCAGGTATAGTAGGCGATCTTGCAGGTCTCTATTATTACTACGGTACAGAAGATATGAAACCTGATGAAGATTTTCCTCCTAAGGAAGATCCGGGCCAGCCTTTCTGGATCGAAGCAAATATTGTTCAGGAAAATATTGAAAGAACACAGTTCTGTGTAAGAGTACACAATGATACAAAAACACCTCCGAAATATCTTTATACTGAAAGCTTAAAGGCTCGTTACTATTTTGATATTTCAGAGCTTATTGCAAGAGGTCAGACTATAGCTGATGTCAAGTCAGAAGTATATTATGATGAAGTTCAGTCTACCACAGACATGAAAGAATCCGCAAAGGTTTCACAGCCTATCCATCTTAAAGATAATGTATATTATATCGAAATGGACTGGACAGGTACTTTATGGCATGGAAAGAGAGACCTTCAGGTTGGTCTTATTGTTGGACAGGATGCTGAATATACAAGCAACTGGGATGCAACAAATGACTACAGCCGTGAAGGACTTATCCTGACTGAGGAGTTTGGTCCTACAGACAGAATACCGCTTTATTTTGAAGGTGAACTTGTTTACGGTACTCCTTATGACGGTGATGATACTACTATTTCTACTGATAAAGGCAGCAGCAGTACAGGTACAGATACTGATTTCATTTATGGAGATCTTAACGATGATAAGACAGCAGATCTTACTGATCTTACTATTTTAAGTATCGGACTTATGAATCATAATAAAACATTTACTGAAAAGCAGCTTCTTGCAGCTGATGTAGATGCAAACGGAGAAGTTGATATTGCTGACCTTGCAAAATTCAAGCAGTATGTATGCAAGGAAAAGGGTATTGTTCTCGGTCCAAAGAAATAATAAGTTATTCATTAATATATTTAAAGCAGTTCGTGCCATAGAGTGCGAACTGCTTTTTAATATTATTATTATTGAAATTTTTATAATGATGTGATAAAATAATAAATGTAAATTTGAGCAGCGTTCAGAAATTTTTTTTGACAGAACACAGAATGGAGGATGAAAATGGATATAACAGCAGAAAAAAAATATGGTATCCCATCATATACAAAAGGTGAAGAGATTTTTAATATGGTCTCTCATATAGTCGGAGGCGCACTTGGCATTACGGCTACAACGCTTTGTGTAATATTTGCAGCTGTTCACAGCAATGCTTATGCAGTAGTAAGCAGCGCGATTTTTGGCGGTATGATGATCATACTTTACTGTATGTCGAGTATTTATCACGGATTAAAACCGCATTTAAAAGCAAAGAGAGTATTCAGAGTGCTTGATCACTGCTCGATCTTTCTTTTAATTGGCGGAACATATACACCGTTTACACTGGTTTCTCTTCGTGAAAATAATCCTGCACTGGGATGGACCTATTTTGGAATAGTATGGGGACTGTCAATTTTAGGAATAGTTCTTAATGCTGTTGATATGAAAAAGTTTTTAAAAGTATCGATGGCATTATATATTATTCTGGGATGGTGCATCATATTTGCATCCAAACAGATCATCCCGGCTCTAAAATCAGGCGGAACAGCATTTTTGATAATCGGAGGAGTCTGCTATACGCTTGGAGCAGTTCTTTATGGCCTTGGAAAAAAACATATCTATATGCATTCGATTTTTCATCTGTTTGTGCTTGCCGGCAGTCTTATGCACTTTTTCTGTATCTTATTTTATGTAGTATAACAACACAGAGCTTTGAACAACACAGAGGATATCCCCCGCCTCTGTAGACGGCGGGTTCTATCTTTCCGCTCAGTCAGAGTACAGTCTCCGACTGTTTGGTCAGCGATTCTACGAATCGCCTCTGCTTGTTAAAAGCAGAGGGTTGAACAGGAAAATATATTCTTCTTTTGGAAAAATGAGAGATTTTATTTTGAGAGTATGAATAGTTTAATTATGTCATAATGATGTCAGGAAAGTGGATGATTATTTACAATATTTATTGACTTTTCATGAGTTTTTTGATATTATATATTTAGAAGTTGGTATTATTGTATTTAAACGTATAATCTAATTAATAATACTTTATTGAGGTGGGAAAATGAAATTTCGCAGATTTTCAGCAATTTTATTAACATTTTTGTTTGTAGTATCCATGACAGGATGTACTCTAAAAAAGAAGAAAAAAGACGATCAGCAGCCTGATGAAACAAAACAGGTTGAAGAAAACAAGGTAACTGAAAGAGCGGTAGGGGCAGCAAATTATTCAACAGAATTTGTAGATCTTTATGATGGTATTTCAGTGGTTCAGGTTTCCGGTATTTCAGGTGCGGCACAGGATAAAATAAACAATGCGATCAAAGCTGATGATCAGAGCAGAATCGATAAAGCAGCAGAAAGTGAAGCAGCACCGGAGTACCAATTATCATGTGAGGTAAAGTATTCGGATGTATCATTGCTTTCGATAGTTAAAAAGAATCAGCTTGTCAGTGGTTATTCAGAGCAGTATATGACATTTGATATTTCTACAGGTGATATGCTTTCATTGTCCCAGGTTACAGATATTAATGCTGCTGCTGAAAAAATTTTAAAATGTGATGGTATTACTGTTGTCAGCGGAGCAGAAATTGAAAAGGTTACAAAATATATTAATAATCGAATTTCCAGAGCTGATGAAATTGTTTCAAAACTTTCTGAAAATGATTTTTATATTGACGGTGACGGCAGCATAGTAATGCAAATTACTTTGGATGGAAAATCATGGATCAAAGTTGATGGAATATATGTTGGATAAAATTAAATAGCATATATAAAAAATGCCCTCTCTGAAGAGACGGGCATTTTTTATATATATTTGCAGGCTGACTGCGGAAATATTATTATGCGGTTATTTGAGATTTTTTTACTTTTAAATTTGTATTTTTTTCATTGCTGCCTTTTTTCTCAAAATTTTCAAAAGGCAAAACCTGCCACCAGAATTCTTCTTTCATTTTCCATCCGATAAGTTCTTCCAGTTCTTCTCTGCAGCCTTTTGAATTTATCATCTGCCACATACATTCTCCGCCATAATTGGCTTCAATCACGCACCATCCGTCTGAAGTATATGCCATATCCCAGCCAACGTATCTGTATGATGGAATTACAGACATAAGCTCTTCAATAAGTGCTTTTAAGTTATCCCATTCAGGAATTTTAAATCCTTTAAATTTAATTTTTGTATCAGGATGGCATTCATATTTTGTTCCATCTTCTGAACATCCGTCAGTAATTACTATGCCGGTATTCACATCAACTTCTGCAAATGCGTCAAATGCTGTAAAATTATTTCCAAAGGCAACCTGAAACCATGGATGATGAATTACAACTTTTCCGTTTTTATCTCTGACAGCTGTTATTCTGACAGAGTTTACAGAACCGGGATGTATTTTTTCCATTTCACTGCTTTGATTTATTAATTCTTCAAGAACAATTGAACGTTTACGTGAAGGATGCTTTTTGGATGTTTGTATTCCTTCAGACAATAAACTTCGGAATGCCTTATGAGTATTTGAATAATTATCCATACTTACTTTATGCACACCTGTTCCGTAACAAAAGTTTGACGGTTTTGCAACAAATACGTTGTGTTTTTTTACAAATGTTTCAAACAGCGGAAAATCATCTGTATCTTTTATTTCGATAACATCTCTTTTGTAATAAGGCTTAAAAAGTTTATAACATTCATATTTTAGTTCAAGCTGATCGATAGTTTTTCGTCTGAAGTTTTTTTCAGCATAAGGACTTCCACAGCAAAGATAATCTACATATAATGTGAGAATCCTGTATGTCATATAAGATTTTTTTTCTTCATGAGTTTTTTCATAAAAATTATAATAAAACTCCTCATCAATGTTATTGCCGTAAACCCAGAAATCATATATTGAAATATACATAATTATTTCTTTTTCTTCACAGCTTTTTTCCGGTAGTTCTGCTTCAATTTTAGCCAATATCTTGCTTAGCATCAAAGGTGTATAGATATCTTTATGCTCATTTGCTATTTGCCTGCCAATTTCAGACATTTCGTTTTTATTTTCTGTAATTTTGAGTTGTTCCATAGTACAATTCCTCTTTTTATTCATATATTTCCAAAATCCTTTTTATATCATACCATAACATTTATAAGATGAAATAGAAATAAAAAAGGTTGCAAAAAATTTTTTTGAGAAAATCTGCCGATAAATATATTTTGATATGTTGTATTCGGGCAAAAAAAGAACTTCCTCTCTTTGAAATCTGAGAGGAAGTATGTTCTGCTGTATCATATCATGTTTTTTTATTCAGTATATTATTTATTAATCGTGCTGATTATTCCATTCTGCACCTTTTTCACCGCATTCTTCAGAAATCTTTTTTCTGAGTTCGTTCGCGTAGTTTTTAATCTTTAAACGGCTTTTTTCAAGAAAAGAAAAAAGTTTGTCGACGGTTTCAAGATCGTTTAATAAGCTCTTTTCAGCTTCTTCATTTATTTTGAATGTTTTGTTTTCTTTCAGGTAATAGGATAACTGGTTTGATGAGATCTTTACCTCTTCAGTTTTATATCTGCATAAATTGGATAATGTTATTGCTCTTTCATAAAGACTTTCATAATACTCTGCGTTGTTTTCATCAAGATTCTGTGCACATTTTGATTCTATAACAGAATAAATATTCTGTGTCTGATTTACAAGTTCAAAGATATTTTTTGTCCAGTCGGTGTCAAATTCAACAGTGATCATTTCATCTTCAGATGTTCTCGGAGCAACCAGAGAAAGTGCAGTTTTGTGAAGATCACTGATGAGATCTATATGTTCTTTTGAAACAGTGAAGTGTTCATCATCGGTTGACTTTGTTGATGAAAGTTTTTCAGCAAATTCTTCACTTGAAATCTGTATTTCTTCGATATTTTCTTCAGTTGCCTTTTTGTCAACTCTTTGAAGCGGAACATACTGCTTTTTTTTCAGACAGACGATCAGTCCTATAAAGTTCAGAAAAAAGCCCCATGCAAATCCTGAATTGTCATCGTTTGGATATCCCTTGGATTTAACAATTTTTTTGCATATGATTCCGAGCGCGATCAGAACAATAAGTACTGATGCGATAATAATGTATTTTGTCATTTTTACCATCCTTAGAAGTTATTTAAGTATTTTTAGCAGCCTTGATCTTACTGTTTACAAAATCACCAATTTTAACAAATGCGATCGATTTTACGATGTTTGAATATGTCTCAGGATTTTTAAAACAATCTGACAGATCATTTTCAACATTCATTTTAAAATGATATTTTTTATTATTCGTTTTAATATCGAGAGAACATTCATAATAATGACCATATTTGATTATGTCGGTTCTGATGTCTTTTATGTCCGAAAAATATATTGTGTGATGAGAAAACAGTGTATCAATATTCAAAGCATGTTCTCCGGCTGAATAAGTTCCCGGAATATTATTGGATATTCTGTTGAGTATAGCCAGAAACGGAATTGATATAATGACCATTATTCCGGCTCGTTCAGGCTGATAGTTGTTTACGCATGAAAAAATCATCAATGCAATAAATGCAGCAGAGATAACCAGCGTTATTGCATTAATTGATTTGCTGTAATATGAAAATTTACCGTATATCAAAATTACACCCCCAAAGAATCCTTAACATGATAACTGAGAATAATTTTATGTGTGACAGGCATTGATTTTCTTGTAAATACCGTGGTGCTTGATATATCCCTATATTAATTATATCCCAGAATCGTTTAAAATGCAATATTTATTTAGATTATTTGATAAAAAACGTATAGTTATAAGATTATAGCTGTATAAAATATATATAAAATACATTTTTCATGTTGTTTTTTGATGTAATTACTCCAAAATGTAAATATATATTTGATTTGACGAAATGATATTTTTTTGATAAAATAATGATTGTGTGAATGTTATTTTATTTAATGATTTTTATTTGCTTTGAGGTGATGTTTTATTAAAAAGACAATAAACTGTATTGCTTCTTCAGATAATTATGACATGATAGAACGATCACTTGAAAATGCGTTGTCATTTGTTCCTGACAGCCGTTCATGCAGCGCTGTAATGACTGCTGCAGATGAAATTTTAGCAAATATTGATAAACATGCAATGCTTGAAAATTCAGATGAAATATCGATTTTGACAGATATTGATA
Organism: Oscillospiraceae bacterium; assembly: GCA_045628605.1. Taxonomy (GTDB): domain Bacteria; phylum Bacillota; class Clostridia; order Oscillospirales; family Ruminococcaceae; genus HUN007. Next base: position 8,209 of record JAZQPR010000207.1, read on the forward strand.
CCGAATCAGGATTTGTTATGCTGCGGTTTGAATATGGAGGTATATTATTTGATCCGGTAAAATATTATAAATGCAGGAATTTTTCTGAAAGCAGACCGGATCCGGGCGGGAGAGGAATATTACTTGCATTCAGAATTATGGATGAATTTTCATACAGAGAAAATAACGGGAAAAATATTGTTGAAATGAAAAAATTTTTTAATATCAAGGCAGAAAAGAACGGTGATCATTAAGTTTTACTCTGTTGATCTGAGTGTTTCTTTGATGTTTGGATGTTTTTACTATAAAGAATATAAATTGATTGGTGATTTTGGCTTAATGGTGCATTGACTATTAAGTGATAATATGATATCATATTATCGTGTTAGCACGCTAAAGTGCCTGCATGTATTTTTACAACACAAAGCTTTTTTAGAAATGAGGATTTTAATGAAAAATTATGATTTGATCACTCCTGAAGGCACAAGAGATTTTTTGTTTAAAGAATGTGTCATGAGAGAGAGTATTGAAAAGAACGTTTCAGATATTTTTAAATCTCACGGCTATAATGAGATTATTACTCCGGGTCTTGAATTCCTTGATGTATTCAATTCAAAATCACGACATTTTCCTCAGGAAGAATTATATAAGCTGGTTGACAGAAAAGGAAGACTCCTTGTTCTCAGACCAGATTCCACAATGCCGATAGCTCGTGTTGTTGCAACAAGACTTAAGGAAGCAGTTCTTCCGTTGAGACTTTGTTATGATCAGTATGTATATAATGTCAGCACTACAATGAGAGGCCGTCTTGATCAGGTTGAGCAGGCCGGTATTGAACTTATAGGTTCAAGTTCAAAAACAGCTGATATTGAAGTAATAGAAATGTCATGTGAAGTACTTGAAAAATGCAGTCATGGTGATTTTTCACTTGAAATAAATGATATCGGATTTTTCAAGGAACTTATGAATAAGCTTGAGGTCAGCGATGAGATAAAAGAAGAAATCAGAGATCTTATAGAAGTCAAGAATTATCCTGCTTTAAACGATCTTCTTGACAGCCTTGATGCAAACAGAGATGTGACAAAGGCACTTAAGATGCTTCCGAGACTGTTCGGAGGAGAAGAAGTATTTGAAAAAGCAGCTTCATTATTCTCAGATGATAAAACAGATGCTGTTCTTGCAAGCTTAAAAGAGCTTTACAAGGATATTCAGCAGCTTGGATGCAAAGGAAGAATAACTGTTGATCTTGGTATGGTAAACAGAACAGATTATTATACAGGTGTTATTCTTAAGGGTTATATTGAAGGAATAGGTGATCCTGTTTTAGCAGGCGGAAGATATGACAAGCTGATATCTGAATACGGATATGATGTTCCTGCTACCGGATTTGCAGTAGATATTGATGCTGTTGCAAAGGTTATGCTTAAACATGAGAAGCCGTCAAAAAAAGCCAGCGATGCAGTTGTATATGCTGTTAAGGGTTATGAGATGAAGGCTGTTCTTGAAGCCAAGAAGATGCGTGAAAACGGTCTTGTTGCTGAGATCGCAGTGTTTGATGACCTTGAGAGAGTAAAAGCATATGCAAAGGATCTTAAGATCGATAAGATCGTAATAGTAGCTGATGATGTAACTGAACTTTGATAATAACCGAAAGGATGTATATAAATGTCTAAACCGTTAAGAATTGCTCTTACAAAGGGCAGACTTGAGAAAGATACAGTCGGACTTCTTGAAAGTCTCGGATTTGACTGTACCGCAGTTCATGAAAAAGGACGCAAGCTGATTTTAGCTATTCCGGATGCAAATCTTGAAGTGGTTCTTGCAAAAGCCGCAGATGTTATCACATATGTAGACAGAGGCGTATGTGATATGGGCGTTGTAGGAAAAGATACCATTATGGAAATGCCGGGCAAATTTTTTGAGATCGTAAATCTTGGATTCGGAAAATGTAAATTTGCTCTTGCTGCAAAAAAAGGATCTAATTTTTATGAAGGTTTCGGTATAAAAACAATTGCTACAAAGTATCCTAATGTTGCAAGAACTTTTTTTGAAGCAAAGGGAATGGATGTAGATATTGTAAAAATAGAAGGTTCTGTTGAACTTGCTCCGCTTCTTGATCTTTCAGACGGAATCGTTGACATAGTTGAAACAGGAACAACTCTTAAGGAAAACGGTCTGGAAGTAATTGAAGACATCGCTCCTATTGCAGCCAGACTTATAGTAAATACTGTAAGTATGAAAATGAGACAGTCAGAAATAGAAGCACTGGTCGAAAAAATAGAAAAGAAAATATCTGAATAATTACAGAGAGGAAAGAATACAATGTTAAGAAAAATAAAAGCAGACGGTAAGTCAGAAGCAGCATTTTTAAAAGAGCTTGCTGACAGAAGTGTTGAAACAGATAAAAAAGTAACTGAGATCGTAAGTGAAATAATAGATAATGTTCGTAAAAACGGCGATAAGGCAGTTAAGGAATATACAGAAAAATTTGACGGAAAACTTCCTGAATATTATGAGGTTCCGAGAGATGTGATCAATACAGCTCTTACTGAAGCTGATGAGGAATTTGTCAGTGCACTTCTTGATGCCATTGAAAATATTTCAGCTTTTCATAACAGACAGAAAACAGAAGGTTTTATTGACCCGAGAGAAGACGGGGTCATTCTTGGTCAGAGAGTTAGAGGACTTGCAAGAGTCGGTCTTTATGTTCCGGGCGGTACAGCAGCTTATCCTTCAAGTGTTCTTATGAATGCGATCCCTGCCAAAATAGCAGGCGTTGGTGAAATTGTTATGGTAACACCACCGCTGAAAAACGGAAAACCTAACAATGATATTCTCGTTGCTGCAGCTCTTTGCGGAGTTGACAGAGTATTTCTTGCGGGCGGTGCGCAGGCAATTGCTGCACTTGCTTTTGGAACAGATGAAATTCCGAAGGTTGACAAGATAGTAGGACCGGGAAATATTTTTGTAGCAACAGCCAAAAAACTTCTCTATGGTACAGTTGATATAGATATGATAGCAGGTCCTAGTGAGATCCTTGTTCTTGCTGATGAAACAGCTGATCCTAAATTTGTAGCTGCCGACCTTATGTCTCAGGCTGAACATGACAAGCTTGCTTCTGCTATTCTGGTTACAACGAGTGAAGAACTTATAAGTAAGACTGAGGAAGAACTGACACGTCAGATGAACTATCTGTCAAGAAAAGAAATTATAGAGTCTTCTCTTACAAATTACGGCGCTGCTATACTGTGTGATGATACTGAGACAGCCGTTGAACTTGCAAACAGCATAGCGCCTGAGCATCTTGAAGTTCTTATGAAAAATCCTCTTGAATATATAGGAAAGCTTGACAATGCAGGTTCTGTTTTCCTTGGACAGTATGCTTCAGAACCTTTGGGTGATTATTTTGCAGGACCTACCACGTTCTTCCTACAAGCGGAACAGCAAGATTTTTCTCTCCTCTTGGTGTTCAGAGCTTTACAAAGCGTTCAAGCTTTATTTACTATACAGAGGATGCTCTTCGTGAAGCAAAGGATGATATAGTTCTTATTGCTGAAAAAGAGGGTCTTACAGCACATGCAAATGCCATTAAGGTTCGTTTTGAATAAAATTTACACAACTCAAAATGCAGGGTGATTTAAAAGCCCTGCTTTCAGTTTAAATATTGATTGCGTATAGTAAGAAATGAAAGGAATAGAACTCTATGGGCTATCAGCTTAACAATAAACTAAAAAATCTTGTTCCGTATGAACCTATTCAGGGAAACTACAAAATAAGACTTGATGCAAATGAAAGTTTCTATAATTTATCTGATGAAATGAAGAAAAAAATCTGTAAGAGCATATCAGAGATAGATTTTAACAGATATCCGGATCCGCTTTCTCTGAAACCGGTCAAAGCGTTTTCTGAACTCTATAATATTGATATGGATCTTATCACAGCCGGAAATGGGTCTGATGAGCTGATTAGTATTATTTCCAGCTGTTTCTTTGAGTCAGGAAATACGATCGTAAATGTATCAAATGATTTTTCAATGTATGATTTTTACGGTCATCTTTATGAGCTTAACGTTAAAACATACCAGAAAAATGAAGATCTGACAATTGATGCTGATAAACTGATCTCATTCTGTAAAGAAAACAATGCTGACGGACTGATATTTTCAAATCCATGCAATCCGACCGGACAGGGTCTTGACAGGGATACCATTTTCAAGATAGTAAGATCTCTTTCAGATACACTTGTCATAGTGGATGAGGCATATATGGATTTCTGGAATCAGTCAGTTCTTGACAGTGTAAGTGATTTTGATAATCTTATCGTTTTAAAAACATGTTCAAAATCAATCGGTATGGCTGCAGTAAGATTTGGATTTGCAGTTTCAAACAAATCTCTTACCAGAGCGTTCAGAGCGGCAAAATCTCCTTATAACAATGATACAGTAGCTCAGACAATTGTTTCTGATATTCTTTCAGAGAAGGATTATATTGTTAAAAGAACAAATACGATAATTGAAAATACAAAATATCTGTATGATCAGATCATTGATATCCAGAATTCATTCGGATGTTTTGAAAAAGTATATCCGACATGTACAAACTTTGTTCTGATAAAAACAGCTGAGTTTAACAAGATTTATGATTTTCTTCTTGAAAATTCTGCTGCAGTAAGAAAATTTAACGGATATCTCAGAATTACTGCAGGAAGTATGGAAGAAAACAATACAGTAATATCACTTATAAAAAAATATTTTAATAAATAAGATATAAATACGGAGGAAATATGTTATGCGTACCGGAACTGTCAAACGAATAACACGTGAAACACAGATCGAAGCAACAGTTACTCTTGACGGAGAAGGAAAAGCTTCAATCAACACAGGTATTGGCTTTTTTGACCATATGTTAAATGCACTTTCAGTTCACAGCGGAATAAGTATGGACATTAAAGCTGTCGGAGATCTGAATGTTGACGGACATCATACTGTTGAGGATACAGGAATTGTACTTGGAAAAGCACTGGCTGAAGCTCTTGGTGACAAGAGCGGAATAAACCGATACGGTCATGCATATATTCCTATGGATGAAGCCCTCGGTTTTTGTTCACTTGATATCAGCAACAGACCTTTTCTGGTTTTTAAAGGTTCATTTACAAATCAGATGATAGGTGAATATGACGCATGTCTTACAGAGGAATTTTTCAGAGCGTTTGCTTTTAATGCAGGAATTACCCTGCATACAGATATGGTTTACGGCACAAATGACCATCATAAGTGTGAGGCAGTTTTCAAGGCTGTTGCACATGCTTTGAAAATGGCTGTTGCATATGCTTCAGACGGTAAGACTCTTTCAACCAAGGGGGTTCTCTGATGATAGCTATAGTAGATTATGGTGCAGGAAATATATTCAGTGTAAAAAATGCACTTGATTATCTTAAACTTGATTATAAGCTTACAAATGATAAAAAGGAAATAGAAGCAGCAGATGCAGTAATACTTCCGGGCGTAGGAGCTTTTCCAAGTGCCATGAAAATGCTTGGTGCAACCGGACTGGTTGACACGTTAAAGGAACAGGCTGAGAAAAAGCCGTTTCTCGGAATATGTCTCGGTATGCAGATGCTTTTTGAAAAAGCTTATGAATTTGAAGAATGTGAAGGACTTGGTTTTATCAAAGGAAAAGTAGACATTATCGATGCTCCGGGTATGATCATTCCTCACATGGGATGGAACAGGCTTGAAAAGCTGAATGACTGTCCGCTTTTAAACGGCCTTTCTGATGATGAGTACGTTTATTTTGTTCATTCATATATGGCTTACTGTGATGACAGCAGTATCTCAGCCTATTGTACATATCATGACAGAATACCGGCTCTTGTATATAATGGAAAATATGTATACGGAGCTCAGTTTCACCCTGAGAAGAGCGGTATGACAGGACTTACTATTTTAAAGAATTTCGGAGGACTTATAAAATGATAATACTTCCTGCAATTGATATTAAGGACGGAAATTGCGTCAGACTTTTCAAGGGCGATTTTAATACAGTTGAAAAAGTTGCATCTGATTATCTTGAAACAGCAAAAGGATTTGAAGAAAAAGGTGCAGAATGGATACATATGGTTGATCTTGACGGTGCAAAAGAAGGAAGACCTGTCAATTCAAAAATCTATAAGGATGTCGCTGCAAAAACAAATCTTAAAGTTGAGATCGGCGGCGGTATCAGAAATCTTGAAACAATAGATGAATATCTTGATATGGGTATATCCAGAGTGATCCTTGGTTCAGCAGCACTTAAAGATCCTGATTTTGTCTGCAGAGCTGTTGAAAAATACGGCAGTGAAAAAATAGTTGTAGGAATTGATTCCGTGAACGGAATGGTTGCTGCTGAAGGATGGCTTGAAGCATCAGATGTAAATTATATAGATCTTGCCAATAAAATGATAGCCTCGGGTGTAAAGTATTTTATCTTTACGGATATTTCAAAAGACGGAACTTTGAGCGGTGTGAACAAAGAACAGCTCAAGGCTCTTTATGACGGAACAAAGAACTGCAATATAATTGCAAGCGGCGGCGTTCATACAATGGAGGACATAAAAATCTGTAAAGAGATGGGACTTTACGGTACTATCTGCGGAAAATCAATTTACAAAGGAACTCTTGATCTGGCAGAAGCCATCAGATATGCGGAGGTGTAAGTATGCTTGCCAAAAGAATAATCCCATGTCTTGATGTAAGAAATGGAAAAGTTGTTAAAGGCGTTAATTTTGAAGGTGTCAAAGATGTCGGCGATCCTGTAGAATGTGCTGAAGAATACAACAGACAGGGTGCTGATGAGCTTGTCTTTTATGATATAACAGCATCTTTTGAAGGAAGAGGAGTATTTCTTGATGTAGTTCGAGAAACTGCAAAAAAGGTTTTTGTTCCGCTTACAGTAGGCGGCGGAATCAAAACTGTTGATGATATCAGGGAAGCACTCAGAGCCGGTGCGGATAAAGTATCTGTAAATTCACAGGCAGTCAAAAATCCGCAGCTGATCAAGGATGGAGCAGATATATTCGGAAGTCAGTGCATTTGTGTCGGAATAGATGCGAAAAAAGTATCAGACGGAAAATGGACTGTTTATATTAACGGCGGAAGAGTAGATATGGGACTTGATCTTATAGAGTGGGTAAGGACCATAGAAAAGCTCGGAGCAGGAGAAATATGTCTTAATTCCATTGATGCTGACGGTACTAAAAACGGTTTTGATATTGATATGCTGAAAGCTGTATGTGATGCCTGTTCGATACCTGTAATTGCCAGCGGCGGTGCAGGCAAAATTGAAGATTTTTCCGAGGTCTTCGAGAAAACAGGAGCTACAGCAGCTCTTGCAGCTTCATTGTTCCACTTTAAGGAGCTTACAGTAGGAGAAGTAAAATCATATTTAAAAGATAAAAACATAAATGTCAGATAAATGCAGATCTTGCCGAAAGAATCTTTCGTGACGTTATATTACCGGAGGAATACTGAAATGAATGAAAATGAACTTGATAAATTTTTTGTAAAAGCACCGCTTATACCTGCAGTTGTAAAAGATGTTAAAACAGGTGAAGTTCTTATGCTTGCTTATATGAATAAAGAGAGCCTTAAAAAGACTCTTGAAACAGGATATACATGGTTCTGGAGCAGATCAAGACAGGAACTGTGGAACAAAGGCGCTACCAGCGGACATGTTCAGAAAGTGATCAGTATTTTTGGAGACTGTGATGATGACACATTGCTTGTAAATGTGGAACAGACAGGTGCAGCATGTCATACAGGAAATTACACATGCTTTTTTAATCAGATCTTTTAATATTTTTAAAAAAACAGCCTCACCTGTTTTCAGGGGAGGCTGTTGAGCTCATAACCGAAATATTTATGCAATATAAAAAGGAGATGTTTATAATGAACGCAAAATCAGCAGAACTGAGAATCAATGAATTAACTGCATTGTTAAACAATTACAATTACAGCTACTACGTAATGGATGATCCTGTTGTAGAAGACTATGAATATGATATGCTTATGCAGGAACTGAAAAAACTTGAAGCAAAATACCCTGAGCTTGTTCTGGAGAATTCTCCGACAAAAAGGGTAGGCGGATATGCTCTGAATACATTTGAGAAAGTAACTCACACAGTTCAGATGGCAAGCCTTCAGGATGTATTTTCATTTGAAGCAGTTAAGGATTTTATAGATAAATGCAAAGAAGATCTGACTGATCCTCTGTTTATTGTTGAACCTAAAATAGATGGACTTTCTGTAAGTCTTGAATATCATGACGGAGAAATGACAGTTGGTTCTACCAGAGGTGACGGATTTGTCGGAGAGGATGTTACATCAAATCTGAAAACAATAAACAGTATTCCTAAAAAACTGAAAAAGAACGTTCCTTTTATTGAAGTCAGAGGCGAAGTATATATGCCGAGAGAATCTTTTTTCGAGCTTGTTGAAAAACAGGAGCTTAATGATGAAAAGCCTTTTAAAAATCCAAGAAACGCAGCAGCAGGTTCACTGAGACAGAAAGATCCTAAAATAGCTGCAAAAAGAAAACTTGATATCTTTGTCTTTAACGTTCAGCAGGGCGGAGACGAAAGCATAAACGGACACAAGGAATCACTTGATTATCTTAAAAGTCTTGGCTTTAAAGTAATACACAGTTATGTTCCCTGCAAAACGTTTGAAGAAGTAAAAAATGAAATAATTCATATCGGAGAAAGCAGAGCAGGATATCCTTTTGATATAGACGGCGTTGTAATAAAGGTAAATGATTTTTCACAGAGAACCAGAATGGGTGCTACTGCAAAATATCCAAAGTGGGCCGTAGCATATAAATTTCCTCCTGAAGAAAAAGAGACTGTTCTGAGAGATATTGAAGTAAATGTCGGAAGAACAGGAGCTATTACGCCTGTAGCAGTTTTTGATGAGATCCTTCTTGCAGGAACCAGCGTTTCACGTGCCGTACTTCACAATCAGCAGTTTATCAGTGACAGGGATATCAGAATTGGCGACACTATCGTAGTCAGAAAAGCAGGGGAGATCATTCCTGAGGTTTTGAGATCAAATTCCCATGCTGAAAATTCAAAGCCGTATTTTCTTCCTGAATATTGTCCTGTCTGCGGAACAAAAGCAGTACGAATTGAAGATGAAAGTGCACTTAGATGTCCGAATACGCTTTGTCCTGCACAGTTGTTAAAAAATATCATTCATTTTGCTTCAAAGGGTGCAATGAATATAGACGGTCTTGGCGATGCTATAGTTACTCTTCTTGTAGAAAATAAAATGATTTCTTCCGTTGCTGATATTTACGATCTTACTGCCTCAAAGCTGATGACACTTGAAGGATTTAAGGAAAAATCCGCAAATAATCTTATCAATGCCATTGAAGCCTCTAAAAAGAACGAGATGGACCGTATAATATTTGGTCTCGGCATCAGAAATATTGGAGCCAGAGCCGCAGCTATCCTTTGTGATAATTTTAATACCATTGAAAAATTAATGAATGCTTCATTTGAAGATATAAATTCCATTGATGGTTTCGGAGAAGTAATGTCTAAAAATGTCTATGAAGCTTTTCGTGATGAAAATATGAAGAAGCTTATAGATTCTCTGATAGAAAAAGGACTCAATTTTACTTACACATCAAATGTCAAAGGTGATACATTTGCAGGCAAAACATTTGTTCTTACCGGTACACTTCCGACACTTAAGAGAGATGAAGCAAAGAAGATAATTGAAGAACTCGGCGGAAAAGCATCATCATCAGTTTCCAAAAAAACTGATTATGTGGTTGCAGGAGAAGATGCCGGCTCCAAACTTACCAAAGCTAATGAACTTGGTATAAAAGTTATTTCTGAGGAAGAACTTTTGAAAATGGCAGACAAAAAGTAATTGAATTATACTTGATTTGTTCAGCTTTAAATGTTATACTATAAAGCGGTAATATTAATTAATTCAGAATAGCAGCATAGTAAAATATGTATTAGTTATTGATATATAGATTTTTTAACTATTTATTCTGTTTTTTTATTATTATATATTTAAAGATAAGGTGAATATAATGAAAAACAAAAGTTTTAAAGGTACAATAGCGGCTTTTTTGCTTTGTCTGTCGTGTGTTTCATTCTGCTCATGCGGTAATACTGCAGATAATGTTAACGTAATTAGTTCAGATATGGAAACAATCACAGAAACATACAACAGTTTTAAAAAATCAAAAGAGAGAACTGAAAAAATAGATCTTTATAAATCTATGAAGACAGTTTCCAAAGGAAAATTAAGCAAATCTGAACAGAAGCAGTACAGTACTTTTCTGATCGACATGAACGACTATTTTATAAATGACTACAACAAGACCCTTATACAGGTTGAGATGGTTATAAATGAACAGGGTGAACTTGGAAAAAATCAGGACAAAGAGCTTGTAAACGAACAGTATGCCATTTTAACTGATTTTGAGAAGCAGGTTGTAAATGACGGTATTTGTACTGACGAACAGATAAAGGATTATAAATCAAAAATATCTGATCTTAACATAAGACTTCAGTCAATTCAGAAAAACAGCGGTATTATAGATGCTGATAAAACCAAGAAGGATATTATTACTCTTCCGATCGTAACAGGTGTAAATAATTACGAAGGAAGAAGCAATGACAGTAAAACTACTACATCAGCAACTACAAAAGCGACAACATCAACTACAAAAGCAACTGCATCAACTACAAAAGCAGTCACAACAACTAAAGTGACTGTGGCATCTTCTGAATCAGATAGTACTGCTCAGGCTCATTCATCCTCTGGAAGCAATGCTTCAGAAGAACCTCAGGTAACAGAACCACCAAATCAGGATTCAAGTCCTTCACAGCCGTCAGAAAATCCGGCTTCTCCTTCAGATGTTCAGACACCTGATGCAGATCCGGAAAATAACGATGATACACAGAGTGAGTAATTTCTACCGGTGAAAATTATGAGAAAAATCAGCAGAGTATTTCCTCTATTGACCGCAGCCGTATTTTTAATTTTTGCTGTCAGCGGGTGCAGTTTGCCATGGAATTCTGAAGGCAGAAAAATAATAAGAATAGCTCTTGATAAAAATTATTTGGAAACAGGAGATTCTAATACAGTTTATCATTCCAAACAGGACATTTTATATGGTTTGATAATATATTCCATTGATTCTGAGGGCGAATTTAATTATTTAAATAATTCAGATGAGGATCCTGACGGAATTAATTTTTCTTTTTCAAAAAAAGAAGCCAAAAAGTTTTTTGATTTGATAGAGTCATACGGTCTTGAACAATATGAACCGTTTAGTTTAACTGAAAAAAATGAATTGATTACAGAGTATAAAAGCAAAACTATTTGTATAGGCGATGAAATAATAATTAAAGATGACACAGAAACCGGCGATAATCAATTTAATTATTCATATTATACATCTGATAATTATAATAAAATCATTGAAGAATTTGAAAATCTGAAAAATAAAGCTAAGTAAAAAAAGGGGCTGTTAAGAAACAGCCACGAAAAATGAGAAAACCACCTCGTAATAAAATGAGGTGGTTTTCTCATTTTAACATATATGATTTCAACAAAAAATCAACATCAAAGCTATATAAATGAGGAAAATAGGGTGC